>JALHRH010000697.1 GCA_022841565.1 Mycobacterium sp. | reverse complement strand
TGGAAGAACTCCGGCAAGACCGGTCTGATGGAGCGGCTTGTGGCCGATATCACCGGACGGGGATTTTCAGTCTCGACCGTCAAGCATGTGCATCACGCGGTTGACCTCGACCAACCCGGCAAGGACAGCTTCCGCCACCGGGCGGCCGGAGCGCGCGAAGTGGTGCTGGCCTCGGCCGACCGTTTTGCGCTGATGGTCGAGCACCGCGGACCCGAGCCGGAACTTCCGGCCATTCTGGCGCGACTTGCTCCCGTCGACCTTGTCCTCGTCGAGGGCTACAAGCGTGACGCACATCCCAAGGTCGAGGTATGGCGCGCCGAAACCGGGCAGGCGTTGATCCAGCCGGGCGATCCCCTGGTGCGGGCAGTAGCGACGGATGTGGCGCTGGGCAATCTGACGGTGCCGGTTCTGGATCTGAACGATACCAAGGCAGTCGCAGATTTCATCTTGCGCGAGGTCGGATTTGCGGTTTGACCGGGTGGTGATCGTGGACTGGTCCGGCCGGTCCTGCCGCAGCCCGCAGCAGGCCAGCAAGGACGCGATCTGGATCGGCATCTGCGAGGCCGGGCGCGAGACGCAAACCTACCACCGCACTCGGGCCGAAGCGGAAACCGTCTTGCGCGCCCTTCTGGCGGAGGGCGGGCGGCAACTGGTCGGGTTTGACTTTCCGATGGGCTATCCGGCCGGCCTCGCCAGGCGGTTGACCGGAACGGCCTCGGCCCGCGACCTGCACGCCTGGATCGCCACCGAGATCGAGGATGCACCCGACAATGCCAACAACCGCTTTGACGTGGCCGCCGCGATCAATCAGCGCCTTGGTGCATTGGGGCCTTTCTGGGGGTGCCCGAAAGCCAGACCGCGCGCCGGTCTGTCATCGCTGAAGCACGTTGACTACACCGCCCTTGGTCTGGCTGAAAAGCGCCGGGTCGAGGCGGAGAACCCGCCGGCAAAGCCGGTCTGGCAGTTGCTTGGCGCGGGTTCGGTCGGGTCGCAGGCGCTGCTT
>JALHRH010000696.1 GCA_022841565.1 Mycobacterium sp. | reverse complement strand
TCATTCCGGAAGTGCCGTCCCATGCCCCCCCGCCTTGCACGCGGCTTCACCCTGGTGGAGCTCGTCGTCGTCATCGTCATTCTCGGTGTCATCGCCGCCGTCGCTCTGCCGCGTTTCATTGACCTCACGGCAGACGCGGAGAAGGCGGCGGTCCAGAGCTTCACGGGTGCGCTCGCCAGCGCGCAGTCGCTGATGTTCTCGAAGATGTTGATCGCGAACGTCGGCTATCAGCAGCCGTCGGACATGGCGCTCATCCAGATGGTGAGATGCGACAGCAATCCGCAGATCGGACCGAATGGCACTTCCTGGGGCGGCCACTACATCGCGCTCGCCGGGCTGCGCACCGCCGTGTTCGCCGACCCCACACAGATGGCGTGCAGCGGCAACACGATCAGCTTCACGACCAAGTCCGGCCGGGCGGTGACCATCACGAACAGCGCGTCCGGAATCTCCTGGTCGGCCACCCCGACTTTCTGAAGCCGCCATGACCACTGCCACATTGCCACGACTGCGGACCGAAGCCGCGCCCCGGATCCGATTCGGCCTGTGCATGGGTCTCGCCGGCCTCAGCCTCGCGCTGGCCGTGGCCGCCGGGCAGTCCGAGTCCCTCCGGATCCTGCTCAAGTGGCTGGTGGACCCGCTGCTGCATACGACTTCGGCCGGCTCCGTATTCCTGGTTCTGGTGGCCGCGGCGACGGTCTTCGCGACGCTCGGTCTCGACTCCCTCGGAACCCTGGCCAACCGTCTCCCCGATGCTCGCGTGCTGGCCGCCGCACTCGTCGCCTCGGTGCTCGCCGGACACGCCGCGGTGCTGACCGCCCAGATCGCCTACGCGCGCGAAGTGGGCTTGCCGCTCACGCTGGCCGGCTATCACTGGCTGGGTGCGGACAACACCTACACATTCCTGCTCCACAGCCATGTCGGCAAGACCTTGCTCGCCGGTATGGACCGCGGCATCGCCTGGCTCCCGGGCGTCTACGACACAGGGCGCGCCATCAGCCCCCG
>JALHRH010000695.1 GCA_022841565.1 Mycobacterium sp. | reverse complement strand
TGAAACGGTCCAGGGCCGTGATCTCATCTTCGGTCATCCGCAGCCCCAGCTTGGAGCGCCGCCAGACCACATCGGCGGCTGACGTCGCGTATTCGCGCGTCATCAGCCAGCGCACTTCGGCCTCGGTCAGGGTGGCCCCGAAATCAGCGCCCAGCGCCGCAGGAGTGCCGGCGTTGCCGAGGATCAGGAAGGCGTCGGTGCCGTAGGCGCGGATCATCCGCCCGGCCCAGTAAGGCGTAAGGAACGGGTATTGCGCGCTTAGTTTCGCGGTCAGCGCCGCCACCCCATCATGCGGGAAATCGCCTCCCGGCAGCGGCACGCGGGCCGTCCATGCGGGTTTCGCCTTCGGGAAGAACGGGTGAAGCTTGGCCAGCGCGCTTTCGGCGAGGCGGCGGTAGGTGGTGATCTTGCCGCCGAACACGTTGAGCAGCGGAGCGCCGGTCTGGTCAAGGCTGAGGACGTAGTCGCGGGTGGCCGCGGTGGCCGATTTTGCCCCGTCGTTGTAGAGCGGGCGGACGCCGGAATAGGTCCAGACGACATCATCCCTGGTCACAGGTTTGGCGAAGTATTGCGACGCGAAGGCGAGCAGGTAATCGCGTTCCTCATCGGTGCAGACGGCTTCTTTCGGGGCGCCCTTGTGGTCCTTGTCGGTGGTGCCGATCAGGGTGAAATCCTGTTCGTAAGGGATGGCGAAGATGATGCGGCCATCGGTGCCCTGAAAGAAATAGCAACGCTCGTGATCGAACAGCTTTTTCGTGACGATATGGCTGCCACGGACGAGGCGCACCCCTTCGGAGGAATTGATCCGGGCGACGTTGCGAATGACGTCCTCGACCCATGGGCCGCCGGCGTTGACCAGCGCGCGGGCCTTGTGGTGGGCGCGGCCGCCGGGGCCTTCGGTGGTGATGTGCCAGATATCTTCGTGCCGTTCAGCGGTGACGACCTTGGTGCGGGTCATGATGCGGGCGCCGCGCTGGGCGGCATCACGGGCGTTGAGGGCAACGAG
>JALHRH010000694.1 GCA_022841565.1 Mycobacterium sp. | reverse complement strand
GGCAACCGGGAACTGGCCGTGGAAGGTCAGCGCTTCACCGGGCCAGTCGCCTTCGCACGAGACCAGCGTCACGACCCGTTCGCCGGCTTCGCGGGTGATCAGGGCTGCATGGAATTTGTGGCGATTATAATAGGTTATGAGACCAGCTGCACGTTGCCAGTTGGGCGGATCGCACAGGAAATCAGCCTCGGCCTGATACGCCGGTTCCTCTTGCCGGCGGGCTTCGGGGTGCGGGGTGCGGAGCCACTGGAAGTCAGTCGGCAGGGTTGGGCCGCTGAAGTCGTGCTCCACATGGGCGGAGGGATTGCGGCTGGCGGGCAGGTCGATGGTGGTCGGCGGCAACTGGCCGCCGCCTTTCAGCCAAAGCCAATCGTCGCGCCAGACCATTTCCGCAAGCCCGGTTTCGCGGCCCGTTGCGCAGAACAGACCCTGCGGCCCCTGCTGCGGACGGCCGCACAGGTAGCTGTGCCAATGCCGCCCGTCGTGGCCTTGGACATACTGGCCGTGGCCCATGCGCTGGATCGGATTGTCGGGCGAAAACCGCGCCGTGATGATATGGCTTTCGGGGTGCGTTACGTATGGCCCGCGTATGGCAAAAGATCTGGCAAGCGTGACCGCGTGGTCGTAGCCGGTGCCACCTTCGGCGGTCGTAAGGTAATAATAGTCGCCACGCCGGAAAAGATGCGGCGCTTCGGTCAGGCCAAGAGAGGTGCCGGTGTAGATCGTCGTCACCTCACCCAGAAGCCCGCGTTCGGGGTGCCACTCCTGCAACTCGATCCCGTCGAAGAGATCATTCGCGGGGTTCAGCCCGGTGCCCTTGCCGCGGTGGTTCCAGCGCATGTTGACGAAGTATTTGCGCCCGTCGCTGTCGTGAAAGAGCGAGGGGTCGAAGCCGGAGGAGGTGACGTAGGTCGGGTCAGACCAATCGCCGTCGATGGTGTCGCAGGTGACGATGTAGTTGTGGGCATCCTTGAAGGCGCCATCGAGGCGTTTGACATCGGTGTAGAC
>JALHRH010000693.1 GCA_022841565.1 Mycobacterium sp. | reverse complement strand
CCCGGGGGAGGCGGCAGGGAGGATTTCGAGGCCCCTGCCAACCCTCCGCGGATTGGGTTAAGCTTGCAGCACTTGACGTTTGCCCTGTCGGCTCAGGGCAAACGTCAAACGACCCATCGGTGTGCGCAACAGTCCGGGAATCGGCGATCGCACAGTCACAGGAGACCTCCGATGATCCGGTACCGTACGGCCCTCGTGGCTTTGTTGTTATCTCTCCCGGCGGTGTCCTCGTGGGGTGCGGGCGCAGGTTTGCTCGCCGGCACGCTCCCCCGCCTTGCGACGCCCGAACAGTTCAACGAACAGGAAGTGCGTGAGTACACCGCAGGCGTGTTGCGGTGCATCGCCCGGGACCAGCGCTATCCGCTTCAGGCCCTCCAGAACGCCTGGGAGGGTACGGCCCGCGTCAACATGACCATCGGTGCCGACGGCACCGTGAAGTCGGCAAAGCTCGTGAAGTCCAGCGGCCACACGGTGCTGGACCTGGAGGCAGTCAACAAGGTGGTGACTCTCTCGACGTTGCCGAAGCCCCCCGCCATGCTGCGCGGTCGGGAGTTTCATCTGGCCGTGCCCGTGCGCTTCCGGCTGGACTGAAAGGGGTAGAACCCTTGGGCGCGGACGTGCTCGCCGCGCCCAATTCAGCGGTTGCGCTTCCTAGCGGACCCCCCACTTCCGTGCCACCAGGGCATCCACGCTCAGCAGGCCCGCGCCCCGCAAGGCGAGCGGCACGAACATCACCAGATAGATGAGCGGCAGCTTGAAGCCGTTGTCGCACACGTTGTATCCGTTGCCCGCGTGGACTGCCGCCCAGGCGACGATGGTGAGGACGGACAGCGACACCGCCCAGAACCGGGTCCCGAGACCCACCAGCAAACCCACCGCGCCCAGCACTTCTGTCCAGGTGGCCATCTGCCACGAGATCTCCGGCGGAATCACCGAGAACGGAAACGGGAAGTCCGACTGGATGTCCGCGAACCAGTTGTTCGCGCGCAGTTTCTCCAGCCCGGCCTCCCA
>JALHRH010000692.1 GCA_022841565.1 Mycobacterium sp. | reverse complement strand
CAGCCGTAGCCGCCGGCAAGCATCAGCACCTGCCCGGCGGCCATCAGGGCGATGGTCGCCGTGGCCACCGTACCGACGCCGAACCGGTCGAGCGTGCGAATGGACACCACGTTGCCGACGATGCCCGCGAGGCCGAAAAGCCCCAGCATCGCCGGGACGCCGCCGGGGCCGGCGCCGGTGCGTTCCACCAGGATGGGCGTGTAGTAGGAAAACACGACAAACTGTGCGGACGAGTGCAGGGCCGTCACCGCCACGACCGAGAGGACCGGGATGTTCCGGGCCAGCGCCTTCCAGGCCCGCGCATCGATCCGGTCGACACGGAGCCCGCCGGGCAGGACGAACCACACCCAAATCATCGCGCCGAGAGACAGTGCGGCGACGGTCGCGAACCCGGCGCGCCAGCCGAAGGTCGTCCCGATCCACGCCCCCAGCGGCATGCCGGCGACGGCGGCGATGCTCCATCCGAGAAACACAAATCCCACCGCGGCACCCTGCCGCTCCGGCGGAACCAGAAGCCGCGTGACACCCGCGGCCTGGGACGTGAACAGACCGGCGCTGATCGCGCAGGCCACCCGCGTCGCGAGCACGACGGCATAACTGTCGGCGAGAGCCGCCACCGCATGACCTGCGCAAAAAAGCAGCAGCAGCGCCGATAGCAGAAGGCGCCGGTCGATGCGGCTCAGCCAGCCCGCGAGCACCGGCGTGAGAACACACACGGTGAGCCCGAACGCGGCGATCAGACGTCCGCCTGCGGGCAGGTCCACTTGCAATCCGGCGGTCAGCACGGGAAGCATTCCCGGCACGAGCATCGTGCCGGTGCCGATGATGGCGTTGCCGACGCACAGAGCAATCAGCCGATTGTCCATCAGGGTCAGCCACTCCAGGGGAGGGACCGCGGTCGCGGAGCAAGGCACGCCGTCACGTTGCGTCCTCCGGGCGACGCTCGGTCAGCCGGCGCCGCACGGCCAGTCCGATCAGCGAGATGGCCAGTGCGGGCAGTCCGATCCAGATG
>JALHRH010000691.1 GCA_022841565.1 Mycobacterium sp. | reverse complement strand
CGACTCGATACCCACAAGGGACCCTCGACGGTGTCCCACACCTCGGCGACGGTGCGCCGGCACCTGCACCGGAACACCACCAGTGGGGCCGGTTTGCGGTCGGCCTTGGCCCGGTCGACCTGGGCTTTTGTTGTTTTCGGACCGTACGGTACTGCGAACATGCGTGCCATGAATGACCGGAAATGACCGTTCGCTATCGCGCACGAATCGCGCGGCCAATCGTTGATCACACGTGACAAGGCGTGTTACCTTTCGACCCAGCGGCCCAGGCCGCCCGTTTGGATAGCGGCCCGGTTCCGGCTCGTACCGCCCTCGTCAATGGGGGCCGGCAACACCCGAGTACCACCCGACGAGCACAAGCGGGCGACCTGCCCTAGCGCCGCCCTCGAGCCCGCAGCAGGCCCGGAATCGGCTCGTACCGCCCCGATGCGTTGGGACGGCAACACCCGACAACCACCCGGCAGGCACCCCGAGGCAGCTTCGACCCGTTCCCGGGCCGCTGCGCTGCCGTGGTTGCGCAGCGCGGTCCGTCAACGGGTTACGCCCCTCGAGGTACGAACCCATGGCTTCCGAGCCCGCATTCCGCAACGTCAACGAGATGGCCCAGGAAATGGGCATCAGCCCGAACCTCCTCCGCCGACAAGCCAAGGCAGGCCGAATCCCGCACGTCTACGTCGGTGGCCGCCTGCTGTTCAGCAGCCCGCAAGTGCTCGGATACCTCGAGCGGCTCGCGCAGGAATCCGTGCGCGAGACCGTCCCTGCGCCTCAGCCGATCGCTGTGCGCCGACGCCGGCGCATCGTCCAGCCCGTAGCGGGCCGCGGAGGCGGTGATGCCGCATGACGGCTGGGCAGCGAAACGGACCGATGGCCAACAGGGCCCCAGCGCGCCAGCGGCGCCCGCACCATCGGTAGTTGCTGCCGCACCGTTGCTACGCAACGGCTTGCCTTCGAGGGCCTTCGGCGCCTTCGAGGGCGACCCATAGGCCGAGCTCGTCGCCCCAGATCCGGCCATCA
>JALHRH010000690.1 GCA_022841565.1 Mycobacterium sp. | reverse complement strand
ACCTACACCCTCGACGACCAGGGCACGCGCAACACCACGTCGGTGCCGAGCGGTGGCGACTGGAGCACCCGCACCGGCTGCTGGGTCGTCAAGAAACCGAACCACTGCTGACATGAACCAGGCGCGAGTCACCATGGGCGGCACGAGACAGACCGGGGCGACCCTGATCGAACTGCTGATCGGCATCATCCTGGTGGCGATCCTGGTGGCTTTGGCCGTGCCCTCTTTCCGGGACTGGATCCAGAACAGCCAGGTGCGCACGGCGACCGACGGCATCAACGACGGCATCCAGTTCGCGCGGTCGGAAGCCGTGAAGCGCAACTCGCCGGTGCGCTGGCGGCTGCCCGCCTCCGATCAGGCCGGGTGGGTGGTGGAGGCGCTGAACCGCAACACCAGCGCCTGGCCCCAGATCCAGCTGCGCGACGCCGCCGAGGGCACACCGAACGCGCGGGTGACGGCCTCGCAGGCGACCATCACGTTCCTCGGCAACGGCTTCGTCTCGCCGCTGCCGAATCAGCCCATCACCATCGACGTCAAGAACCCGACCGGGGGCAGTTGCGTCCACGAGGACAGCACCAACGGCCAGGTCCGCTGCCTGCGCGTCACCGTGACCGCGGGCGGCCAGATCCGCATGTGCGACCCGGCGCAGCCCTCGTCCGTGTCTTCCGGCTGCTGAGCGAATGGAGAATCCGATGACCTCCCCCACCATGTCGCGTCCCGCCCCGGGCGGGACTTCCCCGCGACCGATCGCCGCCCGCCAGTCCGGCGTGATGATGCTGGAGGCGCTGATCGCCATCCTGATCTTCTCGCTCGGCATCCTGGCGATCATCGGCCTGCAGGCCCAGTCGATCCGCAACAGCTCGGAGGCGAAGTACCGGGCCGACGCGAGCTTCCTCGCGAATCAGGTGATCGGATTCATGTGGGCGGACCGTACGAATCTCGCGCAGTACGCACACCGGCCGTCCGGTGTCGTGTGTGAGCCGACCGGCGGCAATTCGAACAACGCCAACGTGACCGC
>JALHRH010000689.1 GCA_022841565.1 Mycobacterium sp. | reverse complement strand
ACGATGTCCGCGTGTTCAGCGATGTGCGAACCGACACGGAGATCAAGGCGGGCCGTCTGGCGAACCTGCCCCGCTACGAAAGCGACATGGTCGCCAACTGGCGTTTCGACGACTGGCACACCGACCGCACGACCACCGACGCAGTCAGCGGCAACGATCTGACGCTGGGCCACGCGACCGGCACCGGGTTCATTGCGAGCCATCCGGAACTCACGTTCCTGGTGAACGAGAATACGGCCACGGGCACGGTAGTGGGCGCTGTAACGGCCCTCTCGGACGATCGTCAGGCCCGCATCGACGCACTGCTCGCCGCCGATGCGACGCTTACCTATAGCGCGCAGACAGACAAGTTCTACAAGCTCGACCCGACCTTCAGGACCTGGACGAGCGCCCTGTCGCTCGCCACCTCCACGACCTTGAACGGCATATCAGGTCAAATGGCGACGGTCCGTTCCGCCACAGAGAATGCACTGGTCACAACCATCGCGAGCGGCAATGCCGTCTGGCTCGGTGCGAGCGATACGGTCACCGAAGGGGTGTGGCGCTGGTACGACGGCGCTTCGGCATCCACGCAGTTCTGGCAGGGGACGGCCAGCGGCTACCGGATCAACGGGGCCTATACGAACTTCGACGCCGGCGAGCCCAGCGAATCGACCGGCGAAGATCGTCTGTATCTCCAGACCAACGGCACCTGGAACGACGCGCCGGAGGTGATGACCAGCCGCACTCTCATCGAGTGGGACGCCGACGAGGCGCTCGACGCCTACACGCCCATCACCTACTCGATCACTTCGCAGACGGTGTCCGGCGCTTTCACCATCGACAGCGACACAGGCACGCTGACCGTGGCAGACGGTAGCCGGCTGAACTACGTGGCTGGCGTGCCGCACACGCTGACCGTCCGCGTCACGGAAGGCTCGCTGACCTACGACGCGGACTACACCATCGTTCTGGCCGACGAAGCGGTGGAGGTCAGCGCCAGTGATCCGGGCGACCAGTCCACCGCCGAAGACACCAGC
>JALHRH010000688.1 GCA_022841565.1 Mycobacterium sp. | reverse complement strand
GCGCCGCCGGTGCCGATGATGACGGCGAGCGCTGCGCCGGGTTCGTCGCCGCAGTCGAGCGACAGGGTGTAGATCAGCGCGCCGAGGGCGGCGAGGACGATGCCGGCGCCGGCGGTGAACCGGTCAACGGAACGCTCGACAGCGCGCATTTCAAGTTTCGGGCCGATCACTTGGATTTCGGCCGAGGCTTTCCAAGTTTGGGCAACGTCGCCGGCGGAATGCCGAATGGCCGGCACCGCTGCAGGTGCGGTGCCGGCCGTGTCGACGTCGACCATGGTGACGTGGTCGACGAGCTTGCTCATGTTGCTATGGCCTCCCTTCGTAGTCGGCGAGCACGTCGGCGCCGGTGGCGAATGCGTGCTCGAGGTCGTCGGCGGTGATGAGGCCGAGATCGAAGGCGCGGTGTACGGCGGTTTCCCATTCGCCGAACTCGACGAGCTGAGCGACCTCGTCGGCAAACAGGGTGGGGGTCACCAGCGCACGCCCATCGCTTGTTCGCCGCTGCGGATGGTGTCCGGTCCGCACGGGTAGGCGGCCTGGTCGATGCTGTCGCATGCGGGCGGGATGAGCCCGGCGGTTGGTTCGGCCGGCGCCGGGGTGGTGGCCACGACCGTGATGGCCGGCGGCCGGACGGTAGATGCCGGGTCGACGGGCATGGCCCGGGGGATGAGCACTGCGCCGGCGAAGATCACGCCGAGGGCGCCGAGGGCTGCCAGGGCAGCGGTGCGGATGGTGGGTATGGTGGTGGTTGCCACGTTCGTTGCTCCTGCTGTTGGAAGGTCTGGTGTGCGGTGTGGTGGTGCCGCCTTACCGCTGGCGTGCGGTAAGGCGGCGCACGTTTTCGAGCTCTCTGGTGGGGATGAGCCAAAGCGACCCGGCGCGTTGGCAGCGGATGAGCTTGTGGCGGCAGAGTCGTTGGACTCGCTGCCGGGTGATTCCGACGATGTCAGCTACCTCGGCAGTGGTGAGCCAGTCGCCGGGCAAGGTCAGCCGACCGGGGCCGGCTCGTCGTTGGGCGTGTCG
>JALHRH010000687.1 GCA_022841565.1 Mycobacterium sp. | reverse complement strand
ATCCTGCCGACACTAGTTTGTCCGCGTCGTTTGGTTTCATTCCGTGTGGAATGGGACAAAGATGGAATTATGACCAGTAACCCCTCTGGCTCGCCTAGTCCGCCACCCCCCGCGCCCCGACCGCAGGCAACGCCTTCCAAGCCGCCCAAGGACCCATCGACTCAATTCACCCGCGCCGGCGCCCTGTGGTCGGCGTTGATTGCCGGCTTTCTGATCCTGATCCTGTTGCTGATATTCGTCGCACAGAACACCGCGTCCACGCCATTTACCTTCTTGGGCTGGCACTGGAGCCTTCCGCTGGGAGTGGCCTTCCTATTGGCGGCGGTGGGTGGCGGGCTGCTGACCGTTGCGGTCGGCACCGCGCGAATTCTTCAACTGCGCCGTGCCGCCAGGAAGAACCACGTGGCGGCGATGCAGCGCAGCGGCGCCGATGCACGGAACGCAACCGGCCGACCCTAACTGTTACGGCCCGACGCCCATGTAGAAGAAGCCGGACAGCTTGCTGCCGAAGTTCGCGATACCCGAGTTGAGCGCCGGCAGAATCGGACCCAGCGTGCTCATGTTGGACCAGCCGGACATGGTGTTGCCGATGTTGAGCACACCCGACACCAGCTGACCGAAGTTCCTGAAGCCCGAGAGCCCCATGCCCTGGGAGACGTTCCAGAAGCCGGAACTGCCCGCGCCGGTGTTTCCGAAGCCCGATCCGCCGCCTGCGCCGGTGTTGAAGAACCCCGAAGACGGGGTGACGGTCGAGCTTCCCACGCCCGGTGCCACCGGGAAGTTGAGCGGGATCGTGATCGGGCCGAGTGCGCCGGTGAGGTCCAGCGGCAATATCGGAATAACGATTTCCTGCGTGACAATCGGACCGATCGTGCCCCCAAGGGTCAGCGGGAACCCGCCGATGGTGATCTGCGGGGTAGAGATCGGACCAAGCAGGCCATCCACCGACAACGGCAACGGCCCAATGGTGATTTCCGGGGTGGAAATTGGACCAATGGTGCCCCCAACGCCCAAGGGGAACGTGT
>JALHRH010000686.1 GCA_022841565.1 Mycobacterium sp. | reverse complement strand
CACCACCGCGGCCACCAGGCCGTCGCAATGCTCGACGCCTGGCTGAGATGGGCCCGCCGGTCACAGATCCCCGCGTTCGTCGCCCTCTACCACCGCATCAAGCGCCACCGAGCCGGGATGGCGCTTTCTGGCGATCGTTGCGAATCGATCGAGGAGATTCGCATGGCACGACGGGCGTGGAACAAGAGCGACGCAGCGACCAAAGCTCGCTACTTCGAGCTGATCAGACAGGGGTGGTCGGGCTCGCGGGCGGCGGAGGAGGTCGGGGTCTCGTTGAGCTGCGGCTCGTTGTGGTTCATCGATGCTGGCAGTGTGAGCTTCATGGAGACACCGATCAGCAGCCGCTACTTCAGCCAGGATGATCGGATCGAGATCTCCGACGGTCTCGCACGAGCTGAACCGGTGAAATCGATCGCGGCGCGGCTCGGGAAGAGCTATCAGAGCGTCTACCGCGAGATCAGCCGGAACCGGAAGCCCGACGGTCGATATCAGCCCTGGTATGCGCACAACCAGGCTCACCAGCGTCGAAGCCGACCGCGAGTCACCCGGGTGGAGGCCGAACCCGAGCTAGGTCGAGCGGTGGCGCTCAAGCTGACCGAAAGGTGGTCGCCGGCGCAGATCAGCCGATGGCTTCGTCGACGTTGGCCGAAGCGGCCCATGTGGCATCTCTGTCACGAGACGATCTACGAGGCCGTGTACCGAGGCGGCGTCGTCGTGGCCGACAACCAAACGCTGCGAACAGGACGGATCTACCGACATCACCGCGGGCGTGGCCGCACCCGCGAGGGCGCACTGCGTCAATGCACCAACCTGAAGCCCATTTCCAGCCGGCCGGCCGCTGTTGAGACACGCAGCCGACTCGGTGATTGGGAAGGTGATCTCATCATCGGCGCCGGCCAGGGCTCCGCCCGGGTTCCGCAGTTGGTGGTGACACGAGGGCTGGTTTTGGGGGTGTGAGCTGGGTAGACGCGTTGTTGGCTGCGCGGGCGCGTGTGCCCACGGGCGCGTAGCGGCGTTCGGCGGGTG
>JALHRH010000685.1 GCA_022841565.1 Mycobacterium sp. | reverse complement strand
ACGATGTCCGCGTGTTCAGCGATGTGCGAACCGACACGGAGATCAAGGCGGGCCGTCTGGCGAACCTGCCCCGCTACGAAAGCGACATGGTCGCCAACTGGCGTTTCGACGACTGGCACGCCGACCGCACCACGACCGAGGTCGTCAGCGGCAACGACCTGACGCTGGGCCACGCGACCGGCACCGGATTCGTCGCGAGCCATCCGGAACTCACGTTCCTGGTGAACGAGAACACGGCCACGGGCACGGTAGTGGGCGCTGTAACGGCCCTCTCGGACGATCGTCAGGCCCGCATCGACGCGCTGCTCGCCGCCGATGCGACGCTTACCTATAGCGCGCAGACAGACAAGTTCTACAAGCTCGACTCGAACTGGATCTCCTGGCCGAGCGCTCTGACGCTTGCGACGTCGACTTCGCTCAATGGTGTCGCCGGACAGATGGTCACGATCCATTCCGCAACAGAAAACGAGGTCGTCAGGACCATCAATGGCGTCTGGACAGTTTGGCTGGGGGCAAGCGACTCCACATCGGAAGGAACGTGGCGTTGGTACGACGGAAGCGCCCCCGGAGACATTTTCTGGCAAGGGACTTCGACCGGGTACCGGGTGGGCTCCGCCTACACCAATTTCGCCGCTGGCCAGCCGGATGACTATGGCAACGTAGCCGTCGCCGACCAGCTCTACATGGATGTCTCGGGCACCTGGGACGACTCCGACGCCGCCACGACCAGCCGCACTCTCATCGAGTGGGACGCCGACGAGGTGCTCGACGCCTACACGCCCATCACCTACTCGATCACTTCGCAGACGGTGTCCGGCGCTTTCACCATCGACAGCGACACGGGCACGCTGACCGTGGCAGACGGTAGCCGGCTGAACTACGTGGCTGGCGTGCCGCACACGCTGACCCTCCGCGTCACGGAAGGCTCGCTGACCTACGACGCGGACTACACCATCGTTCTGGCCGACGAAGCGGTGGAGGTCAGCGCCAGTGATCCGGGCGACCAGTCCACCGCCGAAGACACCAGC
>JALHRH010000684.1 GCA_022841565.1 Mycobacterium sp. | reverse complement strand
TCCACAATCTGGACGGCTCGGTCCGCCAGTTTCTGCCTTCGGGTCCGGTCAACAATGTTGATCTGCGTCCCGGCTTCCCGACCGCGGTCGGCGAGCGGGTTCTGGTGGCCGCCAGCAACGACGCACCGGGTGCCAACGGCGTGAATCTGTATCTCTTCGATCCGGCGACCCTGACGACCTCGGACTATGGCTTCCTGTCCACGGCCCACGAGCCGTACGGCTTCTGCATGGGTCGGCGGGGCGACGCCTTCTATCTGGTCGTGACCACCAAGGCGGGGACCGTGCACCAGATGACGGTCGTGGCCGGGCCGGCGGGGCCGGTGATCGGCGCGGAGCGGGTTCTGACACTGGGCAGCCAGCTGGAAGGCTGCGTCGTCAATGACGCGGCCGACACCCTCTATGTCGGCGAGGAAGACGTCGGCTTCTGGCGCTTCGACTTCGATCCGGCCGGGCCATCAACCGCCACCGAAATCGCCCGTGTTGACCGGACCCGGATCAAGGACGACGTCGAGGGCCTGACAATCCTGCGGGATCGGGGCGTCGAATACCTGATCGTCTCCAGCCAGGGCGACAGCACCTATCCGGTCTACCGCATCGAGGGGGACGATCACGTCTATCTGGGACGGTTCGCCATCGTCGACGGGCCGGCCATCGACGCCGTCACCCAGACCGACGGCCTCGACGCCTTCTCCGGTCCGATCGGTCAGTTCCCCGAGGGCGCGGTGGCCTTCCACGACCATGACGACGCCCCCAACCCGGGACAGCAGAATTTCAAGATCGTCGACTGGCGCGACATCCGCACCGCACTGGGGCTCTAGGCTGGTGGCATCCGGGTCCGCGCCGCCCATGGTGCCAGAAAGCAAAAAGCCCGGCCGAAGCCGGGCTTTTCAGGTTCCAACTGGAGCGGGCGAAGAGATTCGAACTCTCGACCCCAACCTTGGCAAGGTTGTGCTCTACCACTGAGCTACGCCCGCACTTCAGTCGGAGGCGGGCGTATAGCGGGAAGGCCCGACCTCTCGCAAGTCCCCCGT
>JALHRH010000683.1 GCA_022841565.1 Mycobacterium sp. | reverse complement strand
CTCGATGTCGACGCCAGTCAGCATCAAATTCGCCGGAACGGGGATTTGGATGCCGAACAGCGCGTAATCGGTGACAGCGCCGGCTGGCGCGGCGAACTGGAACTTGCCGCCGAACGTCGAGTAGCCCGCCGCGGTGTTGGACAACGTGGCGTTCGCGGGCTCCGCGCTGTTCGTCCACGTCTGCAGTTGCGCGCCGGTAAACGGGTTGTCCATGAATCCGCGGTGCTGGGCGGCCTGGAGATCCGAAAACGGCTGCAGCAGATTGGCGTCAAGGCCCGCCACGTAGGCGTCGGTCAGCAGCATCTGCGGAGCAGTCGATGGCGCCACGGCGGTGTTGTATACGCGCGCCATGACGGGGAGCGCCGTGGCGCTCCACAGTCGGGAGCCCGTGACCGGAAGAGGGATGCGCTGCCTGGAGACCAGCGCGCTCGTCGCAGTGTTTTGGCAGACGAACACGGCTTCGTCGTCGTCCATGAACACGTCATAGGTGTAGTGATTGGCATTGCTCAGAGAGTCGGCAATGTTGGTGCCGGTCTGATCGACACCGTTGAACGTGACCACGGGCTGCATGACGCCCGACGCAGTGCGCTGCCAATAGGCTCCCGCGCCGTGCGCGCCGTTGAAAGTCGAGGCGTCGCCGAATCCGATTTCCATGACGGAGTTGTTGAAGTGAACCTGCCTGGCGCGGAACTTCGCCTGCAACGGCTGGCGCTGAGATTTTAAGAAGCGCCGCGTCGACTGGAGCATGTAGCCGGTGTTGATCGTCGTGATCGACCCGGAATTGAACGTAAGCCCGGTGACTGTGGCTTGAACCGCCGCCATGGTCGTCGCCGTGACGAGCCAGCGCAGCGCGTGCAGCGTGGCGCCCTCGAAGGACTCCGTGAGCAGCGGGGTGTGCAGGGCGATGGCCTGGCTGCCGAAGCGGTCGACGCGAAACGGCAGTGCCACTCCGTCGTTGATTCCCATGATGACAGCGCCGGCGACGGTCGTCGGTGCCGTGCCCTCGGTGAGCACCATGGGGCTGCCGCTGGCGT
>JALHRH010000682.1 GCA_022841565.1 Mycobacterium sp. | reverse complement strand
TCCAGTGCCCGTTGTACCGCCTCGCGGTAGGTCATCATCACCATAGTTGCTTACACCCAGATGTCTTCAAAAGCGGCTTCGACTGGTGGATACGGTTGCGCCAGCGCCCAGGTAGTTGCCTCCTGAACGGCGTCCTGCGCCTGCTGATCCATCTGTTTGAATTGCGCGGCGGTCAGTTGCCCGGCGGCGGTCATGCGGTCAGCCAGAATGGTGATCGGGTCACGGGCCTGCCATTGTTCCAACTCACCTGCCGGACGGTAGGCGGCCGGGTCGGTGCGGGAGTGACCCTTATAGCGGTAGGTCTTGGCTTCAATCAGCGTCGGGCCGTGACCAGCGCGGGCGCGATCCACCGCTTCTTGCACCACCGCGTACACCGCTTCCGCATCCTGCCCATCCACGATCACGCCGGGGATATTGTAGGCGGCAGCGCGGTCGGCCACATTGGGGACCGGAGCCGTCGTCTCATAAGGACTGTATTCGCCGTAGAGGTTATTCTCACACAGGAAGATGCTCGGTAGCTTCCAGACCGCCGCCAGATTGACGGCTTCGTGCCAGGCCCCGATGTTCGGCGTGCCATCCCCAAAGATGGAGATGCTGACCGCGCCGTTCCCCCGGATTTGCGCGGCCAGTGCCGCGCCGTTGGTGACCGGCAGCCCTGCGCCGACAATCGCAAACGTGCCGATCAAACCGACACGCATATCGGTCAGGTGCATGGAGCCGCCCTTGCCTTTGCAGCAGCCCGCTTCCTTGCCCATCATCTCCGCCATCATGCTGCGGAGCGTCAGGCCGAGCGCCAGCGCATGACCATGACCGCGATAGGTACAGGTGACCGTATCGCCACGCGGGGCATCAATCGTCGCCGCCATACCGACCGAGACCGCCTCCTGCCCGATGCACAGGTGGGTCGTCCCCCGGATGACATTTTCGAGGAACAATTCCTGAATGCGTTCTTCGCAGTGGCGGATCTCCAGCATTCGCTGGAGCATATGGAGCCGAGTATCAACCGGGAGTGCAGCAGCCATCACGTTAGCAATCCT
>JALHRH010000681.1 GCA_022841565.1 Mycobacterium sp. | reverse complement strand
AAGACCGCATTTCCGCCTATTCCGCCAGCCCCACCGGCCCCACCGGCCCCACCGATGCCGATCCCACCAGTCCCACCCGCCCCGCCGTGACCCCACACCAGTCCGCCCTGCCCGCCGTTCCCGCCGGCAGCACCAAGCCCGCCCGAACCGCCGGCACCGCCATGACCGAATAATCCGGCAGCACCACCCGCCCCGCCGGGTTGCCCGGCCATACCCGACCCGCCCGAGCCCCCGTTGCCGATCAAGATGCCGCCCGCTCCACCGGCCTGTCCGGTGCCCGCTGCCCCGCTGGCACCGTCGCCGATCAACGGGCGTTGCAATATGGCCCGGGTGGGCGCGTTGATCACGTCCAGCAAGCCTTGCGCGACGACTTGCAACTGCGACGCGTTGGCGGCCTCGGCGGCCTGATAGGAGCCAGCCGCTCCAAATAGCGCCTGCGCGAACCCGTCCTGGAACTCTGTTGCCTGGGCGCTCAACGCCTGGAAATCTCGTCCGTGGGTGCCGAAGAATGCGGCAATCGCCGCTGATACCTCGTCTGCGGCAGCGGGGGCAAGGGCCGTTGTCTGCGCGGCCGCCATCGCAACAGCGACACCGACCGTCGAACCGATGTGGGCAACATCGGAAGCGAAGCCGGCGAGAAGCCCGGGTGCCACACTCACGAACGACATTTCATTACCTCCCACGGCAATGAGGTCGCTGAGCAACGCCCGCCCGCCGCGCTTTAGCTCTGTCAAAGGCAGAGTCATGGGCGAGCAACGGGCCTGCCGCAGCGAGTCCGGTGACCGTGTTCCAGGTCACACCGGCGACGCTAAACAGCGTCAACGGCCACCGTCCATAACAACTTTGGCAACACACTGTTGCACCTGGCGCAAGCTATGTTCGGACTTCGCCCGGGCGCCCCACGCTGCCCATCATTTCGTGAGAATGCTATTATCCACGGCGAAGAACTACGCTTACGCCGGTCCGATAAAACCCCTCTACCAGGACAAACACTCCCCGTAACGCTTACCGGAAAATCCACCGATGGGCAGTCGGGGGCAATGTTCGATTATCTTTC
>JALHRH010000680.1 GCA_022841565.1 Mycobacterium sp. | reverse complement strand
TTCGGGTTTCTCCAACTTGGCGATCACTGGTACCCGCCGCCCGACCCGGTCCATCACCTCATGGACCAGCTCGACGTCGGAGGGCGAGCGAACGAAAGACAACGCGACCATGTCGACGCCCAGCTTCAGCGCGAATTTCAGATCCTCGATGTCCTTTTCGGACAAGGCCGGGGCGGACACATTCATGCCCGGCAGCGATATCCCTTTGTTGTTGCTGACCGGGCCGCCCTCGGTAACCCTGCAGACCACGTCGTCACCTTCGACGCGTTCGACGACCAGTCCCACCTTGCCGTCGTCAACGAGCACACGGTCACCGACCGTCGCATCCTCGGCCAGCCGCTGGTAGGTGGTGGACACCCGGTCATGGCAGCCCTCGCACGTACCGACCGTGATGCGGACGGTATCGCCGTCGGCCCAGTACGTGGGCCCGGTGGCGAAGCGTCCGAGTCTGATCTTGGGGCCCTGCAGGTCGCAAAGGATTCCCACGGCACGGCCGGTGGCGTTGGACGCAGCGCGCACTCGGTGATAGGCAGCTTCGTGATCCGCATAGTCGCCGTGACTGAAGTTCATTCGGGCGACGTCCATTCCGGCCTCGACCAGCGCACGAACCAACTCATCAGTGGGGGTGGCCGGCCCGAGGGTGCAGACGATCTTTCCGCGTCTAGTCACGACGCCACAGCATAGTCGCGCTGACTGGCACCATTGCGACTGGAAGGCGCGGCGCGCGTCGATCAGCCGCTCAGGACGGTCGGCACCAACGGAAAGCCCGGCAGGTTGCGCACCACGGTCCACGCTGCCGCCGCGACCACCAGCGTGACCGTGGTCGGTATCGGCAACCACGATCGGCCGCGACGCCGCCGCACTAGGATCCAAGCCGCCAGCAGCGGGATCAGGATGAGTAGGAAGACGTTGTCGTAGACGCTGGCCATCAGGTGACCATGCAGCAGATCGTGAGTCATTCGCAGGCCACCGCAAGCCGGACAGTTCCAGCCGGTGAGCATTTTGAACGGACATTGCGGATAAACCGAATTCGGGTGGTGCGGATCGGCGATCCCGAT
>JALHRH010000679.1 GCA_022841565.1 Mycobacterium sp. | reverse complement strand
AAACTGATCGCAGTCGCCGTTGCCGGCGCACTGATGCCTGCCGCCGCGATGGCGCAGAGCACCGTGCAGGTGTTTGGCAACATGTACATGGAATATTCGTTTGTCTCGCAGGGCCAGCCGCAAAACGTGGGTGGCACCAAAGGCGCCAACGCCGACGTGCTGCAGGCCCCGGGTTCGGAAATCGGCTTCCGCGGTGAAGAGAAGCTCGGCGGCGGCATGTCCGCCTGGTTCACCTGCACGTCCTCCGCGGATCCGCGCGGTGTCAACGGCGACGGCTTCTGCACCCGCAACAGCGCGGTCGGCCTGCGCGGCAGCTTCGGCAACTTCTTCGTCGGCAACTGGGACACCCCGTTCAAGCGCTCCCTCGGCAACGTCGGCGGCCGCGACACCGGCATCTTCGGTACCGCGTTCCTGCTGACCGGCAACTCGACCACCGTCACCGACGGCGCCAGCACCGGCGTGTTCAAGCGTCGCCAGCGCAACTCCATCAACTACGACAGCCCGAACTTCGGCGGCTTCCAGCTGATGGCGTCGACCACCTCCACCAACAGCTCGACCGCGACCACCTCCAGCGTCGCCGGTGCCAAGCCGCGTGTCTGGTCGCTGGCCGGCCAGTATCGTGGCGGCCCGCTGACCCTGGCAGCCGGTTACGAGCAGCACGACAAGATGTACAACGCCAACGTCGCCAACTCGACCTTCGCCGGTGACGGCAAGGGTTATCACCTGAGCGCGGCCTATCGCATTGGGTCTGTCAATCTGGGCGGTGTCTTCACCGAGCAGAAGGGTGAACCTGCAGCCGGCACCAACACCAAGGTCAAGGCCTGGCAACTGGGCGCCGAGTGGAACATCGCCGGCCCGCACAACCTGCATGTCGGCTACACCGTGGCTGATGACATGAAGGGTACCAATGGTGCAGTTCATGGTTCGCGTCCGACGAACAGCGCCACCGGCGCCTCGAACACCGGCGCGAAGATGTATCAGATCCGCTACGTGCACGCGTTCTCGAAGCGTACTCAGGGCACGGTTGGTTACGTCAACCTGAAGAACGACACCTCGGCCAACT
>JALHRH010000678.1 GCA_022841565.1 Mycobacterium sp. | reverse complement strand
GCGCGCAGGGCGTCGTTGTCCATGAAGAGCGCGTTCTTTTGATACTCCGGCGCGTTGTGATACCCGAAGGCGACGTTTTCCCACGCCGTGAAATCCATGATCAGTCCAAGGTGCTGGCGGTCTTCGGGCACATGCGCGATCCCGGCAGCGCGGCGTGACTGGCCGTTGGCGCCGCCACCCGTCAGCGGCAGGTCGGTGCCATTCAGGGTGATGCGCCCGGTCGCGTTGGCAATGCCGCCCAACGCTTCCAGAAGTTCGGATTGGCCATTGCCTGCAACCCCGGCGATGCCAAGAATCTCGCCGGCACGGATTTCGAACGACACGCCTTTCAGCCGTTCGACCTTGTGTTCGTCGCGGACCCGCAGGTTTTCCACCTTGAGAACAACCGCGCCAGGTTTCGCCGGCCCTTTGGCGACTTCCAGCAACACCTTGCGGCCCACCATCAGTTCGGCAAGTTGTTCGGGGCTGGTCTCGGCGGTCTTCACCGTCGCCACCATGGTGCCGCGCCGCATCACGCTGACGTTGTCGGTCGCCTCCATGATCTCGCGCAGTTTGTGGGTGATCAGGATCACCGTCTTGCCCTGATCGCGGAGCCCGCCAAGGATGCGGAAAAGGTGGTCCGCCTCGTCCGGCGTCAGCACGCCGGTGGGTTCATCGAGGATCAGGATATCAGCCTGCCGGTAAAGGGCTTTGAGGATTTCGACCCGCTGCTGGTGACCAACCGAGAGATCCTCGATCATCGCGTCGGGGTCGACATCGAGTTCGTATTCGCGGGCAAGATCGGTCAGCACTTTGCGCGCCTTGGCAAGCGAGGTGTTCAGGAGCGCGCCGTCTTCCGCGCCGAGCACCACGTTTTCCAGCACCGTGAAATTCTGCACCAGCTTGAAATGCTGGAATACCATGCCGATGCCGGCGCGGATCGCGCTCTGGCTGTCGGGAATGGCGGTCGGTTTGCCGTCGATGAAGATCTGTCCGGCGTCGGCTTTGTAAAAGCCGTAGAGAATGCTCATCAGCGTCGACTTGCCGGCACCGTTTTCGCCGATGATGCCGTGGATCGTGCCTTTCGGC
>JALHRH010000677.1 GCA_022841565.1 Mycobacterium sp. | reverse complement strand
GGCCAGCCCGACGTCGACCCGACCGCCCGCACCGGCCATTACGTCGCACCCGCTGACTGGAACGCCCTGATCGCCGACCCCGACACCGTGGTGATCGACACCCGCAACGATTACGAGGTCGGCATCGGCACCTTCCAGGGCGCGGTCGATCCCGGCACCCGCTCGTTCAGCGAATTCCCCGGCTGGTGGCAGGACAACAAGGAACGCTTCACCGGCAAGCGCATCGCCATGTTCTGCACCGGCGGCATCCGCTGCGAGAAATCGACCAATTACCTCCTCGGCCAGGGTTTGAACGAGGTCTACCACCTGAAGGGCGGCATCCTGAAGTATCTCGAGGACGTCCCGGCCGAGGCCAGCCTCTGGCAGGGCGAATGCTTCGTCTTTGATGACCGCGTGTCGGTGGGCCACGGCCTGATCCCCGGCGCGAATTCCAGCTGCGGCGCCTGCCGCCGCCCCGTCACGCCCGAAGACCGCGCTCATCTAGCCTATGAGGAAGGCGTGTCCTGCCCCGCTTGCGAACACGAATACGGACCCGCCGACCGCGCTCGTTTCCGCGAGCGTCAGCACCAGATGACCCTCGCCGCCCAGCGCGGCGCCCGCCATCTGGGCGCCGAGTAACCCCGTGGGCAACCGTTAAGAAACCCTAAACGTCCACAGCCAACCCATTGATTTCATTGATATGGGCAAAGCTGCCCACCGTGGGCATCACGCCGCCGACTTCTCCGCCAGCATCTCCCGCACCATGGGGATCACCTTCTCCCCATAAAGCCGGATACCCTCCATCAGCTGCTCATGCGGTTGCGGCCCGGTCGAGTATTTCATGTCGAACCGCTGCAACCCCAGCGCCCTGACCGTCGCCGCAATCTTTCGCGCGACCGTCTCCGGGCTGCCTACATAAAGCGAGCCGTTCCTGACCTCGTCCATATACCGCTCCTTCGTCACCGGCGGCCACCCCCGCTCCCGCCCGATCTGGCCGAACATGGTTTGATAATGCGGCCAGAGCTGCTCCTCGGCCGCCTCGTCCGTCGCCGCCACGAACCCCGGCGAATGCACCCCCACTGGCCGCGCCTCACGGTCCAG
>JALHRH010000676.1 GCA_022841565.1 Mycobacterium sp. | reverse complement strand
TCGATCCCGCGTTGGTCCAGGCCAAGGCGGCGCCGCTCGCCACGTTGTAGAGGAGGTTGCCCCCGGTGACACGGACCGTGCCTGCGTTGGCAGACAGACCGGTGATGGTTCCCGTGCCGCTAGCTACGGTGATGGTGCCCTCGTTGCTCCAGTCGGTACCGTCGATCGAAACGGTCGCGTTGGCGGCCGTGGGGGCGACATCGATGGTGCCGCGGTTGATGCCACCGTTCCCGAAGCGGACCGCGCCGCCCTGGGCGCCGGCGACCCGGACACCGGCGCCAAGTGTCATCGGGGCATTGGTCCAGCCCAGGTTGTTGCCGTTGGCGTTGGGACCCGCGAACAGGATCTCGCCGTTGCCGACGATGCTCCAGGCGGCGCCGGTAAGGTTGTTCCAGAGAAAATTGGAACCGCCGGTACTGTCGAGGGTGATCGCCGCGTCCAGCAGCGTCAGGGAGCCGTGCACGTAGAGATTGGCGCCGCCGAGGATCGTGATGGCTCCCGCGAGGGAGACGTCCTGCAGGATGCCGTTGGTGATCCGCAATGTCCCGTCGTTGGCCTGAACGGTACCGCCGAGGATCGTGCCGATTCCGCTGGCACTCACGAAGTCGACGTTGCCGCGCGCGGCGTCGAACGTCGTGGTGGCCCCGGTGTTATCCAGGAGGCCCGATACGCGCAGCGTGCCCCGATCGGCGTCATTGGGGCGCGAGACCGAGTTGAACGTCGTCGGCGTGAAGCGTCCGCCGAGCGTCAGCGTGCCGTTGTCGAGACGGAGCGTGCCGGTGTTCGTCCACACGAAGGTCTGGCCGCCGGAAACGTTGTAGTCGACGTTGCCGCCGCTCACGATCACGCTGCCCGTGTTGGAAATCAGTCCGGCAATGGTCATGGCGGCCACGGATGACTCGATGGTCCCTTCGTTCGTCCAGTCCGTGCCGGTGACGCTGACCGTATTGGTCGTGGTGGTCGGCGCGATCCGGATCGTGCCGCGGTTCACACCCCCATTGCCGAATAGCACGTTGCCGCCACGGGTGCCGGAGACGAGGACGCCGCTACCGATCGTCAGCGGCGTGTTGGACCCACCAA
>JALHRH010000675.1 GCA_022841565.1 Mycobacterium sp. | reverse complement strand
TGCGGCATCATGGCGGCCAACACCGCCAGCATCTCCTGGATCGACGCCCGCGACATGGCCGAGCGGGTCGGTGTGCGCTACGACGAGATCTCGATCCTGCCGATGTTCGAGACCTTCAAGGGTGCGCTGGCCGCCGAGTTCGCTGGCCTTGCCGAAGACGCGACCGAAGAGAACATCCAGGCCCGCATCCGTGGCACGCTGCTGATGGCGCTGTCGAACAAGTTCGGCGCGATCGTGCTGACCACCGGCAACAAGAGCGAGATGGCCACCGGCTACTGCACGCTGTACGGCGACATGGCCGGCGGCTTTGCGGTCATCAAGGACGTGGCCAAGACCCTGGTGTACCGGCTGTGCGAATGGAAGAACCGCCAGCCCACGCCGCGGGCCGACGGCACGGTGGGCCCGGTGATCCCCGAGCGCATCATCACCCGCCCGCCCTCGGCCGAGCTGCGCCCCGACCAGACCGACCAGGACAGCCTGCCGCCCTACGAGGTGCTCGACGCCATCCTGGCCCGCTACATGGAAGAAGACCAGTCGATCGACGACATCGTGGCTGCCGGCTATGCCGCCGCCGACGTCGAGCGGGTGACCCGGCTGATCAAGATCAACGAGTACAAGCGGCGCCAGTCACCGGTGGGCATCCGCATCACCCACCGCGCTTTCGGGCGCGACTGGCGCTACCCCATCACCTCGAAGTTCCGTGCTTAAATTCAAGCCAGACCCCCCACGCCCCCGGAGCCGCGAATGAAACAGATCACCGCCATCATCAAGCCGTTCAAGCTGGAGGAAGTGCGCGAATCCCTGGCCGACGTGGGCGTGTCTGGCCTCACTGTCACCGAGGTCAAGGGCTTCGGCCGCCAGAAGGGCCACACCGAGCTGTACCGCGGCGCCGAGTACGTGGTCGACTTCCTGCCCAAGGTGAAGGTCGAAGTGGTGGTCAAGGATGCCGACGTCGACCGTTGCCTGGAGGCCATCGTCAAGGCCGCCAAGACCGGCAAGATCGGCGACGGCAAGATCTTCGTCACCCCGGTGGAGCAGGTGGTGCGCATCCGCACCGGTGAAACCGACGAATCGGCTGTCT
>JALHRH010000674.1 GCA_022841565.1 Mycobacterium sp. | reverse complement strand
CCGACCGCGAACAGTGGACCGACCGCGTGTACCTGAGCCCCAATGCCGACGGCAGCCAGCGCACGCTGCTGGAGAGCTTCACGCACATCGGCTTCCTGTCGCCGGACGGTTCGTACACCCGCACCGCCACCGTGCGCCTGCCGGACGGCATCGCCGGACGCTATTCGCTGGTGGTCGATACCGGCGGGCCCTTCGAATTCGTCTACGGCAACAACAACAGCCGCGTGTCGGCGCAGTTCGACGTGGCCCTCACTCCGCCGCCCGATCTCGTGGTGACCTCCATCATTTCGCCGGAGACCGCGCCGGAAGGCTCGGCCATCGATGTCACCTGGACCGTGCTCAATCAGGGCCAGGGTCCCGCGGAAGGGACGTGGGTCGACGCCGTGTACCTGCGCAAGTTCGGCGACACCGGTGCCGGCACGCAGATCGGCACCTACACCTTCCAGGGGCCCCTCGCCGCGGGGCAGTCATACACGCGCCGCGAGCAGGTGGTGGTGCCGCTGCACACCAGCGACCGCTACGAGATCCTCGTGCGCACCGATGCGCAGGGCGTCGTGTACGAGCACACCCGCGAAGACAACAACCAGTCCACGGACGACACGCAGATCTCGGTGTCGGTGCTGCCGCGGCCAGACCTGCAGGTGGCAGATGTTTTCGGCCCCGACGTGGTCGACGCCGGGGGGACTGCGTCCATCGAGTTCATCGTGATCAACCAGGGATCGCGGCCCACCACCTCGCCCAACTGGAACGACCGCGTCTACCTGTCGCTGGACGACAAGATCACCTCGGACGACGTGCTGGTGAGCAGCCTCACCAACGGCGCGGCCCTGGAGCCCGGCGACCAGTACCGCACGGTGTCCACCACCTTCCAGGTGCCCAAGCGCTTCCGCGGGACGGTCTACGCCATCGTGTCGGCGGATCACGGCGGCGCCGTGGACGAATGGCCCAACGACGGCAACAACGTCCGCCTGAAGCCCATCTTCGTGAACCCGTGGCCCTTCGCGGACCTCGTGGTGAGCAACGTCGTGGCGCCGGTGCAGGCCTTCGAGGGCAACCAGATCGAAGTGCGCTACACGGTGACCAA
>JALHRH010000673.1 GCA_022841565.1 Mycobacterium sp. | reverse complement strand
GCGCCGGGGCCAGCTTGGGAACCGGGCCGCAGTCTTGGCCGGAATCGCTGCCACCGGCCGATTACCCGCTGGGGATCATTGCCGGAACCCGGTCGCTCAATCCGGTCTATTCGGCGATCCTGCCGGGGGCTAACGATGGCAAGGTGTCAGTGGACAGCACAAGGCTTGACGGGATGGCCGATCATATCGCCCTGCCGGTCACCCACACCTTCATGATGCGCAACCCGATCGTCATCCGCCAGACGCTGCGGTTTCTGGCGGAGGGTCGGTTCGATCCTGGCCTCACCTTTCTTGCGGCGGTGAAAGAGACGATGTCCGGAGGCTGATCGTCAGCCAGCGCCCAGCGGTGCAGCGCGCCCGCCTTGGACTACGCCATGACGCTGGCCGCGGCCCATGCCACCGCACAATAGCGGGCCGTCTTGGCAATGCTGACCAGCACCAGAAACTGCCAGACCGGAACCCGCAGCACCCCGGCCATCGCCACCGCCAGATCACCGCCGGGCGCCCAGCTGAGCAGCAGCACCCAAACGCCCCAGCGCCGGAACCAGCTGCTGGCGCGGTCCAACTGCGCGGGCGTGAGAGGAAACCAGCGGTGATCCTGAAAACTGGCAAGGAAACGGCCAAGGGCATAGGTCACGCAGGACCCCAGCACATTGCCGACCGAGGCCACGATGACCAGCATCACTGCGTCGTGACCCGACGCCAGCAGTGCCAGAAACACCACCTCGGACTGGAACGGGATCGGCGTGGCTGCAAGGAAGGCCGCTGCAAAGAGACCGGCAAGCGCGATCATCGTCAGTCACGCAAATCAAACGGAAAGCCGGTAGGCATGGCCCGGTCGCCAGACATGGCGGGCGGGGACGGGCGCCTGGAACGCCCGCCTTTGGTCCGCATCACTTGACCTCGACGGCCTCGTCCTCCGGCGTCGCTGCGCGTGGTTCGCGCGGCGGACGGCCGATGACTTCACGCAGCTCGTCAAGTTCGATGAAATTGTCGGCCTGACGGCGCAACTCATCGGCGATCATCGGGGGCTGGCTGCGGATCGTGGACACCACAGAAACCCTAACCCCTTGACGTTGCAGGCT
>JALHRH010000672.1 GCA_022841565.1 Mycobacterium sp. | reverse complement strand
GGTAAGCGGTACTGAGTCGGCTGGTTCTCGTAGTTCCATGTGGTGGTCGTGCGATTGCCGGTCGGTGGCTGCTCAATCCGCTGATTTCCCGTCAGGTCGTACTGGAACGTCGTGCGACCGGCCACCGCCTGTCCGTACCGCAGCTGATTGGCCGAGTCGTATCCGTACGTCGTGCGGGTCCCGTCCAGATTCTTCAGTGTCCGGTTTCCGGCCGGGTCGAACGTATAGGTCTGGCGGTACGCGTTGGTTCCCGTGCGGTGTTCTCCGGTCAGCTGGTTCTGTGCATCGTAGCTCCACGTCACCCGAGCCGTCCCGCCTCCTTCAATCAGCACTTTGCGGTTCCCCGCATTGTCATACCGATAATCCAGCTGCAGCAGCGGGCTTCCGGCGGCCGGGCGGTGAATCACCTGCGATGTCTGGCTGGCCGCATCATACGCCGTGGAAACCCGGGTGCCATTGGCATTCCGCTGCACATTCCGTCTGCCGGCATCGTCGTATCCAAACGTCGTGCGTTCGGTGTACGGATTCCGCAGCGATGTCAGCTGACCGGCAAGATCATAAGCCGACGTGAATCGACCGGCACCGGAGGCGTCCAGCGATCGTCTCGTTCCGATCCCGTCGTACGAATACGTGTGCCGCTGACTGTTCGGACTGGCTGTCACCATCGTTTGCCCCCAGGGGCACGGCCCCTGACGCGAGCCCGTGCTACCGCACGAATGTGATCTGTCGCTTCCGTTGGTCGCTTGCCGCCCTGTGTGAAACAGACCGGGTTGACATGGGGCAGAAGTGTACCATTCCGCGCTGTCCGCCATCAAGCTGCGATTGCCCACTTTGTCATAACTGAACGTCGCCCGGCTGCCATCCGGATAGTTCCGAAGGGTCAGCTGACTGACGGAATTGTACGCAAAGGTCGTTCGGTTGCTGCGGGCATCGATTCGCAGCGTCTGCTGTTCGGCGACGTCATACGCACTCGTCGTTCTGCGGTTGAGCGGCAACTCGTAAAGACCTCGCATCACGACCCGACGAGCGGCCGGTGTAAACCGGCCGGTAATCGACAGTTTCCGCTTGCAAATGCCGATGCGGAG
>JALHRH010000671.1 GCA_022841565.1 Mycobacterium sp. | reverse complement strand
CAGCGCTCTGCAGGCTTCGAGAATCTGACCGACCACGTCGGAATTCATGGGGCTTCCCTCCTCTGGCCGACCCTTGGGGCCGGTATCCCTGTCGTTGATGCGGTTGGATCTCCCGCCGGGCCCCCGGCTTTCACCTACCGCTTGTAGCTGTTTAACGACAGGGTTCCGGAAAGTCTTGAGCCCCTTCTGCAGTCTCGGGAAGGGTCACGGCTATGCGCGGACACGCTCCTCGAGGTGACTCCGGCGAATCATGCGAAGAATCGCGACACTGAACACCTTAAAATTCCGTCATGGCATCACCGAATTTCAAGGTACAAGGCTCACCCGCAGACTGCTCACGCCCGTGCCGAGGCAAGCCACCCCCCCCTGGAAGACAGCCAACCGAGCTCGAAAGCTCCCCCGCGAAACGTGTGGCGATCGACTCAGAACCGCCGACGCACCCACGGCGAGCGCCGCAGGAAGAGATCCAGCAGATAGAGCGCCAGCGCGGCGCCGGCGAACCACGGCCACAGCGGACGGGGCCTCGCCAGGAATTCACCGAGCGGATCGAAGACATCCTGCGGCTGCGGTTCAAAGCGACCGCCGGTCTGTTCGGCCAGGGCCTTGAGGAAGGGGATGTCGGTGCCGGCGGATCGCAGTTCAGGCGGGAACGGCCGGTCCAGCACGCGACTGCCTGCGGCGGCCTGGACTTCCGCCGGCGCACCGCCGACCACGGTGAAGCGGATCTGCCCCGGCGGCGCGGAAGCGAGCGGGATGCGCACCTCATACAAGCCAGGTCCGCTCTGCCGGAGGCGCACGGTCAGCGGATCGCCGGACGCGCCGGTGACGCGGACCTGGGGCGCGAGACCGTTGCGGAACGCGCCATCGGCCGTGACGGCGGCAAGGCGCACGACGAGGGAATCGCCGTCCGCCTGCACGGCGAAGTCCGTCTCCTCCCGCGTGGGCCGCCGCATCACTTCGCGGACCAGCTGGCTCCACAGCCGCGGATAGCCTGACCATGTGAGCCAATCCGCGCCCCAGCGGTTCTTCACGTCCGACGCGAACACCACGGCCTTGCCCAGCCCCGCCTGCCAGCGCATGAGCATGGGGGCATCGGCCT
>JALHRH010000670.1 GCA_022841565.1 Mycobacterium sp. | reverse complement strand
ATGTTAGAGACTTCGCCACGGTGAAACAACTAGCGGGAAGGCTTGGCGACCGCCAGATGATAAGCAGACGCAACTGCGGCCTTTATTGATCACGTATCGGAAAGACAGCGTTTCGATGCTTGAAACTCGCCGACATATCGCGCTTTTCCTGCCGAATTTCGATGGCGGCGGTGCCGAGCGTGCCTTTGTCACGCTGGCGCGCGGGCTGGCGGATCTCGGGCATCGGGTCGATCTGGTGGCGGCCACCGCCACCGGGCCGCTCCGCTCCGAGATCTCGCCGCTGGTGCGGGTCGTCGACCTTGCCGCGCCGCGTCTGGCCGCAGCGCTGCCGGGGCTCGTCCGCTACCTCAGGACGGAACGGCCGGAGCGACTCTATTCGGCGCTTGAGGGGGCAGGGATCCTTGCCCTTCTCGCGCGCAGGCTGGCGGGCAGGCGGTCCGTTCAGGTGGTGCCCAGCATCCGCAATACCCTGTCGGACGAAGCGCGCGACGCCTCGCCGAAACGCAGGCTCTTGTTGCGGCTTGCCCGTTGGCTCTATCCCTCCGCCGATGCCGTCTTGGCGGTGTCGCAGGGCGTGGCCACCGATGCGTCAAATGTGCTGCGCCTGCCGGCCTCGGCGATCACCGTGGTCCGCAACCCGACCCTGACCCCCGAGCTTCGCGGCGCCGCAGAGGCGCCGGTCGACCACCCCTGGTTCAACCCGAAGTCGGTGCCGGTGATCATGGGCTGTGGTCGGCTGGTCGCACAAAAGGATTTCGCAACCCTGATCGAGGCCTTCGCCCTCGTACGCGCGCAACGCCCGTGCCGCCTCCTCGTTCTCGGCGAGGGACCGCTGCGCCCCGACCTCGTCAGACTTGCCGACCAACGCGGCGTCGGCACCGACGTGGCATTGCCGGGTTTTGACGCGAACCCCTACCGCTTCATGGCAAGATCGGACGTCTTCGTGCTTTCATCGCTGTTTGAAGGGTCTCCCAACGTGATCGTCCAGGCGCTTGCCAGCGGGGCCCCCGTTGTGTCGACCGATTGCCCCAGCGGGCCGAACGAAATCCTTGCCGGCGTCCCGCGCGGCCGGCTGGTCCCGGTCAGCGATGCCACGCGGATGGCCACCGCGATCACCGC
>JALHRH010000669.1 GCA_022841565.1 Mycobacterium sp. | reverse complement strand
GTCAGCGAGCATGGCAAGGGAAAAGCGGTCGACATCTCGGCCTTCGTGCTGTCGAACGGCCGGACGCTGCCGGTCGAAGGCGGCTTTGACCGGACGATGCGGCGGGTCCACAAGGGCGCTTGCGGGATATTCAAGACCACACTCGGCCCCGGATCGGACGGGTTTCACGAGGACCACCTGCACTTCGACACCTCGGACCGCAGGGGCGGGGCCTACTGTCGTTAGAGACGGGCGGCGTCAGTTGGTTGGCGGCACCATGAGCGGGGCCGGACCGAGCGGCAATGGCCCAAGCGCCATGCGTCCGGAGGCAAGCGTCAGCGGCAGTTCCAGCACGAAGGGTGAGCCGTTCTGTTCGGCCATCGCCTTCAGCATGTTGTCGACGGTGGGCGCAACCTCGGGCGTGACGACCCCGGCCGCGACCAGCACCGGAACGAGGCGCTGCCAGTTGGTCACCGCGATTTCGACGGTTCCTGACGCATAACCCGCAGCGTCGGGTTCGATCCTGCCCTTGGCAAAGAACGACAGCTCGCCCCATGCCACTGCCACCTCGGTGACGTCGAGAGCGGCAAGGCGCGGTCTGGTCTCGGTCAAGTTGCGATCAAGGGGGGCGGTCAGGGTGGCCTTCAGATCGGCCCGCAAGCTGGTTATGCGCTGCGGCAGGCTTGCCCCGGCGGTGGCGAGTGCGGTCTGGAAGGCACGGTCGGGTTCGATATCGGAGGCGGTCAGGGCTAGGTCATAAGCGTTGGGGGTGCCCTGATCGGCACGGATCGCGGCCAGCAGCGTGGCGAGGCCGACGCTCCAGCCCTCGGACGAGGTGATCTTGATCTGGGCGCCTTCGACAATCGCCTCGTCCAGCGGCAGGATCAGTTCCGGACGGGCGCGGGCACTGGCGCGCAAACCTGTTGCGGTGATGCCGATATCCTGGCCCGGCGTGCGGATCGTCTGCTGCGGCGGCAGGGCGGCGATGACGTGCCACGGCTTCCAGCCCATCGTGAAGGTCTGCAGGAACGCGCCTTCCCAGCCGAAGCCGGTGGCCGGGTCTGCAAATTTCGGGCTGTCGATGGTGATGTCGATCCGGTTGGGAAAGCCGAGAACCGAGAAGCCCGCGTTTTCGGCAATATAGCCCTGCG
>JALHRH010000668.1 GCA_022841565.1 Mycobacterium sp. | reverse complement strand
CACGCCGAACCATGCGCTGTCTCCGGTGGCGAATGCACTCCGTCAATCCAGCACCGGACACCCGTCAACGGGCAACCTCACCTGATTTCGGTGATTTCGGGGACACCCACCTCATTTCTCCCCTTCAGGTTGCATGCTGCGCTACCGCAGCCACCGAATTAGGTGGGTGTCCCCGAACCACCGAACCATGCGCTGTTTCCGGTGGCGAGTGCACTCCGTCGATCCAGCACCGGACATCCGTCAACGGGCAACCTTGCCGATCAGCAGCCTCGCCGTGCCGTCGGGCGCCTCGACCGGAAAGTGATGACTACCGAGGTCGACGGGCACGATGTCGATGCGCGTTCCGTACCGGTCGATAGCCTCCTGCGTCACCATGCCACGCACCGCGAACACCGTGATCGGTTGCTGCACCTCGCACAGCGCCGCGTCCATGTCCCAGTGCACCAGGTTCTCGATTGCACGCAGCCCCGCGGGCTGGCGCACCGCCACCATCTTGTCGAAGTAGGCATCCTTGAGCGCCTGGGCGGTTCCCGGTGGCGAACCCGCTTCGACAAGCCCGCGAACCGCGCTGGCGAAGTCGTGGCGCAGCGGTTGCAGCGCCGCGTCAGCCGCTTGCGTGTCCAGTGCCGGGAACAGGAAGAGGTAGTGCAACGCGTCGAGTGCGACCACCTGCGAAACAATGCCAGGCAGCAGCCGGGCGACCTCCACCGCGACGGCGCCACCGAGTGAATGGCCGACGACGATGCAACTATCCACCCGCTGGGCGGCCAGCACGGCCGCGACGTCCCGGGCAAATTCCTCCATCGTCCAGACATCCCGCGTGGAACGCGACTCGCCATGCTCGGCAAGATCGACCGCGAGGACGCGGTAATGATCGGGAAGAAAGCCGGTCACCGCATCGAAGTCGCGCCGGTTGCAGGCCCAGCCATGGATGAGCACCAGGGTCGTGCCTCCTGCCGGACCGCTGGCCGTGTAGCGAATCGTCGTATTGTTCGGGCGCTGGACCTCGAGGTGCTGCGCTGATCTGATTGCTGGCGTCATCGGAGTCCCTTGAAGCTGCCTCGGGCGACACCATGTCATGGAATACCCCGAATCGCAGCCCCCGGATCCTGGAGGCCCTCCTTCAATCCTCTGCGCA
>JALHRH010000667.1 GCA_022841565.1 Mycobacterium sp. | reverse complement strand
TACACCAACGACAACCCGATTATCGAGCTGACGCAGATTACGCTCGGCTCGACCGGGCGGCAGACGGTGACGAAGCGCTATGAACTGCTGCCGACGGCGGGCAGCACGATCAACCCCTCCTCGCCGGGCACCGGTACCTTCGAGACCACCAGTTGGACGCACTATGACAGTGCCGGACGGTCGAACCAGTCGACCGGGCTGGGGACCCAGGCATCCGGCGGTCTCGATGGGCCGATGAATGCCAGTCTCGGCAACGAGAGCTATCCGGGCACGGCGCCGACGGACAGCGACACCAAGCTCGTCAGCAAGACCACCTTCAGCCAGGGGCGGGTGAGCAAGGTCACCGCGCCGGATGGCAAGGAGACCGATTACGAGTATGACGACCTCGGACGCCGGACGGCGATGATTGAGGACGCCGCGGGTGGCGGGTTGCTGCGGCGAACGGAGTATGAATATGACGGGAACGGCAATATCACGAAGTTGATCGCCAAGGATGTGGGCGAATATGACGCCGGGAGCGCCGGGCTGGATGATCAGGTGACGCAGTATGTCTACGGCAGCACGGTCAGCCCCGGCTGGGTGACGGAGATCCGCTACCCCGGCACGAACGGGCAGGCGTCGAGCGCATCGGCCGACAAAGTCGTCTTCACCTACAACTACGATGGCACGGTCGCCACGCGGACCGACCAGAATCAGAACGTGATCACCTATGACTATGACACGCTGCGGCGGAAGGTCCGCGAGCGCGTCACGACGCTCGGCACGGGGGTGGACGGCGACACGCGGCAGATCGTGACCACTTATGACAGTCATGGCCGGGTCGAGAAGCTGACCAGCCGCGACAGCAGCACGGCGGATGCCGGCAACGTCACCAACGAGGTGAAATTCACCTTCAACGGCTTCGGCCAGTTGATCAAGGATGAGCAGGAGTATGACGGCGCGGTCGATGGTTCGACGCCGGCGGTGGAATATGCCTACACCGAGGATGCGACCAACAACCACAGCCGTCGCTCGAAGCTCTACTACGCCAACGACCGCGAGCTGCGCTACGACTACGGCAGCGCGGGCAGCACCGACGACGCCTTCAGCCGGGTGAACAAGATGACCAATACGTCCAGCAAGGCGTATGTGGATTATTCCTTCG
>JALHRH010000666.1 GCA_022841565.1 Mycobacterium sp. | reverse complement strand
GGCCGGCGCCTTCGGTCGCGAGTGCACGCCCGCGCTCCACGCTGCCCGGCGGCACGTACGCGACGAAGCCCGAGAGCGAGTCGCGCAGTTCCGTCCGTTCCAGGTCTTCGGGCATTTCGATGATCCGGCTGCCGATGGGTTCGGTGCCAGCGGGCTCGGTCGCAACGAGCATCCACCCGGCCACGTGCGTAGTCGGGACAGTCGGTGTCTCGACAACGCGAATCCACTGGCGCGTCGGGAGCGCGGCGAAGTACGCCGCCGCGACCTTCACCTCTTCTTCCGTAGCGGCCTTCGCGGTCCGGATCATGAAGTTGACCGGCAGCGAACGCGGCTCGGAACTCTTGCGCGCCCCCGTCCGGAAATCCGCGACCTGCTGGACGATGTACTCGGCCGGTAGCCCAGCCAGGCTGGAGTTTTCCGGCCGGCCCATGCCGTTGGGCAGGTGGCAGAACCCGCAGGCCAGCGCGTCGGGGCGCCGGCCCTTGCCCACCGGTTCCGGCATGGCCGGATGATCCGCTGGATGCCAGTCGGGTACACCGAAAAGATCCCGTAGCTGGGTGATGCTGAAGGTGCGGTCGCTGCCGGGCACTCGCCGCGGTACGCCGTCGTCCGGCGGCATCTGTGATCCGGGCGGGTTCACCGCATAGGCCCAGGGGGGTGGTTCGTTCGAGCTCACTGCCTGGGGGCATGCCAACGCAACCGCTGCCAGCAGCGCGGGCAACCATCTGCCTGAAGATCCCTTCATCACGACTCCTCGTTGCCGACGGCCATCCGGCCGACCGCTGCAAAGTGACCGCATCGGAGCATACGCCCGACCGAGATCCGGGGACGCCTCACGGACTGCACACGGGTACGCCCTCGGCGGGCGTGGCGCATCGGCGCCCGCCCAGTTCACCCGAAGCATTCCGCCTGCGGCCTGCCCGCTCATTCTCCTGCTCTCCTCGTCATCCCCGACGAACTGGCAGCCGCAGGGAGAACCGCGTCGTTACGCCCGGCACCAGCCAAGCCACCCTCGCAACACCCGACGAGAGTTCTTCTGCTTGCAATGAGGGAACGCCTCCCTGCCCTCGCCGGCTGCCCCGGCCTATCGTTTCACTTGTCTCGGAAAGGCGCAACGTTCTTGGCCGGGCTGTGTCGCAATCGCGGTGTC
>JALHRH010000665.1 GCA_022841565.1 Mycobacterium sp. | reverse complement strand
GCTCGACGGCACCGTGGCGGAAAATATCGCTCGCTTCGGCGAAATCGACGCCGCCCGTGTGGTTGAAGCCGCGCGATGGGCGGGGATCCACGAGATGCTCCTGACCTTGCCGCAGGCCTACGACACCCCACTGATCGGCGGCGGCGTCACCCTCTCGGCGGGACAACAGCAACGGATCGGGATTGCTCGGGCGATCTACGGTCGCCCACGCTTGGTGGTCCTCGATGAACCGAATGCGAACCTCGACCTGGCCGGCGAAGCGGCGCTCCTGACCACACTCCGGCACTTACAACAGGACGGCTGTACGGTGGTGGTGGTCACGCATCGCACGAATGTGCTCCAGGTCGTGCAGAAGATCGCGCTCCTCGTCCAGGGCACACTGGCCCGGTATGGGTCGCGGGAAGACGTGCGGGCAGCGATGGCCCGATCGACACAACCGGTGGTCCCACCACGACAGGCGGGGTCGGCGTCCTTGGCGCGTGATCCCAGCCGTCACAGGACCGATGCCATAACGGGTGTACCCACACCCAGAGAAGAGGTGCTCCATGGCTGAACAGGTGCTTGCCCGTCCACACCATGTCTTGAGCGACGACCGCGCCATCCGATGGCAGGGGTTGGCTCTGGTGCTGGTGGTCTTCGGTGGATTCGGTACCTGGGCCTCGCTGGCTCCGCTCCAGAGTGCCGCCTTGGCGCCCGGCGTCATTACCGTCGAGCATTATCGGAAGACCGTCCAGCACCTCGAAGGCGGGATCATTCGCACGCTGGACGTGCATGACGGAGACGCCGTGCAGCAGGGCCAGGTGCTGGCCACGCTGGATGAGACGCAATCTCGTGCACAGTTGGAGGTCCTACGCGGGCAGCTCTATCTGCGGCTCGCACAAGAAGCCAGACTCGCCGCCCAGCGCGATGGGCTCCCGGCCGTACAGTACCCTCAGGACTTACTCACCCACCACACCGATCCGCGTGTCCAGGACGCCATGCAGGTACAAGACCACACGTTTCGGGTGCGCTGGGCCGCCCATGAGGGGGAACGCGCGGTGTATCGCCGACAGATCGAGCAACTGCAGGCCAAAGTGACGGGGCTCCAGGCGCAGAAACGCAGCCGCGACCGGCTTGTGGACTCGTACCGGGGAGACCTCCACGACTTTCGA
>JALHRH010000664.1 GCA_022841565.1 Mycobacterium sp. | reverse complement strand
TCGAATCCTTGAGCAGAAATCCGGCGACCCCCTGCTGCAGCGCCTGGTACACAATCGCCGACTCGTCGTGCGCCGAGATCAGCAACACCCGGGTCGGCAAGTCCAAGCTGCGCACCGCGGCCGCCACCTGTGCGCCGTCCATGCCGGGCATGCGGTAGTCGAGCAGGGCGACTTCGGGGCGGTGCGCCTTGATCAACTCCAGCGCGGCCAAACCATCTTCGGCTTCCCCGACCACATTCACCGAGCCGCTCAACGATAGTGCGCGCACCACACCCTCGCGGAAGAGTGGGTGGTCGTCGCCGACCACCACATGGACCTTCTCGGGGGTCGCAGCGCCGACCATGGCGAAAGTGTAGCGGCTGCTGGCAAAGATCCATCGACATTTGCTCCCCGCGGCGGCGTGGCAGCTTTTCCGGATCCGGTGAGTACGGTGTCCCTGTGGCGACCAGCGACGTCGAATTGCAGCGGGTGCGCAGGGCGCACCGATTGCGCTCCTACCGGATCGCGTCGGTGCTGCGGATCGGCGTCGTCGCACTGATGATCGCCGCCATGCTCATCGGCACCCAACGGTCGGAATGGGCAGCGCAAAGCGTGCTGATCGCGCTCTACGCCGGCATCGCGCTGTGCTCACTGGTGTTGGCGTTTGCGCCGTCGCGGGCGTGGGTCGGGATGGGGCCGTTGGTCGGGATGCGCCGGCTGGAACCGTTCGCGTTCACCGCCATCGACGTGTTGGCACTGACGGGATTTCAGATGCTGTCCTCCGACGGGATCTATCCGCTGCTGATCATGACCCTGCTGCCAGTGCTGGTGGGACTCGATGTGTCGACCCGGCGGGCGGCGGTGGTATTGGCTTTCACCCTGGTCGGATTCGCGCTCGCCGTCATCGAGGACCCGGTGATGGTACGGGCAATCGGCTGGCCCGAAGCCGTCTTCCGGTTCGCGCTCTATGCGTTCCTGTGCGGTACCGCGCTGGTCGTGGTGCGCATCGAAGAACGGCATGCTCATTCGGTCGCCGGCCTGAGCGCGTTGCGGGAGGAGTTGTTGGCTCAGACGATGACGGCCTCGGAGGTGCTGCAGCGCCGGATCTCGGAGGCCATCCACGACGGGCCTTTGCAGGACGTGCTGGCCGCGCGCCAGGAGCTCATCGAGTTGGAACTCGATCA
>JALHRH010000663.1 GCA_022841565.1 Mycobacterium sp. | reverse complement strand
GTCCCCGGTCTGCAAATCGGCGAGGGTTACACGAAACTGGCGAAGTGGATGGACCGCGCCTGCGTGATCCGCGGGATGAAGACCGACGAGGCCGCCGAGCACTGGCGGGGTCGGATCTACATGCACACCGGCTACCGCCCGAACTTCGCCGGGCTCACCTACCCGTCTCTCGGGTCGATCGTCGCCGCCCACCGGCCGCAGGACACCGGGCTGCCGAATTTCGTCGTCGCCGGCAAGACGATGCAGAACTTCCCTCACATCAACGGGGCCGGGTTCCTCGGCCCGCGCCACGACGGGCTGATCCTCCGCGACCTGTCGAAGGGGCTGGAGAACGCCCGGCCCGGAACCGATACGGCCGAGTACGCGGAGAAGTTGGAACTCGCGGACAAGCTCGCGCAGGGCTTCCAGCGCACCGCCCCGTGGCCGGCGGTCAAGGCGCAGCGGACCGCCTACCAGGGGGCGGTGGAATTGGTCCGGTCCGGCAAGAGCCAAGTGTTCGACCTGTCGCGCGAGCCCGAGAAGGTCCGCGAGCGGTACGGCAAGCACGAGTTCGGCCAAGGGTGCTTGCTCGCCCGCCGTCTCGTCGAGACCGGAGTGCCGTTCGTCGAGGTGTATCTCGGCGACTGGGACACCCACGAGCAGAAGCGCTCGGAGTCGGTTCGGGATACCCTGCTACCGGTCAGCGATCAGGCGATGACCGCCCTTCTCGCCGACCTGACGGATCGCGGGCTGCTCGACGACACGCTGGTGATCTGGATGGGCGAGTTCGGCCGCACGCCGAAAACGCACGACAAGTCCGGTTCGCGGAACCACTACGACAAGGCGTGGTCCACGGTGCTCTTCGGCGGCGGGGTGCCCGGCGGGGCGGTCGTCGGCAAGACGGACGACAGGGCCGCGGAAGTGGTGGACCGACCCGTGAGTGGGCCGGACTTCATGGCCACCGTGCTGACACTGCTAGGCATCGACCCGACAAAAGACCTGCACGCCGGGAGCCGTCCGGTGCGCACGGTCGCTCCGGGCGGGAAGGCGATCGAGGAAGTTGTTGGGAAGGGATAGTACTCAAGCGAGAGCACCCGGAAATGGCCAGTTCAAGAACAACATCGACCTGTCTCGGCGCGCTGCTCGCGCTGCTCGCGGCCGGTGTGCCGTCAGTGCGGGCCGAG
>JALHRH010000662.1 GCA_022841565.1 Mycobacterium sp. | reverse complement strand
GAGAACGGCATGCCGATCAGGCTGTCGCGCGGCGCCAACGGCGCGTTCCCACCGCTGCTGCTGAGGTATTACGCGCAACTGGTCACCGAAGTCCCGGTCGAGGAGATCCGGCCGGGTGTCACCGGGCACACGATCGTGCGCCGCGAGGCCGTCGGGGTGGTCGGCGCGATCGTGCCGTGGAACTACCCGCAGGCGCTGGCCGCGATGAAGTTGGCGCCCGCCCTGGCCGCGGGCTGCTCGGTGGTGCTTAAGTCATCGCCCGAAACCGCATTGGATGCACTGGTTTTCGCGGAGGCCGCGGTGGAGGCCGGATTGCCCCACGGTGTACTGAACGTGGTGTCGGGTGGTCCGGCCGTCGGCGCATGCCTGGTGTCGCATCCCGGCGTCGACAAGGTCGCGTTCACCGGCTCGACGGCCACCGGACGGCTGGTGGCCGAGACCTGCGGACGCCTACTGCGCCCGGCCACCCTCGAACTGGGCGGCAAATCCGCAGCGATCATCCTCGACGACGCCGATCTGGAGGCGACAATGCGCGGACTGCGCAACGCCTCCTTCGTCAACAACGGTCAGACCTGTCATCTCAGCTCACGCATCCTGGCGCCGAAGTCCCGCTACGACGAGATCGTCGACGCCGTCGCCGCGCTGGCCGAGAGCATGACCGTGGGCGATCCGCTGGATCCAGGAACCGAAATCGGCCCGATGGTGAGCTCGCGGCAACGCGACCGGGTGCTGCGCTATATCGACATCGGCAAGAACAGTGGCGCCAGGTTGGTCGCCGGCGGATCGGTTCCCCCGGAGCAACCGCGCGGCTGGTTCGTGGCGCCGACGGTGTTCGCCGACGTCGCCAACTCCGACCGGCTGGCCCGTGAGGAGATCTTCGGCCCGGTGCTGACCATCAGCCGGTACGAGAGCGACGACGAGGCGATAGCGCTGGCCAATGACACCGAGTTCGGCCTGGCCGGCACCGTCTGGTCGACGGATGTCGATCGGGCCACCACGGTCGCGCGGGCCGTGCACACGGGCACTATCGGTGTGAACGACTATGCGCTTGACATGCGCGCGCCGTTCGGCGGAGTCAAGGCCAGCGGGATGGGGCGCGAGCTGGGCCCCGAGGGCCTGGAGGCGTACCGAACGCTGAAGTCGATCTACCGGACGGGACCGGCCTAGC
>JALHRH010000661.1 GCA_022841565.1 Mycobacterium sp. | reverse complement strand
CGCCAAGCCGTTACCGAGTTGCCGCACGGCGGCCAGGAAAGGAAGGGACATCACCAACCTCCGGGCGAGCACCGAAGGTCATGGTAGCCCAAACCTTGCGCCGTAACTTCATGCCATTCACTGTCCACCATTCGTGGGGAACTTCAACGTGACGGTGGTTGAGAACCCGGATGGGCTGCCGGCGGGTTGGTCGGACGTGGGGAGCGTGGCGCTGGTGTGCCGGGAGCGTCAGGTGAAGGGTGCGTCGAACGAGAGCTCGACCCGGTACCACATCACCAGCCTGCGGTGCGGTGCCGAAGAACTGGCGGGTTACATCCGCGGTCACTGGGGCGTCGAGAACGGCCTGCACTGGGTGCTGGACGTGGCGTTCCGGGAGGACGAGAGCCGCACGCGGGCCGGTCACGCGGCGGCGAACCTCGCGATGGTGCGGCGGGTGGCGCTCTCGCTGCTGGCCCGCGCCGGGAACAAGGGGAGTATCAAGGCGCGACGCATGAGGGCCGGTTGGGACGACCAATACCTACTACAGGTGCTCCAAGGAATTCCTGCAAACTAAAGTGCGCCCGCCCTAGTTCCAACCGAGAGACACGAGCCGTGACCGCGATGTGCGCGAAACGCTGTAGAATTCAGAGCGAAATGGAAACGGGCCGGGAGCATGTGCCCCCGACCTGTCTCGGTTAACTCGTGGGTACCCGAAAGTTCGATTCGGGAAGTCAGCTCCCCGAACGGTAACGATTTCAAACTTTCGCGCGCGACATTCGGCGCGCGAGCATCAAGCAGAACAGCCGCCATCGCCTACGATTTCCAGATTATTTCGCGGTTAACAGGCCGTGCGATGTGGCGCACTTTGAGTGATTCCGGCCCACCAACAATGTCCCTGAAGTGCCAATCTGACGTGTCGCGCGCTGTTTGGACCGAGGTCAGATTACTGTGACCGCGTCGACGCCGCGCGACACAGAAGTTGGTGCGCCGGCGAGAGCAGTTAGGGCACACGCTCACGATTACCGCCCCGACGGCGTGAGCGCCATTACCGACACGCGCGACAACGACCCTCAGGTCGAGCCGGCGGTGGCGAGTCGATAACTGCCACCACTCGGCCCAAGGTCGCACCGAATTGTTTTCAGAGCAGGAAGGTCGGTAGCAAACCCACAATACCAAGTAGGCACCGGCTTTAC
>JALHRH010000660.1 GCA_022841565.1 Mycobacterium sp. | reverse complement strand
GATCCCCTATGAGCGGGTGGCGCAGGTGATGGGCGCGCTGAACGCGGGCGGGTTCAACGAGATCGGTCTGGTGACAGACGCCGAGGGACCGACCTTCGGCAGCGGCAACTAAGGGCGCGTGGATGCAGACGCGGGTGCAGACCGGCACGCTGGTTTCCGGGCTTGGCCATGCCGGGCTGGTTCTCTGGGTGATCCTGGGGGATTGGCTGTTTGCGCCCGTGCCGGCGGATGAGGTCGTGGTTACCCAGGTCTCGATGATGACGAGCGCGGAGTTCGACGCGCTGCAGGCGGCGGCCTCGACCCCGACACCGTCGGAAGAACCGGCCGCGCGGCCACAGCCACGGCCCGAGCCGGTGGTGGAACCTGAGCCTGAGCCAGAACCGGTGCCGGAACCTGAGCCAGAGCCAGCGCCTGAGCCAGAACCCGAACCTGAGCCAGAACCAGAGCCTGAACCGGAGCCCGAACCGGAGCCGGTCCCGGAAGACCTGCCGACGGCCGCCGAGGAGCAGCTTCTGCCCTCGCCGAGCCAGGAAGAGCAGGCGGTGCCGGATGCGGCCGAGATCGTCGCACCGGTGCCGGTCGAAGTGCCGGAGGAGGTTGAAACCTCGGACGCCCCGACGCCTGCGGTCAGCGACCAGCCGACCGAGGAACCCACCGTCGAGCAGGAAGTGACCGAGGAAACGGTGGCCGAAGATACCGGCACCGTACTGGAGACCGAGGCGACGGAAGATCAGGACGAGCCATTGGGCATGACCGCATCGGTGCGTCCGCGCGCCCGGCCGGAGCGTCCACCGGAGGAGCCTGAGCCGGATCTGGCCGAGGAAGTCGCGTCTGCAATCGAGACGCCGGAAGCGCCCGCCGAGGAACCTGCGGAAGAACCCGTCGAGGAAGCACCGACCGAGGACGCCGTGGCGGACGCGCTGGCCGAGGCTTTGGCCGAAGACATCAGCGAACCCGAAGCCGACACCGGCGGATCGGACCTGCCGCAGGGGCCACCCCTGACGGCGGGCGAGGTGGGCGATGTGCGCAGCGCCATCGGCAACAAATGGAACCTCGGATCGGCTTCTACCGATGCGTTGCGCACGACGATCGTGGTGCGCGTGACGTTCTCGCCCGACGGACAGCCTACGTCCGTCGACCTCTTGGAATCCGACGGCCCCACCGAAGCGGCCAC
>JALHRH010000659.1 GCA_022841565.1 Mycobacterium sp. | reverse complement strand
GGCATTCCCAGCTTCACCGACACCGCCGGACGCACCACCACCCCCACAAAACAACGAAAGTAGTTCAGATACAACAGAATACAAACTCAGAGCTCAAGATCGATCTAGTTCGGAGAAGATGTCTCGGATGCGGCGTGGCTGGCCGATCTGGGCGCCCATGGGCTGCTACGCGCGTCGTTCGTGCCGCCGGAGCCGATTCGGGTATTGCGGGATCTGACCCGGGCGCGCACAGTGATCACCCGCGAGCGCACCAAAGAGATCCAGCGGCTAGAAAAGCTGCTTGAAGACAGCGGGATCAAACTGTCGGCGGTGGCCTCAGAGATCGTCGGAGTCTCGGGGCGGGCGATGCTCGAAGCACTCATCGCCGGGCAGCGCGATCCGGCGGTGCTCGCCGACCTGGCCAAAGCAGGGATGCGCAAGAAGATCCCACAGCTCACTGAGGCGCTGCGCGGGCGATTCAACGACCACCACGCGTTTATGGTGCGGTTGTACCTGGACCGCGTCGATGCCCACAGCGCCGACATCGCCCGTCTTGATGAACGCATCGAGGAGGCGATGCAACCCTTTCGTTGCGCCCGGGAGTTGCTGATCAGCATCCCGGGATGGTCCCAGGTCGTCGCCAATGTGTTCATCGCCGAAACCGGCGCCGATATGAGGGTATTTCCCACCGCCGGGCACCCGGCGTCGTGGGCAGGGGTCGTGCCACGCTGCAACGAATCCGCAGGCCGGGTGAAATCGGCGTCCACCCTGCCCGGCAACCGCCACCTCAAAGCCGCACTCGGTGTCGCGGCCCTGTCGGCCGCACGCAGCAAAGGCACCTACTACAGCGCCCGCCACCGACGCATCGCCGGCAGTCAACGACCCCCGCAAAAGGGCCAGAACAAGAACAACACCCTGCGTAGCTCATCAACCGGCCAGATCGCCCTGGTCGCCATCGAACACAAGATGCTCATCGACGCCTACAACATGCTGGTCAACGGCGCCTTCTACCACGACCCCGGCCCCGACTACTACACCCGACACAACCCCGGCAAGACCAAAGCCAAAGCCATCAAGCAACTCGAGGCTCTCGGATACCACGTGACTCTCGGACCACTCACTGATGCTGCCTAACACCAGTGAGCAACCGCTCACCAGCTTGGGGTCACCGAATTTTCGAGAGAGACACAGAATCGCACG
>JALHRH010000658.1 GCA_022841565.1 Mycobacterium sp. | reverse complement strand
AGCGCACAGCCGGTCCGAATTCCGGCCAACGCCTTCGGTGCCGGCAAGCCGATGAAAGACATGATCGTTTCTCCGCAACAGCCGGTTTGCCCGGACATGCACGCGATCACCCGCTTTCCGCCGGCAGTCGATCTTTGCAACACCACCCGGGCCATGCGCATACAGACCACCGGGCTGACCTACTACCGGTTCCATTGCGGCAACCCGGTGACCGTCAAGGTCGAGGGCGTCTGGGTTCGGGTGTAACACCGGGCCGGGCCTATCGACGGCGGCGCACCGAACGCGCCGCCCCGGGCGCCACAGCCTTGGTCGACACCAGTCTGTATTGACAGTGCGGGCCCAATTCCTCCGCGCTGAACTGGCCGGTCAGGCCGTCGATTGCCATGTCCAGCACCGCATCCGTGGCGCAGATCAGGTCGGCTCCGGCCTCGACATAGATCTCAAGCTGCCCTGCCTCGCCATCGAACGCAAAGCGGTATCCGCGGCCCGCCACCTCCAAGGTCAGGCGGCCCCAGCTTTCCACCGCATCACCCGGCCCGGCGATATCGATACGCCGCCGCGCGCAGCAGGCCACCACCTCGGTCACCAGATCTGCTGGCCCGTCAACCAACAACGAAAGCCCGGCACTGCCGCCCGGATCGTCAGCGCGCCACCAACCCGGTCGTGCCAGCGTAGGATGGTCGAACCGCCCGTCACGGCTCAGCGCCCGTGCAGCCATCGTGATGACCGTTTCGTGCGGTGGGTCATGCCGTACATCGAAGGCCCCGCTTTCGTAAAAGCCGCGCCGTTCGTTCAGCATCGAATTCCAGTCGATCGCCCCGAACAGCGACCAGATCGTCACCGCCCGCAGATCAATGCCTTCGGCTCTCGCCGCAAGACCCGCGTTCCAGGCATCCATCAGCCAGCGCAACTGTTCCTCACGGGTGCAGCCGTTGTGCACCTCAGTGACGGCAATCGGCAGGCCGTAGCGCCCGTGCAGCTCCCGCAAGCGCGCAAGAATCCCGACATGCGGGTCAAGGTCACGGTTCCGTACCGCCGCCACATCGACATAGCTCTGCCGACCGTTGCCGCCGACCGGCTCGTCCGGGTAGCGCTCCAGCCGGTGATCCAGAAACCGGTCGCTGGTCAGGTATTGGTCAATGCCGATCACATCGGGCGGGCACGGCTGATCGGCCAGCGCCGC
>JALHRH010000657.1 GCA_022841565.1 Mycobacterium sp. | reverse complement strand
CCAATCCTTTCGCGTTGCTGATCGGGATGTTGCTTGACCAGCAGGTGCCGATGGAAACGGCATTCGCCGGCCCCAAGAAGATCGCCGATCGAATGGGGGGTATCGACGCCGCCGAGATCGCCGACTACGACCCCGACAAGTTCGCCGCGCTCTGCTCGGAAAAGCCTGCCATTCATCGCTTTCCGGGATCGATGGCCAAGCGCATCCAAACGCTCGCTCAGATCATTGTCGACCGGTACGACGGGGATGCTGCGGCGTTGTGGACGGCTGGAGACCCCGACGGGGAGGAATTGCTGAAGCGGCTCAAGGGGCTTCCGGGGTTCGGCGAGCAGAAGGCCAGAATCTTCCTCGCGCTGCTCGGCAAGCAATACGGCGTGACGCCGACGGGTTGGCGGGCAGCTGCGGGGGAGTTCGGCAAGGCTGGCACGCACATCTCCGTCGCCGATATCGTCGATGCCGAATCGCTGGGACAGGTGCGGTCGTACAAGAAGCAGATGAAGGCAGCATCGAAAGGAAAGGCGGCAACGTGAAGACACACATAACGTGTCCGTGCGGCGAAGCCATTGTTGGTAAGGACGAGGATGAGTTGGTCGAACTAACTCAAGCTCACCTCGCCAGCGTTCACCCGGGATTGGAGTACGACCGGGACGCGATCTTGTTCATGGCGTACTAACGTCACTGCCGCGACAGCGGCGACACGCTCTAGGGCACCACCGTCGAGCCGATGGTGGGCATGAATTGGCATTGATGATCTTTCGTGGTGACCTGCCCGAAGATCGTCGACATGATGCTGCCGGAACCGGTGTCGACGATCGCGGTCAGCGTGGTCGGGCCTTCCCCGTTGATGTCAGTGCGTGGCTTGAGCGTGGCACTGCCCGACTTGCCGGTGGTGAGGTTTATCCACGTCACGTTCAGCGGCAGTCGCTGTACATCCGCGGGGCCGGGGGTACCTACCGCGGTGAACACGTAGGCAGTCTGGCCTGATCCGGGACCCGGCGTCGGGATGGGGGCCGGCCCCGCCACCGATAGGGCTGTTGCCAGGGCGTTAGTCCCGTCCCCGAGGCAGTTCGTGCCGATCGAGGGATACATGAAGTCCTGGGTGGGCGGTGCGTCGGGACCGAATGCCGGTGCCGCGGCCGGCGCCGGCGCCGGCGCCGGCGCGGGGGCCGGTTGAGCGACCGGTGCCGGTAGCG
>JALHRH010000656.1 GCA_022841565.1 Mycobacterium sp. | reverse complement strand
CACCGGCGCCACGCTGACGATCTCGGCGAACTACGCCAGCGGACAGGACGTGCTCGCCTTCACCGACCAGAGCGGCATCACCGGCAGTTGGAACGCCGGCACCGGCGTTCTCACGTTGAGCGGCAGCGCCACCATCGCGCAGTACCAGACGGCGCTGCGCTCGATCACCTACGCCAACACCAGCGATACACCGAGCACGGCGACGCGAACCGTCTCGTTCATCGTCAACGACGGCAGCGGGAACAGTGCTTCGGCCACGCGTCAGATCGCGGTGACGTCCGTAAACGACGCCCCGACGAGCGTGATCTTCGACGTGGACGATGGCAGTGCCCTGCGCCTGAACACCACCACGGCAGGCGACCAGGCGCAGCCGGCACTGACCGCACTGCCCGGTGGAGGTCGGGTCGCGGTGTGGACCTCCGTGGGCCAGGATGGCGACGGCGGCGGCATCTATGGGCAGCGATTCGATGCACAAGGTCAGACGTTGGGCAGTGAATTCCGCGTCAATGCCAACAGCACTCGCTATCAGAGCCATGCCTCGGCGGCCACCTTCAGCGACGGCTCCTTCGTCGTGGGATGGTCGGAGATGCAGGCCGGTGTTGCGGCATGGGTCGAGGCGCGGGTCTTCGCGGCCGACGGGACACCGCTGACGGGCGACCTGAGTATCAGCGTGCCGCTGAGCAACCTGGACGAAGGCTATGCGCCGCAGGTGCAGGTGATCGGTCCGGACCGGTGGGCCGTCATCTGGAGCAACGAGGTCAGCGGCGCTTCGCGCAACGTCGTCGGTCAGATTTTCGACCGCAGCGGCACGGCGCAGACGGCCCGGTTCACAGTCGGCTCCTCCGGCAGTGCGCCAGACAGCTGGGCCGTCGTGCCTCGCGTCACGGCGCTGGACGATGGCGGAATGGCCGTGGTGTGGAGCCACTACGACACGCCGACGCAAACGACCACCCGGGTGCAGTTCGTGAACGCCGACGGTTCGCTGCGCGGGGCCTTCACACCGCTCGGCAGCACCGACAGCGCCGACATCACCCAGCTGGCCGACGGCCGAGTGGTGGCCACCTCGCACAGCCAGGCCGGCATTCTGTACGCCACGGTCTTCGCTTCCAGCGGCGCGATGCTGGTGCCGAACTTTGCGGTCACAACGGTCTACGACGGGACCACCTGGCCGCGCCTGGCGGCCTCGGGCGATGGCTTCGCGGTG
>JALHRH010000655.1 GCA_022841565.1 Mycobacterium sp. | reverse complement strand
TCGCGGTCGACCATGGGGAACTCGAAGATGGCCTCGGCGCCGTCGATGAGTTCCGGAATGCTCAGCCATCCGAAATCCCACGACGCGAACGGCTCGCGGAACACCGACGCATCGACCCGACGATTCCAGTCGCTGCGCGGCGGTGTCGAATCGGTGGGTACACGCAACTCGGCGATCCAGTTCATCAAGGCACGCCCCTGATGACGCGCCGTCTCGGAGATGGGATAACACACGAACTTCTGGCTGTCGTGGCCGGCCCACACCATCGAGCGGCCTGTCAGCACCGGTGCGCGCTCCGTCGTCGCGCGCCAGAGAATCCGCCCGGAGAACTTCGGCGGCCCCTCGTCCGGGAAGAAAGTCCTGCGCACGAGCGAGTGGATGCCGTCCGCACCGATGAGCGCCGCGCCTTCGACGGTGATCTCCGCGCCATTGCTTGCGCGATCGGCGAACCGCGCCTTCACGCCGGTAGCGGTTTCCTCGAAGCCCATGAGTTCGTGCGCGGTGCGGATCGACCCCGGCGGCAACGTGCGCTCCGCCGCGCGGTAGAGAATCATCTGCAAATGCCCGCGATGAATCGAGTACTGCGGCACCGCATAGCCCGCCGCGACACCGCGGGGCTCCTGCCAGATGCGCTGACCGAACTTGTTCACGTAGATCAGTTCGGCGGTCTGGATACCGGTGGCGGCCAACTCGTCCGCCAGCCCTAGCGCATGCAGCAGCGCGACGGCGTGCGGTTGCAGGTTGATTCCGACACCGAGGGGTCTGACTTCGCGTGCGGACTCGAACACCGCGACCTCCGCGCCCGCGCGATGCAGATAGAGCGCGGTGACGAGCCCGCCGATGCCACCGCCCGCGATGAGAATCCGCCCGCTCACGACTGCCGCTCCCTGGCGATGACGGCCATGGTGAGCCGCGCGATGCACACGCGCCGATTCTGCTCATCGCGAATGTCGATCTCCCACACCTGCGTGGTCCGCCCCAGGTGCACGGGAGAGGCCCGCCCGGTCACCCACCCGGAGCGCGCGGACCGCAGATGGTTGGCGTTGATGTCGAGCCCCACGCAGACCTCCTTGCCGGTATCCACGCAATGGTTGGCCGCGCAACTGCCGAGCGTCTCGGCCAGCACCACCGACGAACCGCCGTGCAGGATGCCCATCGGCTGCACCGTGCGGCCATCGACCGGCATGCGCCCGCAAAGGAAGTCATC
>JALHRH010000654.1 GCA_022841565.1 Mycobacterium sp. | reverse complement strand
CGCCGCCAAATCAGCCGCCAAACCCTCCCACGCCGACGCCGCCACATGCAGCGGACCCGACCCGGCCCCGGCAAAAATCCGCGCCGAGTTGATCTCCGGCGGCAACCACGCAAAGTCCAAAATCATCGCAACCCCAAATCAGTTAGCCGCGCCAACGGCTTCATCAACAATCACTGCTACCCTGCGAGCCTGCCGCTCAAACCGGATCTTAAAGCAATCCTCTACAGCCAGTCTGGGCTTTGGCCAAACTGCCTACATTAGGTATTCGAGCGCGGAATCGACTTAGTTACTTGTCCAGTGTATTCGCTTTCTGACCGGCCTTGAACGCCAATAACGCTCCGCCGGATCGATGATCAAGCCCAGCTGGATCCGACGGCGCTGTCGGTCTGTGCCATGTTGCTGCCGTTATCCGACGCCCGTCCGCGGGATCACGCTGGGCCGGTTCTGCACCACGTGCGGGCTCGCGCCGCCGCGGCCCATCATGCCGCCGGGCATACCCGCTCCCGCGCCCCCACCCATACCCATGGGCATTGGCATCATGCCCATGCCCGAACCTCCCGCCGCCTGCGCCAACGCTGCCGGGTTCGGCATCTCACCCAAGCCGTACATGGCCGAGCTGGCCATCGCCTTAGGCACCGAACCCTGCCAGCTCGGCGGCACCGACATCGCGCCCACCAGGTGCGCCCTACCCAAGTCGCCCGCCATTCCGGCACCGAGAGCGGCGGCGCCACCACCCAAGCCCTTCATCGGATTGACGTCACCGACGAACTTCGGCGCATCGGCCAGCTCCGCCGCCGTGGCACTGGCCAGACCGGCCGTGCTCGCGCTGGCGGACTGCCCAGCCTGCAGCAGCGGGCCGATCAGCATGCTGGCCGGCATCGCCCCCGCCTGAACCATCGACAGCGCCGACTGCACCGGCAGGCCCGTCGCCAGCCCGGCACCCGCCGCGACGGCGCCTTGCAGCGCCGGGCTTAGCGCGGCCGACGCCGTCGTCGCGAACCCGGTGACCTGCGCACCGACGTTGGACGCCAACCCCGCCAGATCAACCGGCGGCACCGCAAACGGCGTCAGGCTCTCGGCCACCGCCGTCGCACCCCCGTGGTAACCGATCATCGCCGCCACATCCTGCGCCCACATCTCCACATAATCGAACTCGGTGGCCGCAATCAACGGAGTGTTCAACCCCAAGAAATTCGTCGCGATCAACGTCATC
>JALHRH010000653.1 GCA_022841565.1 Mycobacterium sp. | reverse complement strand
ACAGCTTTCCCTGGGGCACGCACTTCCTGTGGCACAGCCTCAATGCCCTGGTGCTGTTCCTGTGCTGCAAGGGGCTGCGACGCGCCTCCCTGGGACGGTAGGCGCTACCGGTCCCGGCCTAGGGGACGCGCGGAAGACAGGCGGGCTACGCCTCGCCAATAGTTGACAAATCGATAGGTTTCATGCGACACAAGAGCAACATAAAAGGCGGGTAGCCGATGGTTCCTGCCGGGATCGCCCGGCGTGTGGGTGGCTGCCACAAACAACAGGAGACCCTTGCCATGCTGATTCGATTTGCCGTCGCCGGCCTCTGTGCCGGACTTGTCCTCGATGCCTCCGCCGCTTCCGTCAGCGTGTCGGTCCGCGGAAGCGATGCCATCTTTCTCGCGGGCCGCACCGACCTCACCATTCCCCCGGCCAACGAAGCGTGGACCGGCCCCGGGGATTTCCTGGCCCGGCACTCCGGCCCGACCCCCGAGGAAATCCGGGAAACCCTGCCTCCGGTCGTTCTGGTCACAGGCGGGGATGTGATTCGTGTCGCCGATCCCGCAGTGGGCGGCGTGAGTTTCTTCAACGGGCTCGGTGCCCCGCTCTTCGGCCCGGGCGGCAACGGTCCGGCGGGCAGCAGCCTGTCGAGCCTCGGCGGCATCAGCGGATACCTCGGGCCGCAGGGTCCCCTCACCGGCGTGTTCCTGACCGATGCGGTCCCGGACGGCTCCACCGCGGCCCCCGCCACGCTCGACTTCCGGCCCACTGGGCTCGGCATCGAGTTCGCCTCGCTGTCACCGCTGCTCGGACAGGTCTTCTACATCGGGGACGGTGTCACGTCGGGCGGTGACTTCCAGGAGTTCGTCGCGCCCGCCGGAGCCACCCGGCTGTTCCTGGGCATCCCGGACGGATTCGGATTTGGCGGCGTGCCCGGCGCGTACGACGACAACGATGGCGCATACCGCGTGACCATCGGCGTCAATCAGATCCCGGTGCCCGAACCCGACGCCCTCGCGCTGGTGGCGGTCGCCGCCATCGCTGGAGTCGGCCTGACTGGTCGGCGCCGCTCGCGCTGATCCGCAGTCCTCGCGCGGGGCACAACTCGAACGGGGAGGCGCGAGCGATCCAGGCTCGCGCCTCCCTTCACGCTGAGACTCAGCGCGCCGAATGGCGGCGCCGCACCACGCCCCCTACCACTGCCAGACCAGCCAGCAGCAGGCCGTAGGTCCC
>JALHRH010000652.1 GCA_022841565.1 Mycobacterium sp. | reverse complement strand
GATCCGGTCGGCCCGCTGCCCGCGTCCCACAGGAAGAACGAGCCCGACTCCGGCGACACCTGGTAGGTCTGGTTCGACATCGACAGAAGGCCGTTCGGGTTGGGCACATCAACCAGTGGGATCTGGTACAGCCGCCGGGTGAAACCGGTGTCGTAGGTGGCGTTGACATAGCCCTTTTCATCAACCTCGACGTTTGTCAGGTTGCCAACGGGCGAGCCGTTCTTGGTGATCGAAACCGGGGCGAAATTGTCTGACAGCTGCGTCAAGCCGTTGGGGTCGCCCAGCCGACCGACGCCGACGCTCATCGGGCCGCCTGCAACCATCAGGCTGAGCGTGCCGTCAGCCGCGTTGTACGGCCCGCCGGACGTTACGGTGACCGAGGCGAGCGTGCCGCCGGCACCGCGTGAATCGTCAAACGTCAGGGTATATTCGCCGATGAGCGCGTTGCCTGAGGCCGAGTCGCGCACCTCCATCGTCCACTGGTTCGATGAGCCGGTGGCAGGGACGATCGGCACGAAGGTCACCTGCAGCGACTCCGACGTGCCGAGGTTGCCGAAATACTCCACCGCAAGTGGCTGCGGTGTAGCGGTCGAGCCTGCGACCGTCTGGGTGGCGGGCAGGTTGACGCCAAGCGTGATGGCAGTCGTCGGGTCGCCCGCGGTCTGGTTGGTGTTGATCACGATCGGCACAAGGCCGGTCATCGTGTCGCGCGGCAGCGAGGGGATCGACCCGTCCGCATCGGCGGGCCAGCCCATCAGGACAAGGCCCGAGTCGGTTTTCAGCACACCTTCCGCGTCGGTCCGAAAACTGCCCGTGCGGGTCATGAACAAGGCGGTATCGCTGGTGGCATTGCCCAGCGACACGTCCTGGATCACCGGCAGCATCCCGCGGCCGGCAATCGCGATGTCGAGCGCGTTGCCGGTGCCGACCAGATCGCCCCGCTCCTCGATCAGGCGGGTGGTGGTGGCGCGCACGCCGCCGGCGGAATAGGACCCGGCGTTGCGCGAGCTGGTGATCACCATGCTGGTGAAATCGGTTGAGGCCCGCTTGTAGCCGTAGGTGCTGGAATTGGCGATGTTGTCGGAAATCGAGGCCAGCCGGGTGGCATTTGCGTTCAACCCGGCTACGCCCGCGCTGAGCGAGGAGGAAATCGTCATGGGAAAAAGCGCCTTTCTGCTGCTTCGACTCCTGGTCAGGCAAAGCTGCACGGCGCGCCTTAAGATCGG
>JALHRH010000651.1 GCA_022841565.1 Mycobacterium sp. | reverse complement strand
GATCCGGTCGGCCCGCTGCCCGCGTCCCACAGGAAGAACGAGCCCGACTCCGGCGACACCTGGTAGGTCTGGTTCGACATCGACAGAAGGCCGTTCGGGTTGGGCACATCAACCAGTGGAATCTGGTACAGCCGCCGGGTGAAACCGGTGTCGTAGGTGGCGTTGACATAGCCCTTTTCATCAACCTCGACGTTGGTCAGGTTGCCAACGGGCGAGCCGTTCTTGGTAATCGAGACCGGGGCGAAATTGTCTGACAGCTGCGTCAGGCCGTTGGGGTCGCCCAGGCGACCGACGCCGACGCTCATCGGGCCGCCTGCAACCATCAGGCTGAGTGTGCCGTCAGCCGCGTTGTACGGCCCGCCGGACGTTACGGTGACCGAGGCGAGCGTGCCGCCGGCACCGCGTGAATCGTCAAAGGTCAGTGTATATTCGCCGATCAGCGCGTTGCCCGAGGCCGAGTCGCGCACCTCCATCGTCCACTGGTTCGATGAGCCGGTGGCAGGCACGATCGGGACGAAGGTCACCTGCAGCGACTCCGACGTGCCGAGGTTGCCGAAATACTCCACCGCAAGTGGCTGCGGTGTAGCGGTCGAGCCTGCGACCGTCTGGGTGGCGGGCAGGTTGACGCCCAGCGTGATGGCAGTCGTCGGGTCGCCCGCGGTCTGGTTGGTGTTGATCACGATCGGCACAAGGCCGGTCATCGTGTCGCGCGGCAGCGAGGGGATCGAGCCGTCCGCATCGGCGGGCCAGCCCATCAGGACAAGTCCCGAGTCGGTTTTCAGCACACCTTCCGCGTCGGTCCTGAAGCTTCCGGTGCGGGTCATGAACAGGGCGGTATCGCTGGTGGCGTTGCCCAGCGACACGTCCTGGATCACCGGCAGCATCCCGCGGCCGGCAATCGCGATGTCAAGCGCGTTGCCGGTTCCGACCAGATCGCCGCGCTCCTCGATCAGGCGGGTGGTGGTGGCACGCACGCCGCCGGCGGAATAGGACCCGGCGTTGCGCGAACTGGTGATCACCATGCTGGTGAAATCGGTCGAGGCCCGCTTGTAGCCGTAGGTGCTGGAATTGGCGATGTTGTCGGAAATCGAGGCCAGCCGGGTGGCGTTTGCGTTCAACCCGGCTACGCCCGCGCTGAGCGAGGAGGAAATCGTCATGGGAAAAAGCGCCTTTCTGCTGCTTCGACTCCTGGTCAGGCAAAGCTGCACGGCGCGCCTTAAGATCGG
>JALHRH010000650.1 GCA_022841565.1 Mycobacterium sp. | reverse complement strand
GAGCGTATCGAGCCGGTTGTTGCCCGGCCGGTCGGCCAGCGCGATCGTGTGCTCGTCGAACACGACGAACGAGCCCGGCGGGTCGCCGCGCGGCGTCACGTCCTGCTTGCCCGTGGCGTCCGCCGTCGACACCAGACAGATCGGCGAAAGGCCGATGAACCGGGCCATGTGGACGTCGATGCGGCCGATGTCCTTCAGCGCCGCGGTCTTCATCACCGGCGCATAGGACGCGACCAGCGCGGCCGCGCCGGCGGCATCGAGGAGTTCGGGAGAGCGGGGCAGGGCAGAGTCGGGCATGACGACGACCTCCAGGGGATGGTGAAATCCTAGCATGATTCGGGCCGGGGGCCGCGAAAACCGAGCCCTTGCGGAACGCCGGCCCAGGATGGGCGTTTGGAGGAGATGCGCGACGACAAGTCCGATCCGCTCCGCGCCCCGCAGGTCGATCCGACGCCCCGGGACACCACCACCGCCGGCGGCTTCTACCTGGTGGGCGGCGTCACGGTGGCGCTGCTCCTGGTGGCCGGCCTGCTGTTCTTCAACCCGGCCAGCGGGCCGGGCGAGCGGCCCGACCAGGCCCGCACGCCCGACCAAATGCCGGCGCGGCCGTAGCTATTCGCAGGCCGCGGGAACAACCGGGGCGCGGGAGTCGTTGGCGGAGGGAGAACCCACCTTAGCGGGGACCCGCCATGACCCGTCACGTCCTGCCGACCCTGCCCGAGCCCACGGCCCCGCCGCGCGACCACGAGATGCCGCACGACGTGCCCAGCCGCTACGACGAGGTGCCGCCCGACATCGGCACCGGCCAGGCGGGCTTCCTGCTGGCCGTCCTGGTGCTCGCGGTGACGCTGGCCATGGGCATCATGGCGATCAACCAGCTGCAGGGCAGCAGCCTGATGTCGATGACCTTCGACCGCGCTTCCGCCGCGCACATGGCGCCGCCGGGGAGCCCCGGGACGCTGCGCGCGACGCCGGCCTCGGGGACGGGCGCCTTCCAGCGGTAGGTCCGGCCGCAGCACCGTTCGACGCTTTCGGACATTGCTTTGCTTGGCGGCTTGTAACCAAGCCGCGGCCTGTCGCTCCCTCGGCCGTGCTGCGCACGGCCGGTGTCTCACCAAGTTGAGACAAATGTTGTGACACAGGTTGAGCGCCCACCTGTGTCCTCGCGGGACTCTGACCCTGCAGCTCCACCTCGGGCAGCCACAGATGACCGTCAAATTTCTGTCCTCG
>JALHRH010000649.1 GCA_022841565.1 Mycobacterium sp. | reverse complement strand
TGGGCGGCGTGACGATCTTCGCGACGATTATCGGGATCTTGTTTGTGAAGGTGAGTGAGGGTGGCGAGATCATGACGGCCTTGTACAAGGGCTTGTTCGTGGCCGGCGGCATCGCGGCGATAGCATTCTATCCCATTACGTCATCGATCATGAACGGCGTCGGCGGAGTCAGTGGGATGAGCTATTATATGGCGGCGCTGATCGGATTGATCGTGACCTTGGCCCTGGTGTTCATTACCGATTACTACACGTCGAAGAATTACGAGCCGGTGCAATATATCGCCAAGGCGAGCGAAACCGGTCATGCGACGAATATCATCGCGGGTCTGGCAGTCGGCATGCAGTCGACGGCGGCGCCGGTGGTGGTGATTGCGGCGGCGATTTTGGGCAGCTTCTGGGTCTGCGGCGGGGCGGAGTCTGGCGGCTTGTACGGTGTGGCTGTGGCGGCGGTGTCGATGCTTTCGATGGCCGGGATCGTCGTGGCGATCGATGCATTCGGTCCGATTACGGATAACGCAGGCGGAATTGCTGAAATGTCACATTTGGGCAAAGCCGTGCGCGACATTACGGACCCGCTCGATGCGGTCGGTAACACGACCAAGGCGGTGACGAAGGGCTATGCGATCGGCTCAGCCGGGTTGGCGGCTGTGGTGCTATTTGCGGAATATTCCCGTGAAGTCGCGGCGCACAATCCGGCGCTGGCCGCGTTCGATCTGTCCAATCCCAAGGTGCTGGTCGGATTGTTCTTGGGCGGTATGCTGCCGTTTATCTTTGGCTCGCTCTGTATGAGGGCCGTCGGTGAAGCGGGTGGTTTGATTGTGGAAGAAGTCCGGAGGCAGTTCCGGGAGATCAAGGGTATTATGGAAGGGACCGGCAAGCCGGAGTACGGCACCTGTGTCGATATCGTGACGAAGGCGGCGATTCAAAAAATGATGGTTCCCGGGCTGATTCCGGTAATCTCGCCCGTGATCGTCGGGCTGGTTCTCGGGCCGCAGGCGCTCGGTGGTGTGCTGGTCGGCAGCATTGTGACGGGGTTGTTCGTGGCGATCTCGATGACAAGCGGCGGCGGCGCCTGGGATAATGCCAAGAAGTTTATCGAAGAGCAGGGGTTGAAGGGTACGGACACGCACAAGGCGGCCGTCACCGGCGATACAGTGGGCGATCCGTATAAGGATACGGCCGGACCGGCGGTGAATCCGATGATCAAGGTCATCAACATCGTCGCGCTGCTGATCG
>JALHRH010000648.1 GCA_022841565.1 Mycobacterium sp. | reverse complement strand
CGAACATCGGCCCGCCGGGCAGATGCGCAAAGCAGCCGTCGCGACGCAGCCAGCTGAAGTTGCCGACCCAGTCGCCGCGCCAGACGGTGCGATGGCGGTTCACCAAATGGTAACCGGGAAAGCTGAAGTAGCAAGCCGACTGCATCCCGCCTATATGGTCTTCGATCTGCATCGACATAGGCCCGTCGCGCGGCGCAAGGTCGCGCCGCAGCCGTCCCGGCGCCTTGTGCACCAGTTGCAGCACGCGCAACCCGGCGTGGATCTCCTCGATCCGTGCCGCATCCAGATCATGTGTCACGAAAACCTCGGCCTCGGCCGGACCGGTGATTTCATGGCCCAGCGCCGTCAGCCGTTCGGCCAGCCCCTCATCGTCGGTTGCGTAGCGGCGTGGTGTCACCTCACGCCGCGCCAGCACCGAAACCGTCTCGTCATTCCGCGCAAGAACGGTACCGTCAGGCGCTTGGACCGTGAAATGGGCGCGCTCTACCCCGCTTGGCGCATCGGGCCGGGTCAGGCCGGTCACCGGCACCGGCACCGCCGACATCGGCCCTGCTGCGGCCAGCCGCACCGCGCCGGACGCTTCACCGAACGACCATTTCAGCACGCTGCCTTCCGGCAGATGCGCGCCGCCCGTGGCCACCCGCAGATCGAAGGTCACCTCGGCCCCTGCCCGCGCCGAATGACGCCCCAGCCCGGGCGAGATCACCACATCCGCATTCGCCTTCGGCATCGCGGAGGCAAAGACCCTCGGGTTTCGCTGCATATCCAGCAGCCCGTTGCCCTCCCAATGCACGTCGGTGAATTCCGTGATCACATAGCCCGCGATCGTCGGATAGCGCCGCATCACCTCAATCTCGTGCTTCAGGTTCACCCACTGGTGCCACTGCACGTCGTCGATGAAGGCGGTAAAGCTGCCGAACACCTGGCCAAGGCCCAGCTCGCGGAACCGCGCCTCGATGCCCTGCGGCAGCGCCACGCCATCGGCCCAGGTCGCGCCGTAAGCCATCCACCACGGATCGCGCCCGCCGTCGCGCAGAAGGTCGGGCTGCGGCAGGCCCCAGACGCCGAACTCCGACACGATCAGGGGTTCCTTGCCGGTGCGGGTGATGTCGTCACCCTTGCCGAAGGTCCAATCGGCCCCGGCGGCAAACTCCTCGGTCAGCGCGTCCCACTCCTCGCGCCGGTCGGTGGCGGTGCGGTAATAGTGAAAGTCGTTGATGTCGGTCTTCACATGCCAGTTCGGGAAACAGGC
>JALHRH010000647.1 GCA_022841565.1 Mycobacterium sp. | reverse complement strand
CGGTGGTGGCGAAATCGTGGTGCAAGACCTTGACGGTCGGCCGCGGGCGCCCGGACCTTGGCTGCGGGCCGGCCGGGGTGCACGCGCTGCCGTGCGACTGTCAGGTTCGGACGCGATCAGTCCGCGACCTGAAATTCCTTGTCCACCGGGATCTGCATTGCCGTTACCAGATGATTGGTCTGGCCGGCGAGGCCGATAATGGCCATGAGCTCGCCTTGCTGCGCCTCGGTCATGCCGCGGGCCTTGGCCGCTGCCGTGTGGGAGTGCACGCAATAGCTGCAGCCATTGGCGGTGGACACGGCGATATAGATCATCTCGCGCACGAGCGGATCGAGCGCGCCTTCGACGGCCATGACCGACTTCACGGCCTCCCACGTACGCTTGAGCAAGGGCGGGTCATTGGCGAGCCCGCGCCAGATGTTGTTGACGAAATCGGACTTGCGGGTGGCGCGGATGTCGTCGAACACCGCCTTGACTGCGGGGTTCGCCTCGACCTCTGCGTCGGAAAACAGTCTTACGGTTGCCATTGCATGCTCCTGTTCGGCTCTAAGGGCAGCAGGCTACATCATGACCCGGCAGGTGCGACATCCCCCGCGCGAGGAAGAGCCCTCGTGGCGCTTGCCTGTCGCCCCCGTCTCGGGCATGGCGAGGATAGAAAGCCGCCGGAGCATCATGCGCCAGTCCCGCCCAGAGCCGCCAGCCCGGTCTTGTCCCGCATGAACGGCGCGCCCCACGTCACATGCGACCGACCCTGGCTGGTGGCGCGCTTTGCGGCGCCGCAGCGCATGGTGAGCTGGTCCCTGAACCGGCCGGGCTTCGTCGAGGCAGAAAGCGTCGCCTGGCTGGAGGTGCATGGCAGCGATTTCGTTGCCGATGTCGATCCGGCGGTGTGGTTCGCCGCGCGGCTCGCTGCCCAAGGGCTCGGCGATGCGGTGGGGATGATGACCGCGCGGAATGTTGCCCGTTTCGTGCAGCGTACGGCCAAGGTCGGCGCGGTCGAGGCGGGCTGCGTGGTGACGCTCGGGTTGAACAATGGCGAGCGAGTCGGCGCGCGCATGGCGCAGTCCGCACCGGGAGCGGGCACAATCAACATCCTCTGCCATGTCTCGCATCCGCTCACCGACGCGGCCTTGCTGGAGGCGGCGTCGATCGTGGCGCAGGCGCGCACGGTGGTGCTGACCGAGGCGGGCTACCAACGTCCGGGACAGGTGGACATTGTCACCGGAACTGGCACGGACTGCATCGTGATGGCATCGCCGATCGGTGGAGTGCA
>JALHRH010000646.1 GCA_022841565.1 Mycobacterium sp. | reverse complement strand
AAACGCTCCGGTCCTTCTACCTGAACCAGGGCTACCTCGAGTTCACCATCGACTCGACCCAGGTCGCGCTGAGCCCCGACAAGAAGGACGTCTTCATCACGGTGAACGTGTCCGAAGGCGAGAAGTACACCGTCACCGACGTGAAGCTCGCCGGTGACCTCCTTGTGCCCGAGGCCGAACTGCGTGCGCTGTTCCGGCTCAATCCCGGTGAAGTCTTCAACCGAGAGAAGCTGACCGAAACCAGCAAGCTGATCAGCGACCGCCTCGGCAACGACGGCTACGCCTTCGCCCAGGTGAATCCGGTGCCCGAGATCGACCGCGTGAAACGGCAGGTCTCCTTCACGATGTTCGTGGATCCGGGCCGCCGCGTGTATGTGCGCCGCATCAACGTCGCCGGCAACACCACGACCCGTGACGAAGTCATCCGCCGCGAGTTCCGGCAGATGGAGGGCGCCTGGTATTCCCAGGAGAAGCTCAACCGCTCCAAGGTTCGGGTCGACCGTCTGGGCTACTTCTCGGAAGTCAATCTCGAGACCCCGGCAGTCCAGAGCGTGCCGGACCAGGTCGACGTCAACATGACCGTGAAGGAGCGCCCCACCGGCAGCATCAGTCTGGGCGCGGGCGTCTCCAGCATCGAGCGGCTGATCCTCTCGGCGAACATCAGCCAGCAGAACGCCTTCGGCACGGGCAACGCCCTGTCCCTCGGCATCCAGACGGGCCGGATCAACCGCGTGATCAACCTGTCGTACACGAATCCGTACTGGACGGACGACGGCATCAGCCGCGGTTTCGACTTCTATTCGCGGCGGTTCAACCCATCCGTGCTGCGGCTGGCCACGTATGCGACGAACACCGACGGCGCAGGCATCCGCTTCGGCATCCCGGTGTCGGAACTCGACACCATCAACATGGGCCTGTCGGTCGAATCCACCGACATCGAGATCTTCAACTCGACGCCGAAGCGGTTCCGGGACTTCGTGAGCCAGTACGGATCGGTCAACGTCGGCGTCATCGGCACCCTCGGTTTCTCGCGGGACGGCCGCGACAACACCATCACCCCGACCTCCGGCCCCTTCCAGCGGGTGCAGACGGAAGTCGCCGTGCCGGGTGGCGATCTCCGCTACTACCGCCTCACGTACAACGGCCAGCGCTACTGGCCCATCGGCCGCACCAGCACCCTGCAGATCGGCGCCACCGTCGGCTATGCCAACGGATACTCGGGCAATCCGTTGCCGTTCTACAAGAACTTCTACGCGGGCGGCGTGAACAGCGTCC
>JALHRH010000645.1 GCA_022841565.1 Mycobacterium sp. | reverse complement strand
CAACAACCCGGCGACCAGCGCCAAGAGGCGGACCATCGGCATAGACGAGACCTCAGCAGAGAGAACCGAGGCGGCAGGCAGGATGATAGTGTAGCAGACGGGGGCGGGGTGGTTCAAACGGAATCCGAAGTGCGAGCCGGTCGTCGGCCCATTCGGCGACTTTGCACCCACCCCATCCTGGAAGATGACCCGGTTTTCGGAACGTGCCCCGCCCGCCAACGACTTACGGCGAATTCGACCAACCACAAGGATGTCGCGGAACTGGCGAACGGCGCGACGTGAGTCCGCCGGTTCTTGAAAACACCGGCGGACTCACGTCGCGCCGTTCGCCGGGATTAGGCGCGGAGTACGATCAGCGTGACGAACCCGAAGACGAGCACCCAGAACACAAACCCCACGACCGTGGCGACCCCGTCCTCGCACCGCACTTGGCCGAAGGTGAGCGCATACACGACCGCCCGGCCGGTCGTCTGCGGGACGGTGTGGAGCAGTCCTTCGAAAACGAGGTCCAGCATACCCCACCTCGGGGTGAACGGATGACGGCACGGCGTAAGCAGTTGGGGTGTAGTTCGGGATGAGAGCTAAAGAATTGAGAAATGGCGAACGGCTGGCGTCAGCCGGCCGGTGGTCCCACCACCCGTGGCCTGACAGCCACGGTTCGCCGGTGGTCTTGGCGAACGGCTGGCGTCAGCCGGCCGGTGGTTTTCACCTGCGAACCACCGGCCGGCTGACGCCAGCCGTTCGCGGGTGAGCGTCTTTAGTGTCGGTAGGTTTCATGTGGCGAGGGAGGCCCAGTAGGCGTCCCACTGGCCTTTCTCGCTGCGGAACAAGGCGCGGAGGTGGCACACGCTATCCGCGCCGGCCTCGCCCCACCGCATCCCGCTGCCCTTCAACCGCTGGCCGACCACCTGCTTGCACGCCGCCTCCACCGGACCGCTCCCGATCAGCCAGCCCCTCGCCCGGTAGGACGGGTAATCCATCCGGTGGACCTGGTTGGCGAAGTACACCAGCAACTCCCGATGCGCCTCACACGCGACCGCCCCCCGGTTCGACACATCCACCTCTCGTAAGGCGGCCAGCACCGCCGGACCGCCCTCGTGCTTGAGCCGATGGCACCACTCGCGGGACACGCGGGCCACCGTTCCCTCATCGTCCGGATACCACCCCTTGACCCACTCATACCGAATCACATCGATTCGTTACCATGATCGGCGTTGCCGACGCGTGGAGGGCGAGCGATGCGACGGTTGCCGGTGGTCCGCCACCTCACCGCCCGGCGGGCGTGGGGGCGGT
>JALHRH010000644.1 GCA_022841565.1 Mycobacterium sp. | reverse complement strand
AGGGCCTTGGCATCACCGTGCTGGTGAGCATCGCGTCCGTCGGCTGCGCCACCACACCGACGGCCGGCCCCGGCTCGGCCGCCCGGTCCAATTACGTCGCGATGGGCGACTCCTTCGCAGCCGCCCCCGGGGTGCCCGAGCCGGCACTGCCGCGCGGATGCCACAAATCGACCAACAACTATCCGGCCGTGCTGGCGCGTCGCCTCGATGCCATCGCATTCCATGACGTCACTTGCAGCGGTGCAACCACGGACGACGTCGTCAATCGCGAACAGCGGACGGACCACGGGCTAGTCCCGCGCCAGCTCGATATGGTCGGGCCGCCTACGGACCTCATCACCATCACCATCGGTGCTAACGACGTCGGCTTGGCGGGTGACGCGGAGTCCTGCGAGGTCAAGGCGGCCGACCCGAAGCCCTGCACCGCGGCGTTCGTCGTCGACAATGTCGACCGCGTCTCCACCGCGATCGCCGAGCAGGTCCCGGTGTGGGCCACGATGATCGACCACTTGCGTGCCGATGCGCCCCGAGCCCGCATCATCCTGGTGGGCTACGGAGTCTTCGTCCGTCCGGGCGGCTGCTTTCCCGACCAACCCCTGCTGCCGAATGACGCCAATTATTTACAGGCCAAAGTCGACGAACTCGACAATCGGCAGCGACAACTCGCAGCCGACAAGGGAGTGGAGTTTTTCGACACCCGATTGTTTTCCGCGGGCCACGATATGTGCGCACCCGCCGACCAGCGGTACATCGAGGGCTTCGTCACCAAGAACGACGGCGTGCCTTTACATCCGACCGCGTTGGGGGCCGCCGCGGTGGGGAATGCGTTGACCGATTATCTGGTGTTGTCGGAGAACCGATAAACGGTTACCGATCGATGTGGCTGTAGCTGCCGGCACCATCGAATTTGACCGGGAGGCGCTCGGCCGTAGTGCATCCGGCCATGGTCAGCGCCGCAAACCCCGCTGCTGCCACGGCCGCAGCGACTCGGACGGCCCGGCGAGTGTGGTCATTCGTGATGTGCATTGAATAATTCCTTCCTGGTGTAGACGTAGCGGACAGCGGGAATAGCTTGCCCAGGTTCGTTTAGCATGACCTGCGCTATTCCGCTGGCGCACAGAATAGTTGCGGGCCGCGGCTTTGCCAATAGTTTCGGGCAAATCGGCAATGAATTGAATGGCGCAACGACTAAACCCTTTGTCAAATATCTTTACGTTGGGCGACAATTAAAGACGGCCGATCATATTGTCAAAAAAAGGCCGATGATGCGGTGGGCGGCGCCGCGTGCCTGCCCGGACGC
>JALHRH010000643.1 GCA_022841565.1 Mycobacterium sp. | reverse complement strand
CATAAAATGCGGTTGGGCGGCCGTGCGGTACCTTCAGGTACGATAAAGCACGGCCGCCCAACCGCTACCCCAGCGCGGCCGTCTGCACCAACTGCCGTTAGGCGTCGGCACGCGTGACTCAGCAAATAGCGTCGTTGAACCGCGAGAGAAGCACCTCGCGAGCTACACTCGAAGCGAACGAGACGCGCACGAGAACACCAACGTTCACGAACGGCGGCTTGCCGTCGAAGCACTCACTTCGGCGTGCGTTCCAATACGCGTACTCTGGCGCACCCGGATCCAGCGGCTCGGTCGTCGAGAACTCCCACTCGGCGCTCTCGTCTGAATCGCGGGTGGGGTCTCCGAGCACGCGCTCGAACTCTGCGATTCGCGAGCCAAGGCCGACACCCGCAGGGGTGCGCAACTCTCGCCTGTGCACGGCCGTGCATCGCTCCTGATCCACAGGACGCGAGGGACCGCGACGAATCGTGATCTCGTGCAGCCTCCGTCCGGCACCGCCAAACTCGGGCTCGCTGCCGAACTCGATGACCGCGTCTCCGACCCGGTAACACCATTTGACAATAGAGTCGTGCCCTGTTCCGTCGCGCCAGACGGTGGCCACCCCAAGTTGGCTCTCAACGCTCGCCAAACTGTCCCGGTTGAGCTCCAGACCAAGAACTGAGCGCATCGATGTAGGGAGGTCGCGATCTGGCAGGCGTACTTGCGCGTCGAGCGACTCCCATGCGCCTACGCTCAACGCCAGCAGCAAGACCGCTATGTGAGCCACCAGAGTCCGCCTCCGTACGCCTAACGTTTGGTTGTGCCGTGGCCGATTCAATAATGCGGCCGCGGAGCGGCCGCCATCAATAGCCGGCCATCGGTCACCAACCCGCGTTATGCGGCGGCATTGCGAGCTGCAAACGACCTACCCACTTCGCGCGCGCACTCCTTCTTCGCCGGACACTGCTCCGGGCGCGCGATCACGAGACTCCTCCAGCGCGACGCGCTGTGACGCCACGCGACTCTCGGCGAGCACGCCCCCCCAAGAGAAGACAGGACGGCCATGTTCAGCCGGGCCAGGCGGGTCGGCGCGGGCAACACCTGCGGGGAAGCCGTGGCCAGTTCACTCGATCCCGCCCGCATAACGTCAAGTTGTGCTGTGGCCGATCCAATAAATGCGGGTTGGCGGCCACGGCCGACCCTGTAGTACGATGAGGCCGGGGCCGCCAACCCGCTACCCTAGCCGGCCATCAGCACCAACTGCCGTTATGCGGGACCCATCGGCGCGCGCGACTCGGAGGCGGGGAGATGCTTGGGCACGCGC
>JALHRH010000642.1 GCA_022841565.1 Mycobacterium sp. | reverse complement strand
CCGCCCCTCGCGCCCTGATTTGGTATCGGCCGCGATCGTTCCGGATTACGCGCTGTCGAGCCACGTGGCGGCGCTGGGACTGGTGTTCACCAACGGATCCGCGCTGCCGGATGCCTATGCCAACGGGGCATTCGTCGGCCAGCGCGGCAGCTGGAACCGGGACGAGTTCAACGGCTACAAGGTCTCATACGTCGCGTTCACCAATGGCGCGCCGGAGGGAATGTTGCAGGACGTGGTCACCGGCTTTCTGGTCGATGGAAAGGTGCGCGGTCGTCCGGTTGGGCTGGGTCTTGACGGGACCGGCGCGCTTTTGATCGCCGATGACGCGGGCAACACCGTCTGGCGCGTTGCGGCTGCCGACGGACAGATCACCGAAGCGCCGGTGGAAACCGACCGCGTGGCAACCGACGGCACCGCAGTGCAAGCTCCCGTGACCGAAGGCGTTGCCCCTGCCGAACCTGCGCCCGCTGAGGAAGCACCCACCGAACCGGCACCCGTAGAACCGGCTCCCGTAGAACCGGCTCCGGCGGACTGACCGTCCGCCGGATTACCGGCACACCGATGTGACCAGCAGCGGTAGCATTGTCCACATCCCGGCCACCAGCGCGGCAAATGCAAGCGTGGCGGCGGTGCCTTGGACAAAACGCGACCGCGACGGCGCGCGCAGCACGGCCAGCAGCATCGCCGCTTGCGCCATCACAAAGATCGCCCCCACACCGATCAGAACCAGTCGCGCATCCAGGCCCACCGGCCAGTGCCGCGAGCACGAGAATCCCTGCAAACCGTAGACCGCGCTGAACCCGACCAGCCACAGCGTCATCGGCAGCGACAGGCGCAGGATCTCGCTCATCCGAACGCTCCGGGCAGCCATGCTGCGCCCAATGCCACCAGCGCCGTCGCCGCGGTGAAATCGGCCCAGAGCGCCACGATCCGAACCTCGCCGGTGCGGGCCGAGGAGGCATAGCCCGCCCATACCCGCGCCCACAGATAGCCAAGCATGATCAACATCAGCCCCGCATGGAAACCCACGTGTCCCGCCAGCAACCACAACGTCGCGTCATAGGCGTGGCCCGCCGGGTCCGGCCGCGCCAGGAACACCGAGCCTGCCGCCGCAGCCAAAGCCACAGCCCCGAGGACGGCAATCACGATACCCGGCCACGCCGCGCCACCGCGCAGGACCGCGCGCACCGCCAGCCTTGGCCCGGCGACCAGCGCCGCCGCCCCCGTCAGCGCCAGCGTGACCTCCCACACTCCGGCTTGCAGATACGATGGCGGCGGCCAGTTCGGCGCCACCGTCCACAGGAACGC
>JALHRH010000641.1 GCA_022841565.1 Mycobacterium sp. | reverse complement strand
GGCGAAGGCAGCCAGATCGGCCCGGCCCACCGCCTTGGCGCGCTGGCTGACGGTCACTTCGCACTTGTCGCCGGTGCGTTGGACCATCGGCCCGACGCGGGCCGCGAATACGCCCAACGGCTTGGCGTCGCGGCCGACCGCGCCTATGGCGACTGGACGGAAATGCTGGCCGGTGAACGCAACCGCCCCGACCGGGTGGACCTCGTGACCGTGGCCACGCCGAACTCCACCCATTTCCAGATCACCAAGGCGTTTCTCGAGGCCGGGTTCAACGTGCTGTGCGAAAAGCCGATGACGGTGACCGTGGAGGAAGGCGAAGAGATCGTCCGCATCGCCGCCAAGACCGGCAAGATCTGCGCGGTGAACTACTGCTATTCCGCTTACCCGATGGTCCGTCAGGCCCGCGCCATGGTGCGCAACGGCGATATCGGCCGCGTCCGGCTGGTGGTTACCAACTTCAGCCACGGTCACCACGGCGACGCGACCGATGCCGACAACCCGCGCGTCCGCTGGCGCTATGACCCGGCGATGGCGGGCGTGTCGGGCCAGTTTGCGGATTGCGGTATCCATGCGCTGCACATGGCCAGTTTCATCTGCGACGACGAGGTGGAAAAGCTGAGTGCCGACTTCGCCTCCACCATCCCGTCGCGCATTCTGGAAGATGACGCGATGGTCAACTTCCGCATGACCAAGGGCACGGTCGGCAGGCTTTGGACGTCCTCCGTCGCGATTGGGCGGCAGCATGGCTTCGACATTCAGGTGTTTGGTGAGACCGGCGGTTTCCGCTGGGCATCCGAACAGCCGAACCAGTTGATCTACACCCCCGTCGGCGGGCGCACGCAGATCATGGAAAAGGGCGAGGGCGGGCTTTACGACGATGCCAAGCGCCTTAGCCGCGTCGCCATTGCCCATCCCGAAGGCTTCCCGCTGGCCGTGGCGAACATCTACTGCGACCTTGCCGACGCTATCCGGGGTACGGCGCGCGACGGTCTGCCCACCGCAGCCGCCGGTGTGCGCTCGATGGCGGCCGTTCATACCGCCGTCGCTTCAGCCAAGGCGGGCGGCACTTGGATCGACGCAAGGCCGCCGATGTTCCGCTAGGCCTTCGCGCGTAGCGTCTGACGCTCGACCACATGGCAGTCGAACAGCCGGACTTCCGCAGGACGGTCCGGCTCCTCGATCGCGGTCACGACCAGGTCGATCGCCGCTTCGATGATCTGTGCGATCGGCTGATGGATCGTGGTCAGCCCGATGTTCTGCCAGCGCGACATTTCCATGTCGTTCAGCCCGATCAGCCCGATGTCGCCGGGCA
>JALHRH010000640.1 GCA_022841565.1 Mycobacterium sp. | reverse complement strand
TCCCCCGCGGCGCAGTTCAATTCGGTTGCGCGAATATTCGACCAGCATCTCGGCAGCAACATTCAGCGCCGCCTCGACCATCGTGGATTCGACATGCACTCCAATCCCGTCGCGGTCGCGGACCACCAGCGCCGCCACCGCAGCGAAGGCGGCATGCAGTCCCGCGATCGGATCGCAGACACCGCGCGGAATCAGCGGCGGACCATCAGCGTGGCCGGTCATCCAAGCCATCCCCGTCGCCTGTTCCATCGTCTGGGCGAAGCCGACGCGATCACGCCACGGGCCGTCCAGCCCGAATGCCGGCATCCGCACCATGACGGCGCGCGGATTGGCAGCGCAGACCGCGTCCCACCGCAGGTCGAAGTTCTCCATCACCCGCGGCGAGAAGTTCTCCATGACGAGATCGCTTGTGGCGATGAGATCCAACGCCACCGAGCGTCCGGCGTCGGTCCCGAGTTCGACGCTGATGGCGCGTTTGTTGTTGTTGCTGCACAGAAAAACCGGGCCCCACTCCCACCACTGGTCCCAGCTGGGCGGGCGGCCTGCGGAGAACCGCAGTCCGTCGGGCCGGCGCACCCCCTCCACCTTGATGACGTCGGCGCCGAGGGCACCGAGGAACTGCGTGGCGACCGGTCCGGCCCAGAACGCGGTCAGGTCCGTTACCCGGATGTCGGACAACGGAAGTGCGTCTGCATCGGCTGAACCAGCACGTGCCGGCCGGGGCGGCCAGTTGACACTGCCGGTGTGCGCGCCGAGCCCGGGTGGCCTCCCGGGCGCCCTGGTGGTGATGGCGGCGCCGCGGTAGGGCACCCGTGGCTGCAGCACGCCCAGTGCGGACTTGACGAACACACCCCGTTGCACGAAGTGATCGACCTCAGGTAGCGCGGCCGGGGTTCCGATGGGCGCCACCGGGATACGAAACGCCACCGCGAGGTCGACGATCTCCTGGGTGGTGCGACGTTCCGTCCACTGGGTGACGATCCGCAGGAATTCGTCGCGGCGCGCGATGCGCCCGCCGATGGATGCCAACTCGGCGTCGACCAGCAGGTCGGCGCGCTCGATGAGCACCAGGAAGTCCTGGAACTGTTGTGCGGTGATGGTGCAGAAGCCGACCATGCCGTCGGCCGTGGGCACGATCGACGGCAGTTCCAGGCTGCGGGAGTTCATCTGGGAGTCCGCGCCCAGCACACTGGCCGACATGGCGGGCAGGCCGCCCATCGCAATCGCCATCGCCTCGTAGATCGAGACGTCGACGATTTCGCCGCGCCCACTTCGGGCTGCGTGCCGCGCCGCAGCGGCGGCAACCGCCGCGGCGAAGCT
>JALHRH010000639.1 GCA_022841565.1 Mycobacterium sp. | reverse complement strand
CTTCTTCGGCGACTATTGCAACGGCAACATTCGGACGGCCTTTCGCGATGCCAGCAACCGCTGGGTGATCGCCCCGTTCCTGAGCAGCGGCGTGGCGCTCAGTTCGTTTGGTGAAGATGCCGCCGGTGAACTCTACGTCAATGACATCAGCGGCGGGCGCATCTTCCGCCTGGACTCGGTTGCAACCCCGACTCCGCTCCCGGCGACCGCGACCCGCACCAATACCCCCTTCCCGCCCACGCCAACCCTGACCGGCACGGCGACTCGCACCAATACACCGCTGCCCACGGTCACAGCGACCCGCACCTCGTCCGCGACGCCGCTGCCCACTGCCACCCTGGTGCCGCCCACCAACACGGCCTTGCCGACCGCAACGGCGACGCTCGTCCCGCCGAGCAGCACGCCATTGCCCAGCGCGACCGTCGTCCCGGCGACCAACACGGCGCTGCCGACCGCAACGGCCACCCTGCCACCCACCTTCACCGCGACCAACACGGTCATCCCAGCGACCATGACGCCCAGCGCCACCGTGCTAGCGCCGACCGCGACTCTGCCGCCCGGTCAGCCCACCTTGCGGATTGACCTCAACCCGGCGTCAGGTGGGGCCGGTACGCCGGTGCTAGCCTCGCTCAACCTGTTGAATGTGAGCGATGTCTACGGCTTGCAAGTGGTCTGTTCCGTCAATCCCGCTGTGCTGACCGGCATCTCGCGGACCGATGGCGACGGTTTCAACGGCAGCAACAACGCCTTCATCGTCGACCAGGGTTTCAAGCCGGATGGCTCCTGGGTGATCGCCGCCAGCCGCCTGCAACCCGCAGCGCCCATCAGCGGTAATGCCGTTGCCTTCACGCTCAACTACCTGGTGATCGGCCCCAACGACAGCGATGTGACCTGCCAGGCGCTGGCGGTCGATCGCAATGGTGTGGAACGGTCGCTGACGGTCGTCAATGCGCGCTTCGACGGTGTGGACGGCCCGGCTGGAACGGCCACCGCGACCACGCTCCCGCCGACGCCGACTATCGTCGTGCCGAGCGCCACCCCGACCGCTTCCGCAACGCCGACCCTCACCATGACGCCGATCCCCGGCAGCATCAGCGGGCGGGCCGTCTATCAGAACCGCCCGGATAACGCCGGGATCACGGTCGCCGTCCTCGACCTGAACGGCAACGTGCTGGTGCAGGTTGTCACCGGAGCGGACGGCGTCTTTGGGTTCACCGATGCGCCAGTCGGGGACTACCGCCTCCGCCTGAGCGCCGCCGGTCACCTGACTCAGACGCAGGACGTGGCCGTGACAGCACCCGGTCAGACCATCGACCTGGGGACGCTCA
>JALHRH010000638.1 GCA_022841565.1 Mycobacterium sp. | reverse complement strand
CCGACAAGAGCACCGTGCCCACCGGCTACACCGCGCGCACCTTGATCGCCGTCGGCGACCCGCTGTTCAACGGCGTGCCTGCCTTCAAGAACGACGGCACTGACACCAACTACGACCAGCGCTGCGGTGACGACCACGACGGCATCCAGTACTTCGGCCTCAGCGCCACCGGCACGCGGGACGTCAACAGCAGCAGCCGTGCCCTGCTGGCGATGAACCACGAGTACATCAACCAGGTCTTCCTGCATGTCAACGGCCCGACGGCGCGCCCGCGCCCGGCCGCTGAGACAGACATCGAAGTGGCCTGTCACGGCGTCAGCGTGGTCGAAGTCGCCAAGGGCACCAACGGTCAGTTCGCCTACGTGCAGGGCTCGAGCTTCAACCGCCGCATCACCGGCACCACCGAGATCCAGCTCTCGGGCCCGGCGCGCGGCAACCCGCTCTTCGTCACCAAGTTTTCGCCCGACGGCACCAAGACGCGCGGCACGATGAACAACTGCGGCAACGGCACCACGCCGTGGGGCACGCTGCTGACGACCGAAGAGAACTGGAGCGGCTACTACTTCCGCGCCGCGGGCGACCAGGCGCGCCGCACGGCCAAGGAGAACGCCTCGTTCGCGCGTTACGGCCGCAACGTCACCGCCACCGCTGCGGCCAACAGCCGCTACGGCTGGGAAACCTCGGGCACCGATGACAAGTACGTGCGCTGGAACACCAGCGTCGTCGGCACCAGCACCGACGGCAGCGACGACTACCGCAACGAGTGGTTCACCCAGGGCTTCATGGTCGAGATCGACCCCTACAGCGCCACCTCGGTGGTGAAGAAGCGCACCGGTCTGGGCCGCTTCGCCCACGAAAACGGCGTCTTCGGCCTGCCCGTGGTGGGCAAGCCGCTGGCCGTGTACATGGGCTGCGATTCGCAGAACGAGTACGTCTACAAGTGGGTCAGCACCGCCCTCTGGGATGCCGCCGACGCCACCCGCACCGACCGCATGGCCGTGGGCGACAAGTACCTCGACGCCGGCAAGCTGTACGTCGCCAAGTTCAACGAGGACGGCACCGGCCAGTGGATCGAGCTGAACTTCGCCAACGCGTCCATCGCCGGTGCCGCCTTCGGCTTCACCAGCCAGACCGAGATTTACGTGCACACGCGCATCGCCGCCGATGCCGTGGGCGCCACGAAGATGGACCGTCCGGAGTGGGTGGACGTGCACCCGACCACGGGCGAGATCTACGTCACGATGACCAACAACTCGTCGCGCCGCGTCGTGCCCACCGGCACGCAGACCAAGGTGGACCCTGCCAACCCGCGTGCCTACGCCGACATCCGTGCGGCGCAGACGACGCAGAG
>JALHRH010000637.1 GCA_022841565.1 Mycobacterium sp. | reverse complement strand
GCCTGTTTCCCGAACTGGCATGTGAAGACCGACATCAACGACTTTCACTATTACCGCACCGCCACCGACCGGCGCGAGGAGTGGGACGCGCTGACCGAGGAGTTTGCCGCCGGGGCCGACTGGACCTTCGGCAAGGGTGACGACATCACCCGCACCGGCAAGGAACCCCTGATCGTGTCGGAGTTCGGCGTCTGGGGCCTGCCGCAGCCTGACCTTCTGCGTGACGGCGGGCGCGATCCGTGGTGGATGGCTTACGGCGCGACCTGGGCCGATGGCGTGGCGCTGCCACAGGGCATCGAGGCGCGGTTCCGCGAGCTGGGGCTTGGCCAGGTGTTCGGCAGCTTTACCGCCTTCATCGACGACGTGCAGTGGCACCAGTGGTGGAACCTGAAGCACGAGATTGAGGTGATGCGGCGCTATCCGACGATCGCGGGCTATGTGATCACGGAATTCACCGACGTGCATTGGGAGGGCAACGGGCTGCTGGACATGCAGCGAAACCCGAGGGTCTTTGCCTCCGCGATGCCGAAGGCGAATGCGGATGTGGTGATCTCGCCCGGGCTGGGGCGTCATTCGGCGCGGGCAGGGGCCGAGGTGGCCTTCGATCTGCGGGTGGCCACGGGCGGCGCGCATCTGCCGGAAGGCAGCGTGCTGAAATGGTCGTTCGGTGAAGCGTCCGGCGCAGTGCGGCTGGCCGCAGCCGGGCCGATGTCGGCGGTGCCGGTGCCGGTGACCGGCCTGACCCGGCCCGACGCGCCAAGCGGGGTAGTGCGCGCCCATTTCACGGTTGAAGCGCCGGACGGTACGGTTCTGGCGCGGAATGACGAGACGGTTTCGGTGCTGGCGCGGCGTGAGGTGACGCCACGCCGCTACGCAACCGACGATGAGGGGCTGGCCGAACGGCTGACGGCGCTGGGCCATGAAATCACCGGCCCGGCCGAGGCCGAGGTTTTCGTGACACATGATCTGGATGCGGCACGAATCGAGGAGATCCACGCCGGGTTGCGCGTGCTGCAACTGGTGCACAAGGCGCCGGGACGGCTGCGGCGCGACCTTGCGCCGCGCGACGGGCCGATGTCGATGCAGATCGAAGACCATATCGGCGGGATGCAGTCGGCCTGCTACTTCAGCTTTCCCGGTTACCATCTGGTGAACCGCCATCGCACCGTCTGGCGCGGCGACTGGGTCGGCAACTTCAGCTGGCTGCGTCGCGACGGCTGCTTTGCGCATCTGCCCGGCGGGCCGATGTTCGACCTGTCGTTTACTGGCGTGGTTCCGCAGCAGGTGATGCTTGGCCTGCGCCCGTGGGAATTCCACGGCCGGGTCCATGCCGGCGTGGTGGTCGGCTGGGTGCACAAGCCGG
>JALHRH010000636.1 GCA_022841565.1 Mycobacterium sp. | reverse complement strand
GCGCTCAGTGCCGAGCTAGCTGATGGCACCAGCCTCGGCAGCGCCGTCGCCTTCGGCGAATCCGCCTCGACTGATGTCGCACCCAGCACCCAGGCGATCAGCCTGACGCTGGGGGAAACCAGCTTTGAAGTCGGTCAGGAAGCCTTTTATGGCGGTGTCTATTACAATTTGCTGGCCGTTCTAGATGGTGGCAACGTTCGTTTGATCGGTGCCCCGACCAGTCTGGCTCAGGGTATCGGCAGCGCCCCCGGTGCTGGCGCGGCAGTAGTTGCTGTGGTTCCGACCGCCGCCCCGGTCGTGGAACCGACTGCCGTTGCCGTTCAACCCACAGTACCGCCGCCGCCGGTTGCGCCTACAGTCCCACCGCCCACGACTCCGGCTGGCCCGACCGGTCGCGTCTTCAACATGGATGCCGACCGCAACCTGCAACTCCGCCAGTACCCGGATAGCAACGCCCTCTCGCTCGGCACCGTACCGCCGGGAACCGTTCTCACGGTGAATGGCCGTGTCGGTCAACTGGAAGCTATTCCCAATAGCGCCACACCCGTCCCGCCGGACTACGTATTTGAAGACCCCGCCGAGGGTCTGGGTGAGCGCGAAGACCTGGTTCCAGAAAATACCTGGCTGAACGTCACCTTCATCGCGCCGGATGGCGGCAGCATCACGGCCTGGGCCAACGCCCTCTTTGTGGATGTCCGCAAGCCTAACGGCGACCGCCTGCCACTGAAGGAACTCCCGCTGGTTCCTGCCAACCAACCGGGCGAGACCACCACCACTGCCGTCCTGCCACCGCAGGCGGCCACCAGCCGAGTCACCATCACCGCCTCCAATCTGGATGCCGGGGTGAACCTGAACATCCGCCGTGCACCGGACTCGGCCAGTGAAGTGCTGGCCCGCGTCCCGACCGGCACCGTCATGGAACTGACCGGCATCAATGAGGCGAAGGACTGGCTGTTCGTCAGCTACAATCCCCCGGAAGGCGGCAACGTCACCGGCTGGATCAATATCATCTACGCGACCTTCTCCTTCAACAATCGCCCGATTGACCTCGAAGAGATCGAACAGCGCGAACTGGTCACTCTGACCGCTGCCGATGTCCGTGGCACGCTGACTGCCGGTGCTGCGCCCGCCGCCGCCCCGACCCGTGATACCCTCCGCGATGCCATCATCGCCACCGTCGTACTGAACCCCGGCGCAAACCTGAACCTGCGCCGCAGCCCGGATGTCAATGCGGAAGTATTGGCCCGCCTGCCCAGCGGCACCCAGGTGCCTGTGCTTGGTCGTACCGAAGATGGACGCTGGTTGAACGTGGCCTTTGAAACCGTCGAAGGCTGGATCGCCGCCAACACTGAAACTGCCGAGTTTGTCGAACTCTCCTTGAATGGTCGCCC
>JALHRH010000635.1 GCA_022841565.1 Mycobacterium sp. | reverse complement strand
AACCCGAAGGGCTCGGCCCCGAGGAACGAGGGGCTTGACACGGCGAACGCCAGCGACCCCCACGGCACCCCGCCAACCGGCGGGCAACGGCACCCGCCCGAAGGGCGGCAACAGCACAGGCCGTCAACCAGGTGTCACGCCGAGCGGGGCTCGAGGGTGCGATCACTCACATGGAGCCGCACGACGACAACCGGAGCACGCCGTGATCCCCGACCCCGCCACACGCGCCTGCATCACCGCCGACGAAGCCTTCGCCGAGCTCGGCATCGACCGCACCACCGGATACCGCGCCATCAAGGACGGCACCTTCCCCGTGCCCGTCATTCGCGTCGGCCGGCTCATCCGCGTCCCCACCGCCGCACTCCGCCGACTGCTCGACGCTGACGATGACCTCGAGAACCCGACGGTCACCGACCAGTACGATGACGACCCCACCACCGAGCCGCCGGCAACGCCGGCACTCCGACTGGTGCCTCGGCCCGAGCTGGCCCACCAACGCACACAGGCCGCACCGCGGCCCGAACGCAACGGGGGCCACCCATGAGCCAACGAGGATCGATCCACCGTCGAGGCGATGTCTGGATCGCGTATTGGCGCACCGAGACGGCCGAGGGCCGCAAGCAGCACACCAAGTCGTTCCGTACGAAGAAGGAAGCCCAGCAGTTCCTCACCGACACGATGGCCGCGATCCGCGGCGGCGTGTTCTCCGAGCCATCGAAGGTGACACTCGGAGAGTTCCTTGTCGAGCGGTGGCTGCCCACGAAGAAGATGGCTGTGCGGGTGAGCACCTACGCCAGCTACCGAGGGCTCGTCGAGCGTCATGTGGTGCCGGCGCTCGGACACGTGCAGATCCAGCAGCTGTCAGCCGATCGCCTCGATCGGTTCTACGCAGACCTCATCGCGCAAGGCCTCGCCACAAAGACGGTCCGCAACATCCATGTGCTCCTCCATCGGGCCCTGACGGACGCCGCGCGCAAGAACCTCGTGCCGCGCAACGTCGCCGACGCCGCCGACCCACCCAAGCTCAATCGCGCCGACCGGGAGGAGATGAAGACCTGGACGCCGGAGCAGCTCCGGCAGTTCTTCGCCGGCATCGCCAACCACCGTCTGGCGGCGGCCTACATCCTCGCTGCCACCACGGGCATGCGACGCGGAGAGGTTCTTGGCGTCAGGTGGCGCGACATCGACTTCAACGCTCGGCGTCTCCACGTGCAACAGACCGTGCTCACCGTTGAGTACCAGATCGTCATCGGGCGCCCGAAGACCCTCCGCGGTGATGAGGGGGACCCGGTTGGTGGTCCAGTCGCTATGCGGCTGTGGGTTGGTGGGTCTGGTTCCAGCGTAGGGCGAACTCGGTTGGGGTGAGGTCGCCGTGGGCGGTGTGGGGTCGTTCGGC
>JALHRH010000634.1 GCA_022841565.1 Mycobacterium sp. | reverse complement strand
CAGCGAACAGACGCGTTGATCGCGCGCGCGAAGACTCAGCCTCGCGCGACTGTTGTTGGCGGCGCCATTTCAACAACCCGGGAGCTGCAAAGTGGTGAAACGTTTGGTGATCATCGGCGGCGACGCCGCGGGCATGTCCGCTGCAACGCAGGCACGACGGATGAAGACAGTTGCCGAGCTCGAGATCGTGGCCTTCGAGCGCTCGTCCAGAACCTCCTACGCCGCCTGCGGCCTTCCCTACCTGGTCGGTGGATTCGTGAAGTCGCCGGACAGCCTCATTGCCCGTTCCCCGGAGCAGCACCGCGCCAAGGGTATCGATGTGCGGACGCGTCATGAGGTCACGGCCATCGACGTCAGCGCCTCCACGGTGACCGTGCGCGACCTCGAGTCGGGCCAGGAATCCGCAGTGGACTACGACGATCTGCTGATCAGCACCGGCGCGTCGGGCATCCTGCCGAAGTGGCCTGGAATCGACGCGAAGGGCGTGCTTCAACTGCGCACGCTGGATGACGCGGCCGCGATGGAACAACTCATTGCCGCCGGCGCGCGGCGTGCCGTGGTGGTGGGTGCCGGCTACATCGGGCTGGAGGTGGCGGAAGGGCTGCTCCAACGCGGCCTGCAGGTGACCGTCGTGGAACGGCTCGATGCACCGATGGGTGCCGTGCTCGACGCCGACATGGCCGTCGATGTGGCCGATGCCATGCGGGCTGCAGGGATCGACCTGCGGCTCGGCACCGCCGTCACCGGCTTCACCGTGGACGCTGGGCGGGTCACGGCGGTGGAGACCGCCGCCGGCCCGGTGGTGGCCGACCTCGTCGTCATCGGGCTTGGGGTCCGCCCCAACGCTGAACTGGCGCGAGCGGCCGGCGTCGGTGTGGGCGAATCCGGCGGCATCCAGGTCGACGACCACCTGCGCACCGACACGCCGCACATCTGGGCCGCCGGAGACTGCGTCGAGTCGCACCACCGGATGACGGGGCGTTCCGTCGTGGTGGCGCTGGGGACACACGCCAACAAGCAGGGCCGTGTCGTCGGCACCAACCTGGCCGGCGGTGACGCGGCCTTCGGCGGCGTGCTCGGCACGGCGATCACCCGATTCAACGAGATGGAGATCGCCCGCACCGGACTCACCGAGCGGGAGGCAAAGGTCGCGGGTCTGGACGCGATCGGCGTGACCACCGAGGCATCGAGCCGTGCGCACTACTACCCCGGCGCGGAGCCGATGAAGATCAAGATGGTCGTCGAGCGTGGCTCGGGCCGCCTGCTGGGCGCGCAGATCGTCGGCGGAACGGGTGCAGGCAAACGCATCGACGTGCTGGCGACGGCGCTGTGGAACGGCATGACGGTGGCAGAGGTGGCCGGCATGGATCTGTCCTACGCACCGCCGTTCTCGCCGGTCTGGG
>JALHRH010000633.1 GCA_022841565.1 Mycobacterium sp. | reverse complement strand
CGGGGGTGTAACGCACCTCGGGGTCACGCCCCAGATTCCCCACGAGAATCACCTTGTTGACGGATGCCACGCTAGATCTCCTTCTGAATCAGTCGCAGAGCATTGTCCTCATCGAACCGCGCCATGTCCACTTTGAGCTGGGCCGTACCGCCGGGTGAGACCTGGAGTACCTCGCGGACACCCGGCAGCGCCCGCAGCCGCTGGCCGAGTCCCACCGCCCGCGCCTCGTCCATGATGGGGACCGGGTAGACGCGCAGCACCGGCACGGTCATGCCCAGCGCCACGAAGAACCAGACAACCATGACGCCGGCGCACGTGAAGAACACCGCGCCCGACCCGTAGTGATGCGAAATGAGCCCGCCCGCGACGCCCCCGACGAACGTCCCCAGGTACTGCACGCTCGCGAACACACCCGCAGCGGTGCCCTTGGCCCGGGCCGGCGCCAGCCGTGAAGTGAGGGACGGCAGGCTCGCCTCGAGGAAATTGAAGGCCTTGAAGAAGATCAGCAGGCCTACGCCGATGGCCATGAGGGAGTCCGACGCCACGGCGAGCAGTCCCACGCCGGCGGCCATGAGCACGATGGCTCCCACAAAGGCGAGCTTGAGACGGTGGTAGCGCTCCGCCACCGCAATCACCGGAATGATCAGCAGGAAGGCCGCGCTCATGACGGGAAGGTACAGCTTCCACTGATCCTGGGAGGCCAGGCCGGCGGACCGGAGCATGAGGGGAATGACCACGAACAGCGCCATCAGCGCGGCGTGCAGCACGAAGATGCCGACGTTGAGACGCAGCAGTTCCCGGTCGCCCATGACATCCCGGATCTTCGGCCGGTCGGCAGTCGCCGAGACGGCGGGCGGCGTCGGCACGGCGAACCGCACCATCACCACGGAGCCCAGCGCCAGCACGCCGGTCATCGCGAAGATGCCGGGGACGCCGACCAGCCGGTCCAGCACCGGACCGACCCCCATGGACAACGCGAACGTCACGCCGATGGTGATGCCGATGATCGCCATAGCCTTGGTGCGCACCTCCTCCCGCGTGAGGTCCGCCGTGAGGGCGATGGCGGCGGCGGAGACGGCGCCGGCTCCCTGCACCACCCGTCCCGCGATGACGCCGTAGATGGTCGTGGACATCGCGGCGATGAAACTGCCGAGGGCAAAGATGAGCAGCCCGGTATAGAGGGTGGGCTTGCGCCCCCAGCGGTCGGACACCCAGCCGAAGGGCACCTGCAGGACGGCCTGGGTGAGCCCGTAGATGCCGAGCGCCAGACCGACGAGCCGCTGGTCGTCCCCGCCGGGCAGGCCTTCGGCGAACAGCGCGAACACCGGAAGAATCACGAACATGCCGAACAGCCGCAACCCGGAGACCGACGCGAGAGCGATGCTCGACCGCAATTCGGTCGG
>JALHRH010000632.1 GCA_022841565.1 Mycobacterium sp. | reverse complement strand
TTCTCGATGATCACGGCGTAGCGGGCGAGTTCGATCACGTCGGCGTCGGACAGCGAATAGCGGTTGCGCTGCTCGGGCGGTGTGTCGATGGTCTTGACGAGCTTGCCGCTGAGCGCACGCTCGGCCCCGCTGGCGAACTCCATGCGCTGCAGCTTGGAGCCCAGCGAGCGACGGATGATCGGAAACCGACCCGCCGCCAACGTGGGCTTGTGCACATAGAACTCGTCGGGGTTGACCGATCCCTGCACCACCGTTTCACCCAGGCCATAGCCCGAGGTGATGAAGACCACGTCCTTGAAACCCGACTCGGTGTCGATGGTGAACATCACGCCGGCGGCGCCGAGGTCGGAGCGCACCATGCGCTGCACGCCAGCCGACAAGGCCACGTCGGCATGCGTGAACCCCTTGTGCACGCGATAGCTGATCGCCCGGTCGTTGTACAGCGAGGCAAAGACCTCTTTCATGAGCGTGAGCACGTCGTCGATGCCGCTGACGTTGAGAAAGGTCTCCTGCTGGCCGGCAAACGACGCATCAGGCAGGTCTTCGGCCGTGGCCGACGAACGCACCGCGTAACTGGCCCCCGGGCTGTCGCGGTCGAGCAGCGCAAACTGCAGGTGGATCGCTGCGTCCAGTTCGGGCGGGAACGGTGTGGACATGATCCACGACCGGATCTCGGCACCCGCCACTGCCAGTGCGCGCACATCGTCCACGTTGAGCGCAGCCAGCCGATCGGCAATGCGCTTGTCGAGCCCGCCATGGCGCAAGAACTGCCGGAACGCGAACGCGGTGGTGGCAAAGCCGCCCGGCACCCGCACACCGGTGGAAGCCAGTTGGCTGATCATCTCGCCGAGGGAGGCGTTCTTGCCGCCGACCGACTCGACGTCGGACATCCTCAATTGTTCGAACGGTACGACCAGGGCGGTCGCCAGGGGGGTAGAAGACATGGGAAGGCTCCGAGACGTGAAAAAGACGGTGCTTCCGCATGCGCGCGCGAACCACGCACCCGGGTGCTCGTGGATTCGATTTGTCGACCTGGGGGGTTCATGCAGCGCGGCCTGAAGGGGGCCTGAGGGCGGACGGTTGCGACAGATTCTAGGGAGTTCTTAACTATGATGTCTGTGCGGAGCGCCGGGCTCCGAAAGCAGCTGCAAACACATGACCGAACGAACCGTGTTCTATGTCTCGGACGGCACCGGCATCACGGCCGAGACCTTCGGCAACTCGATCCTGGCGCAGTTCTCGGGCCATCCGCGGCACGTCCGCCGACCCTTCATCGACAGTGTCGAAAAAGCCGCCCAGGTGGCCGCCGAGATCGACGAGGTGGCCCGGCGCGAAGGCAAGCGCCCGGTTGTCTTCATCACCCTGGTGCGCGACGAGGTTCGCGACATCATCACCAGCCCGCACAGCAA
>JALHRH010000631.1 GCA_022841565.1 Mycobacterium sp. | reverse complement strand
TACCCTTCAGCAGCTACCGGACCCGAGGGTAAATGTCAGCGGTGCTTCGTAGAATCTGGGGTATGTCGGCGAGCACGTGTGAGGAGGTCGCCGAGGTGCTCGGCGGGCTGGATGCTCTCGCGGATCGTATGTGTGAGTTGACCTTTGACATACAGAGCACTGCGGAGTTGCTGCGGGCCAGGGAAAGCCTGGAACGCATCGTGCGTAAGCTGCGGGTGCCCGGGCATGGACTGATCAATCAGCTTGTGGTGCAGGCCACCGGCGAGGAGTTGGGCGGGTCGCTGGGGCAGGCGTTGGCCGATCGGTTGCGGATCACCAAGGCCGAGGCCGATCGCTGCATCGCCGAGGCCGCCGTCCTGGGTCCGCGCCGCGCCCTGACCGGACAATCGTTGGAACCCGTGCTGGTCGCGACTGCGGCCGCCGAACGCCGAGGCGGTATCGGCGCCGGGCAGGTCAAGGTGATCCGGCAGTTTTTCGCGAAGTTGCCCGCCGCGGTGGACGCGCCCACCCGCGCCGCTGCCGAGGCCGACCTGGCCCTGGCCGCCACCGGCTACCGCCCCGATGAGTTGGCCCACTACGCCCGGGTCCTCAAGGACTGCCTCAACCCCGACGGCGACTTCAGCGAGGAACCCGAACGGGCCCGCAAACGCGGCATCACCCTGGGCAAACAGCAACCCGACGGGATGTCGACGATCAGCGGCCAGATCACCGCGCAATGTCGGGCCACCCTGGAGCCGGTGCTGGCCAAGCTGGGCGCCCCGGGAATGTGTAATCCCGACGGCGAGGTCCCGGTGATCGACGGGCGGGCCCCGGCCGAGGCCGTCGACCGCGATACCCGCACTCCGGCCCAACGTCACCACGACGCCCTACAGACCGGGCTGCGTGCGTTGCTGATGTCGAAGACCTTGGGCCAGCACCACGGCCTGCCCACCTCGATCGTCGTCACCACCACCCTGGCCGAGCTCGAAGCCGCCGCCGGACGCGGCCTGACCGCCGGAGGCACCCTGCTCCCGATGGCCGAGGTCATCGCGCTGGCCTCCCACGCCCACCACTACCTCGCCATTTTCGACCAGGACAAGACCCTGGGCCTCTATCACGGCAAGCGGCTGGCCTCCCCAGAACAACGCCTGGTGCTACTGGCCAAAGACCGCGGCTGCACGCGGCCCGGCTGCACCGTGCCCGGCTACTGGACCCAGGTCCACCACGTGCGCGGCTGGCTGGCCACCCGCCGCACCCACATCGACGAACTCACCCTGGCCTGCGGACCCGATAACCGCATGGTTGAACTCCGCAAATACATCACCCGCAAAAACGCCCACGGCGACACCGAATGGCACCCACCTGCCCACCTCGACCACCAACGACCCCGAACAAACTGCATGCACCACCCCGAAAAACACCTCAAACCCAAGGACCAGGAACCG
>JALHRH010000630.1 GCA_022841565.1 Mycobacterium sp. | reverse complement strand
GCCGACCTGCCGCTCATCCGCGTGTATTGCGCAGCCCGAGGTGAAAAGCGTTGCCGCGACAGCCGTGGCGGCGATCAGGACTCGATGGGTCATCTGTCTCTCCGATGCAATGGGCCGTCGAAATGACGGCGCCTGCACGGGAGACGTTCCTCGGGATGGTTTATTCCCGGCGCCCCGCCGTCTTCCGCGACGTAACGTTGTCGGCCGTGACCGGCGAGGCCGCGTGAGTCGCTCCGGCAGCGTTTTCCTCGGGCCCGGTCGGGGAAGGGGGGCGATTGACTCCCCAGCATTGGGGATGTTCTTGCCAGGCGGCGGGTTGTAATCTCCCAATGCCTCGAAAGTCGTATGGCATGTCCGGCCCGCGCCGGACTAGCCTTGGTCGTGCCGGCCCGTAATCGGTTTACCCCCGCGCCGGAACGGCCTGTTCAACCTGTCGGGAGATGCGTGATGAGTTCATTCGGAAAATGCCTGATCGCCGGTTTGGCTGTGTCCGGCCTCGCAGCCGTTGGTGCCGCACAGGCCGCCACCGTGTTCGTGGACGGCAACTCGGCGCCGTGGAGCACGACCATCAACCCGTCCTTCTCGTTCGGGAGCGGTACGCCGCTGGCACCCGCGGTGATCGAAGGCTCCGCCGCGGGCTTCGATGCCGGGGACGTGCTCAGCATCTCGGTGCTGTCCGGCTCAGTGAGCGTGTTTCCCCTTGCATACCCCTTCGTGGACGCGGACGGTGCCCTGGTGACGCCCGGTACAGATCCGGGTGCCTACGTGGGCCCGGTGGACGACGCGCTCGGTGACAGCGGCAAAGGCTTCCCGAGCCTGTACACCCCAGCGGACTGGGGCACGGCGCTGGGTGCGCTCATGGGAACCTTCGCCAACGCGAACGGCGTGATCGTCGGCACGCCCTTCGAAGTAGGCAGTGCCAGAACGGTGACCGTGCCGCTGGGCGCCACGCGCATCCAGTTCGGCATCAACGACGATGTGTTTCCCGACAACGGCGGGGGATTCGAAGTCAACGTGGCGGTCGTCCCGGAACCGGGAACCGTAGGTCTGATGGTGGCCGGGCTAGGACTTCTCGCTGCGTCCCGGATGAGACGCAAGGCGTAGTGTCTCGCGGCCGCGCTTTCCCGCCCGCTCCGGGCGTCGATTCTTTCCCTCAAAACCGTTTGGCGGTTTCTCGGCATACTTCCGGCCATCAGCGATTGGTTCTGTAGACCGCCGCGGGCGTTGAGCCCGCCGGTTAAGGGACAGCGCTCATTCCGCAGGGGAGGACGGGCACGGTATAACCCGGCCCCCCGGTGCAAACCTAGGATGCAGGGGAAGCCAAGATGACGAGTGCAGCAAACGGGACGGTCGCGGAGGGAACCTCGGGACTGTTCGAATACATGGAACCCACCACCGAGTCGTCCCTCTACCGTAACGGCAAGGTGCTGACGCGGCGGGATGCGGACGGGAGT
>JALHRH010000629.1 GCA_022841565.1 Mycobacterium sp. | reverse complement strand
GCGTTCCAACTGCCGGTGATGCCGCTCTGGTCGGTGAAGGCGAGCACGTCCTGTCCGCTGGCGTAGTTCGCCGAGATCGTCAGCGTGGCGCCGGTGAGGTTGGCGCTGTCGTCGTCGCTCACCGTCACGCCGGCGTCCACCGCGGTGGCGGGGTCGTTCTCGGTGTAGGCGACGGTCGTGCCGGTCGTCGTAACCACCGGCAATACGGTGACCACCACGTTGGCCGCGAACTCCGAAGTGCTGCCATAGCTACCGCCGCCCAGATCCACTGTGGCAGTCGCGCTCACCGTGTGACCGGCGGTCAGCGTCACGCTGCCGAGCACCGCAGTGAAGCTCGCGTTCCCGCTGCCGTCGGTGGTGACGTCTTCGAAGCCCAGGTAGACCGCGCCTTCGCCGTAGCCGGAGGCGTCACCGGTCGGCGAGCTGAAGAACTCGATACGGTAGGCGGTGCCGGCCGCCGAATGCAGCGAGCCCATGATCGTGGTGTTGCCGGCACCGCTGTTGGCGCTGACCAGTGTCGGATGATTCTGAAGCGAGTTGGGCCCGCCGTCCGCATCGAGGTTGTCGTTCGGCGTGACACCGTTCGCCCCATTGACACCGAGATCGATGCCGAGGGCACTGTTGCCGAAGATGCGGTTGCCGAGGATCGCGACGCCGCTCGTGGTCGCGCCGCTGTTGGCGATTTCGACACCCACCTGCGCGCCCGCGATTCGGTTGGCCGCCGCGGTCACAGTTCCGCCGATCATGATGTCGGATGCGCCCTGATCGACTAGGACGCCGTATTGCCCGTTGCCGAGAACTACGGTCCCGGTGGCATCGAGGCCAATATAGTTGCCCTGGATGACCGCGCCGACGGAACTGCTTCCGACATTGATGCCGCCGGTGTATCCGAGCAGCGAACCGTTGCCGGCAATGAGGTTCCGATCCTCGGGGTTAATGCCGCCGATCGTCGCGTCCTGCGTGTAGTAGAGGCCGATGCCGTCACGCACGTTGCCGTAGCCCGCCGAGACGGTGCCCGATGCGTCCGTTCCGATGTGGTTGCCCGCGATCGTGAGATTGGCGAGCATGTCTCCTGATGACCCGACTGCGGAGACTCCGAAGCCACTGAAGCGATGAATCGCGAGCCCGCGCACCGTGGACCCATCCGCGTCGGTGTCGAAGCGCAGTCCGTCGACGTTGCTGCCGGCCAGCGAGCCGTCGAGCAAGACCACCGGTGTCCCGGCGAAGTCCGGGTCGCTTGTTCCGTCGATCGTCACGCCATCAGTGATGGTCGGCAGTGCCGAGAGCAATGTGATGGACTGCGGCCCGCTGCCTGCAATGTCAAAGTCGATCACATCGGGAATGCCAGCGTTCACGGTGTTGTTCGCGGCGATGAGGGCTTCGCGCAGGCTCACGAAACCGTCGGCCCCCTTGTTCGCATTGAGCCAGCTGATCGTGTGCGACAGGTTCCCGGCGACGATGCCGGC
>JALHRH010000628.1 GCA_022841565.1 Mycobacterium sp. | reverse complement strand
AGCGGCACCATCGGCAATGCCCCGGCGGAAGCTGGCCACCACTCCGTCGTCCCGCCCCGGCGGGTTGGCGGAAACCTCGACATCCGTGACCTGACTTCGGGCGTCACGCTCTACTTGCCGGTAGAGGTTGAGGGCGCCCTGTTCAGCGTGGGTGATACCCATGCCGCGCAAGGCGACGGCGAGGTGTGCGGGACGGCGATCGAGTCCCCGATGAACGTGGTGCTGACGCTGGATCTGGTGAAGAACAAGCCGCTGAAGACGCCGCGTTTCACCACACCGGGGCCGGTGACGCGGCATCTGGATGCCAAGGGCTATGAGGCCACAACCGGCATCGGGCCGGACCTGATGACAGCAGCCAAGGATGCGGTGTCGGGGATGATCGACCTGCTGCAGGCGCAGCAAGGCATCTCGGCGGTGGACGCCTACATGCTTTGTTCGGTCTGCGGCGATCTGCGCATATCCGAGGTCGTGGACATGCCGAACTGGGTCGTCAGCTTCTACTTTCCTCGGGTCGTGTTCGAATGATCCTTGCGGAAGCCAAGCAAAGCACCGGGGCGGCCACCGCCCCGGACACCGTGCTGCGGGTCGAAGGCCTTTGCGTTTCGGTCCGTACCGAAGCGGGGCTACGGCCCTTGGTCGAGGATTTGTCCTTTACACTCCGCCGAGGTGAAACTCTGGCCATCGCGGGCGAAAGCGGGTCGGGAAAATCCATCACGTCGCTTGCCATCATGGGCCTCTTGCCGCCGCCTGCCGTTCGGGTGACCGGCGGTCGTATACTGCTTGGGGCCGAGGACCTGACCGTCCTGCCGGAACCCGATCTCCGCGCCATCCGCGGCGACCGGATCGCGATGATCTTCCAGGAACCCATGACGTCGCTGAACCCGGTGATGACGGTCGGCGCACAGTTGACCGAAGCCATTCGGGCACATGACCCCATCAGCCGTTCCGAGGCGCAGAAGCGCGCGATTGAAGCCTTGCGCGCAGTTCGCCTGTCAGAGCCAGAACGCCGGATGCGGCAGTACCCACATGAACTGTCGGGCGGGATGCGCCAGCGGGTCATGATTGCAATGGCCCTTGCCCTGCGCCCCGAGGTGCTGATCGCCGACGAGCCCACGACCGCGCTTGACGTGACCGTGCAGCGCGAGGTGCTGGATCTGTTGCGTGACCTGCAGCGCGATCTGGGGACCGCGATCATCCTGATCACCCATGACATGGGCGTGGTGGCGGAAATGGCCGACCGGGTCATCGTGATGCGGCAGGGCCGCCAGATCGAAACCGCGGCCACCGCCGACATCTTTGCGACGCCTCAGGCTGACTATACCCGCGCGCTTCTCGCCGCCGTGCCGCGCATGGGAAAGGCGGCTGCGCGTCCGCCGGTAACCAGTGACGTGGTTGCTCGGCTTGCCGATGTGGTCGTCCGCTATCCGCTGCGGGGCGGGCTGCTGGGCGGCGTCACGCAGAACGTCCACG
>JALHRH010000627.1 GCA_022841565.1 Mycobacterium sp. | reverse complement strand
ATCTGTTTCGGCACATGGCCGAGGGGCGGCATCTCGCCCAGTTCGTAAAGATCCTTGCGCGGTGCGTCATGGATCAGGGGGGCAGATCGAGTGTCCAAAGCCAACAGAGCCTCCGTCAGAAATGCCGCGCCGCAGAATCGGAGCGCTTGGGCAGAAGATAACGACCCAACGCGCAACTTTGCAACCCGTCACGGCATTATTTTGTAATTTTATGTCTGCCGCGTTGCAGCGCCAGACGTATCCGGAACCGACGCCGCATAGAACGCCAAAAGCGGTTCCTGCCCCGACACGGGCTGCAACTGCTCGGTGACCAGCCCGCGCCCGATCAGCTGCGCCAACCCCTCGGTCACCACCGCTTCCACACCCAGCGGCGGCAGCTTCAGCACGGCCCCGGCGCTCGCCAGCCGCGCCACCCGCTCGCTGACGCGCTGCGCCAACTCTTCCCGCGACGCGGCTCCATCTCCCAATGCCGCCGCAACCAGCGGCACCGACAGAACCGGCACCACCTGGGCAATCGCCGCCATCAGCCGCTCGCCCAGCGCCTCGACGTCGCCGCCGCCCGCCAGAAAGGCCCGCAGCGACACCGGCGCGCCAAAGCCCGCCGCCGCTGTACCAAATCCGCGCCAGCGTCCCCGCAGTCGCCGCCAGAATATGATGATCCCGCGCCAGACCACCCGCATTGGCTGCACCCCGAACCGCCGGGTGCCTTGCGCCGCTGCAGCCACCAGCACCCGGTCCTCCAGCACCCGGTCATAGGCCAGCCCCACCGGCACAAAGACCACGTCCCGCCCCGCCAGATCGAACCCCTCGACGATATAGCTCAACAGCCCCATTTTCGCCGGCCCCACCCGCCCATCAAGGCTGAGGCCCCCTTCCGGAAAGATCGCCTGCGTCGTGCCCTCTGCCGTCGCCATCTGGACATAGCGCGCCAGCACCCGGCGATACAAAGCGTTGCGGCTGCCGCGGCGGATGAAATACGCCCCCATCGCCCGGATCATCGCACTCAAAGGCCAGACCCGCGCCCATTCCCCCACCGCATAGGAGATCGCCGCCCGGTCCGCGACCAGCCAGGTGACCAGCACATAATCCACGTTCGACCGGTGGTTCATCACGAAAATCACCGTCGCCTGCGGGTCAACCAGCGCCAGTTCCTTGTCCACCTTGCCGACCCGCACCCGGAACAGCAGTCGGCTCAGCCATTTCGCCGCCTGCGTCGCAAAGCCGAAGTACAGCGTCGCCGAAAACCCCGGCACGATCTCGCGGGCATAGGTCCGCGCCTCCTCGAAAGCCACCTCCGCCGGGACGCCCGTCTCGGCAGCATGGGCCATGACAGCCTCCACCACCTTGGGGTCGTAAGCCAGCCGCGCCACCATGTCCGACCGCCGCGCCAGCTTGAACAGGTTCACCTTGCGGTCCAGCCGCGCATTCAGCCGCGACAGCGCCCGCTCCGCCCGCCGCCGAAAGAACCACCGCAC
>JALHRH010000626.1 GCA_022841565.1 Mycobacterium sp. | reverse complement strand
CCCGGTCGGTCGAGCTTCAGCGGCAGGCGGCCGGCAAGCGGTGTCGGCCATCAACGCGCAGCGCTCGTAGTGCGCGTTATTCCGTACGTCGTGGGCATCTCCCCGTCGGGCGGACGGGTGGTTATGAGGCTTGGTGGTAGTTCTGTTCCCACTCGGTGGGTGGGACGTGGTCGAGGGTGCTGTGCAGTCTCGACGTGTTGTACCAGTTGATCCACCGGAAGATCGCCCGGCGGGCGTCAGCTCGGGTGGCGAAGATCCGGTCTTGGAGGCACTCGCGTTTGAGGCTTTCCCAGAACGATTCGGCGACGGAGTTGTCGTAGCACACGCCGGTGCGGCCGACCGATGGTCGCATCTGCCGGGCCAGACAGTAATCGACATAGTCATTCGACGTGTATTGGCTTCCACGGTCCGCGTGAGCGATCACGCCGGCGATGTTCGCCGCACCGCCTCGGGCGGTGACAGCCATGTCGAGGGCGTCCAACACGAGTTCGGTGCGCATGTGCTCAGCCATGGCGTAGCCGACCAGCCGACGGGACCCGAGATCGAGCACCGACGCAACGAACAGCCAGCCCTCGCCCGTCGGCACGTAGGTGATGTCCTGGCACCACGCCACATCCGGCGGGCCCGGCGCGAACTGGCGGCGCACCAGATCCGGGATCACATACCCGTCAGGGCCTGGCAAGGTGGTGCGGATGGTTCGGGCCCGGAACCGGCCACACAGCCCGTTGATGCGCATCAGCCGCCGGACCCGCTTGTGGTTGATCTTCAACCCTGCCCGGCGCAACTCGCGGTGCATGCGGGGCACCCCATAGTTCCCGTCCGACGCGGCGTAGATCTCCCGCATCAACGCCACGATCTCGGCGTCCTCGATCTGCCGGGCGGTCGGCCCCGCCTGACGTCGGGCGTGCCAGTCATAGAACCCCGAGGTCGACACCCCGGCCGCGGCGCACGCTGCGCTCACCGGGAACCCGGCAGCTTTCTGGTCATCGACACACGCGTAGCGGCTCACGATGTCGACTCCTTCACCCAGAAAGCCATCGATCGTTTGAGCAGGTCGCGCTCCATCTTCAACCGGGCGACCTCGGCGCGCAGCTCGGCGAGCTCGCCGCGTTCATCAACGGTGAGACCGGCGCGTTCACCACGTTCGATCCGCTCGAGACGAACCCAGTTCCCCAGCGTTCCCTCGTTCACGCCGACCGAACGAGCAACATCAGCGATCGCCCGTTGCTCATCAAGAACAAGGCCGACCGCGTCACGCCGGAACTCCGGCGAGAACAACGAGGGGCGACCACCCCGAGACTTCCTCTTCGCAGACACAGACAACTCCTAATCGGACTGTCCGTCGAACGGGGGGATGCTCATCGCAAGCATGCGAGTGGCTTGTTGCTGCTTCTTCTCGGCGGGAGGTGCGGCGAGCGGCGGTATCTGGGCACGCCACGTGCCAAGGTGGGGCATGACGGGATCCTTTGGGCAGACAAGC
>JALHRH010000625.1 GCA_022841565.1 Mycobacterium sp. | reverse complement strand
TGTGAGTCTTGAGGGCGGACTCAATAGAGTCTCGGCGCCGCCGGTGGGAGGGTCGGTGTCGGTGACCGCGACTGACCCCAAAGACTCATTGGCCGCACCCAAGCAGGGTGGTGCCCTTGCGTTGGATTTGTCGTCGCCGGTGACCGGCACCGGCCTGGCCCACCACGACTGGCCTGATCAGAAGCCTGGCCGACCCGGCAGCGGGTCGTGCCTCATCACAGTCTTGCCGCACGGTGATCCCATCCAGGCCGGTGCCGACCTGATGCGCCCCCACGATTGGAGAACACCGTGACACCCATGCTGACAGACAAGGTCGATTTCGTCATCGGCGTCGACACCCACCGCGATTCGCACACTGCGGCCGTCGTGACGTCCACCGGAGGACTCGTCGAGCGGCTCACCGTGGCCACCGACGCGTTCGGATTCCGTAAGCTCGACACCTTCGCCGCCAAATACGCGACAGGCCGGCGAGTCTGGGCGATCGAGGGTACCGGCAGCTTCGGAGCTGGATTAACCACACACTTGCTCGAACGCGGCGAATGGGTTGTCGAGATCGATCGCCCCGCACGCCCAGCGCGACGTGACGGCGCCAAGTCTGATGACCTCGACGCCGTCCGAGCCGCACGCGAAGCCTTGACGCGCGAGCACCTCGCTGCGCCCCGCGCACGTGGCGACCGAGAAGCCATGCGAGTGCTCCTCACCGCGCGTGAGGGCGCAATCCTGGCTCGTACCAAAGCCATTGGGCAACTCAAGGCCCATGATCGTCAACGCCCCACAAGCGCTGCGTGATCAGCTGCGACGCGGAACGACCGACGAACAACTCAACCGCTGCGCACGGCTGCGTACCTTGCCGTCACATTCAGTCGAACACCGCGCCACTGTCCGCGCTATTCGCGCCACCGCCCGGCGTGCTCTCATGCTCGAAGCTGAAGCGGCAGAACACGAAACCGAACTCGAACTCCTCGTCACTGCCGCCTGCCCCCAGCTGCTCGACCGACCCGGCATCGGTGTCATCACTGCCACGCAGTTCTTGATTTCCTGGTCGCATCGCGACCGCATCCGCAGCGAGGCGGCCTTCGCAGCCCTGGCCGGCGCCGCACCCATCCCGGCCAGCAGCGGCGCCACCGTGCGCCACCGGCTCAACCGCGCCGGTGATCGCCAACTTAACCGCGCACTGCATACCGTTGCACTGACGCGCCTGCGGTTCGAGCCCACCACCAAGGCTTACGCCGCCCGACGCACCGCAGAAGGCAAGACATCACGCGAAATCAAACGCTGCCTCAAACGCGCCATCGCCCGCGAGGTCTACCGCATCATGCAGACCGAGGCCGCATCAATCACCGCGGTCGAACAGGCGGCTTGACTGTTGAGCGGCACTCACGATGGTCATGATGGCGGCGTTGAGGGTGAGGATGTGTGGGTATGAATCGACCCCGTCGGGGGGTGTCCGGCGGGGTCGGTGGTGGTCGGGGTGTCGGGGT
>JALHRH010000624.1 GCA_022841565.1 Mycobacterium sp. | reverse complement strand
GACAAGAACACGGGCAGCATCACCAAGATCTACACGCAGGCGACCGGATGACAGTGACAACAACCCCGAATCCCGAGGCGATTCGGCCCGAGCTGGAAGCCAACGCCGAGAACTCGGCCGGCGGCCGCTCGGGCGACACCTCACTGCGGGTCGGTGTGGCGACCATCTGGCTGTCGGTGATCGTGCTGCTGCCGCTGGCCGCCATTGTCTGGCAGGCCGTCGCCGGCGGCTGGGACGCCTTTCGTCTGGCGGTAATCTCGCACGCGGCGCTGGAGTCGTTGCGCGTCACGCTGACCATTTCCGCCGGGGTGACGCTGCTCAACACGGTGTTCGGGCTGCTGATCGCCTGGGTACTGGTGCGCGACAGCTTCTTCGGCAAGCGCATTGTCGACGCGGTGATAGACCTGCCCTTCGCGTTGCCGACGATCGTCGCCAGCCTGGTAATGCTGGCGCTGTACGGCAACCACAGCCCGGTCGGGCTGCACCTGCAGCACACCGAGTGGGGTGTCGGGATTGCGCTGGCGTTCGTCACGCTGCCGTTCGTGGTGCGCGCGGTTCAACCGGTCCTCCTGGAGATCGATAGGGAATCCGAGGAGGCGGCGGCCTCCCTGGGAGCCAGTGGTCGCAAGATCTTCACCTCCGTCGTGCTGCCGTCGCTGTTGCCCGCGTTGTTGTCCGGTGCCGGCCTGGCGTTTTCTCGCGCCATCGGAGAGTTCGGTTCGGTGGTGCTGATCGGCGGCGCGGTGCCGGGCAAGACCGAGGTGTCGTCGCAATGGATACGAACCTTGATCGAGAACGACGACCGCACCGGTGCCGCCTCGATATCCATTGTGCTGCTGTCGATTTCGTTTATAGTCCTGCTGATCCTGCGGGTCATCGGTGCGCGGGCGGCTCGGCGCGAGGAGATGTCGCAGTGACTGCGTCGCGGACGGTACGCTACCTGCTCCGATACACCGCGTTGGCGTATATCTTTGTGCTGCTACTTGTTCCGGTGGCCCTGATCCTGTGGCGCACCTTCGCGCCCGGGCTGCGCCAGTTCTACGACTGGGTCAGCACGCCGGCGGCCGTATCGGCTTTGAACCTTTCTCTGCTGGTGGTGGCAATCGTGGTGCCGCTGAATGTAGTGTTCGGTATCCCGACGGCATTGGTGCTCGCGCGCAACCGGTTTCGCGGCAAAGGCATCCTGCAGGCGGTCATCGACCTACCGTTCGCGGTGTCGCCCGTCATTGTCGGCGTGGCGTTGATTGTGCTGTGGGGTAGTGCCGGTGCCCTGGGGTTCGTCGAGCGTGACTTCGGGTTCAAGATCATTTTCGGCCTCCCCGGGATCGTGCTGGCCAGCATCTTCGTCACCCTGCCCTTCGTGGTGCGTGAGGTTGAACCGGTCCTACACGAATTGGGAAACGATCAGGAGCAGGCCGCTGCGACCCTGGGTTCCGGCTGGTGGCAGACCTTCTGGCGGATCACGCTGCCGTCGATCCGATGGGGATTGACTTACGGCATCGTGC
>JALHRH010000623.1 GCA_022841565.1 Mycobacterium sp. | reverse complement strand
CAGGAATGGGGGGATCTCTTCGACCGCTACCTCGGGTTCGACTGGACCCACCACATGACCGACCCCGGGTTCTGGCGCAACGTCGAGGCCATTCCCGATCATCTGTTCTGGAGCGTGCGGCAGTCGCTCAAGGCGCAGATGCTGCACCTCGTGCGCCACCGGGTGACCACGCAGCACTTCCGCAATCACGGATCGGAGGCCCACCTCGACCGGCTGCTGAAACTCACGGACCCCGACAACCCCAACGTCCTCACCATCGGCTTTGCGCGGCGCTTCGCCACCTACAAGCGCGCCACGCTGCTGCTGCAGAACCTCGACTGGCTGCGATCCATCGTCTGCAACGATTCCCGCCCGGTCCTGTTCATCTTCGCGGGCAAGGCCCACCCGGCGGACGTTCCGGGGCAGGACCTCATCCGGCGCCTCACCCAGATCGCGAGGACCCCGGAGTTCGAAGGCCGCATCCTGTTCGTCGAAAACTACGATCTGCGCCTCGCCCGGCGGCTGGTTTCGGGCGTGGACGTGTGGCTCAACAACCCGGTGTACCCGCTCGAGGCGAGCGGCACGTCGGGCATGAAGGCCGGCATCAACGGGGTGATCAACCTCTCCGTGAGCGACGGCTGGTGGGGCGAGGGCTACGACGGGCGCAACGGCTGGGCCATCAAGCCGGTGGCCGAGCACCTCGACGACCATCGGCGCAATGTCGAGGAATCGAACACGCTCTACGAGCTGATGCAGGACCACGTTATCCCGGCCTACTACACCCGCTCGGAGATGGGCTACTCGCAGGAATGGGTGCGGATGGCCAAGCATTCCATCGCCACGCTGCTGCCTCGCTTCAACTCGGCGCGGATGGTCAACGAGTACCTCGGCAAGTTCTACCTGCCGGCCACCCGGCAGTGGCGGAAGTACTCCGAGAGCGGCTTCTCCAACGCATCGGCCATCGCCCGCTGGAAGGAGCACGTGCGGGCGTCCTGGCCGAAGGTCGGCATCCGCCGGCTGGATTCCGCCCCCAGGCGGATTGCCTTCGGGGATGCCGTGAGGTTCGAGGTCGCCGTGCAGCTGGACGGCCTGCAGCCGGGCGACGTCGTGCTGGAGATGATCCTGCGGCGCTCCACGACGCTCGAAAGCCAGCAGCTCAAGGAGCGTTTTCGCTTCGAGTTCGACGGCACGCGGACCCCGGAAGGGGAGCACCGCTACGTGCTGGAACTCACGCCCGAGATGTGCGGCAAGCTCGAGTACCGGGTCTGCCTGTACCCGCACAACGCGCTCCTGACGCACCCGCACGAGATGGGCATGATGCTCTGGCTGTAGGGAAGGCTCGCCGAACCGACGCCGGAACCGCCCCGGTTTCGCGACGCGTCACCGGGAACAGCTCCCGGAGCCGAGTGCTCCGGGACGCTCGCTCCGTGGTCCCGTCGGCGGTACACTCGAAGCCATAACAAGCTGGTTCGGGCACGGGTCGTGCGAGCGATCAGGCGTTTTCCCACGCGCCGTGGTTGCCGTCAGACCGGAACCTA
>JALHRH010000622.1 GCA_022841565.1 Mycobacterium sp. | reverse complement strand
GTGGATGTTCACTGGGGCCTCTGGCTGAAGGTTGGGTGGGTCGCACCTCCAGCTTCCTCAGTTATGCCTCAGTGAACAACCTCCTTAGAACCGACAGCTAGGGTAGCGGGTTGGCGGCCCCGGCCTCATCGTACTTGAGGGTCGGCCGTGGCCGCCAACCCGCATTTATTGAATCGGCCACAGCACAACTTGACGTTAGGTTGGTCCAACTGACCCCGAGGACTTTCAAGGATGCTACGAACACTGCGTGGTGTGCTCGGCACCGCACTCGCGTGGGCGCTGCCTTGGGCACTCGCGGGCGGCGCCGCGCTGACGGTGCTTGGCTATGTCTCCTTCGCTCGCGCATTTGCTCCGCCGACCAATGTGCTCGTTGACATGTTCTTGAACGGCGCGTTGGTGTCCGGCGTCATCGGCGCCATGTCCGGGGCCGCGTTCGCAAGCATCGTTGCGCTCACGGAGAGACGCGCTACGTTCGTCAGCTTGTCGATCGGACGAATGCTCGGGTGGGGTGCCGTCGGAAGCGGCGCTGTCGCGCTCGCGCTGACGGCGGTGGCAAGTATCGCCACCGGGCGCGCGCCGTGGTCGCTGCTGCCGCTGGTCGGCGTTTCCGTGGCGCTCGGCGCTGCGTCGTCCGCCGGCATGCTCTGGCTCGCGCGGCGGGCGCACGACGACCCGAGCACGCCAGCGCTTGGCTCCGGTGCGTCGTCGATGCCTCCGATCGCGCGAGAGCGGCAGCCGGTCCGTCGCGGGACAACCTAACGGCAGTTGGTGCCGACGGCCGCGCTGGGGTAGCGGTTGGGCGGCCGTGCTTTATCGTACCTGAAGGTACCGCACGGCCGCCCAACCGCATTTTATGGAAGCGGCCGCGGCACAACGTGACGTTAGGGCGACCTGAATCGGATCCGGTCGTCGCCGCCAGCGTGACCTACCCATGCATCAGCGGAGCTCAGAATGCTGCGGCATCCTTCTCATCTGCGCCTCGTGCAACTCTGGCTGGCCCTGACGACCTCGCTTTCCGGCTGCGGCGACGCGTTCGGCCCGCGAGATGCTGCGGGCGCGTTCGTGCTTCTCGCCCCAATGCCCCCCGTGCATAGTGGCGATATGATCGCCCGCGTCGTCGCAGACACCTTCTTCCTCCGCGCGGACGGAACCGCAGCGAAGCACGTGTGGACGGAGATCGTGCGAACCTCCACCGCCGACACGTCGCGCGTTGCGGACACATCCGCGTACACCTATGTCATCGAGGCCAGCGCCATCGGTTTCCTCTGGCAGTGCCGCATCGGACAAGTCTGTGCGGCGGCGGCACGCCGCGACTGGTTCGACTTCTCACTCGGCGCGAGCACCATGCGTTCTCGCGCTCAACCTGAGGTCACGTACGTTCGGATCAGTACGCCGGCGCCCTAACGGCAGTTGGTGACCGACGGCCGTCTAGGTGTCGGTTCTAAACAGGTTGTTCACTTCGCATCATGAGGAAGTGGAGCAACGGGGGCACGCGCCCGATCGACCGGTGCGGCCGTT
>JALHRH010000621.1 GCA_022841565.1 Mycobacterium sp. | reverse complement strand
TGATGCGGAAGTCGCGTTCGACGTTGGCCAGTTTCTTGTAGCCTTCCACCACGGCGGCGGGGTTGAGGGTGTGGGCGTCGACGCTGGTGCGCAGTACGTAGATGCCGTCGAGGGCAGCCTCGGCGTCGATGGCGGCCTGGTCGCGGTGGTAGGTGAACCCGGTGTTGGTGATCGTGAGGTGGAAGTGCTTGCCCATCTTGAACTTTCCGCTGACCTTGCCGACCTCGATGCCGATCTTGTCGGCGCCGGACAGGGTGCCTTTGTCGACGCGTGCGGCGATGTGGGCCAGTTCCTTTTCGGTGGCTTGCAGCAGGTCTTGGCGTTTGTGGGCGCGTTCGGCGGCCAGTGCGGGGTTGCGGCAGGCGATCAGTCGTTCGCCGGGGTAGTCGGGGTGGGCGATCTCGGCGAGGTCCTGGGTGTCGAACAGGCTCATCTGCAGCGGCCCGTCGTCGCGGGCCAGTTTCGCGATTGAAGGGGCGCGCAGCGCGGTGATCCAATCGAAAAACGCTGCGGAGCCTGGTTTGTTGTTGAGTTCGCGGAGCTTGTCGATGCGGGCGCCGGTGATCATGCCGCGATCGCCTACCAGCACCAGTCGTGCGATGTCGAGCTTGTCGGTGATCACCTGCACGATCTGGCCGAACGCGGTCGGGTCGCCGGTATTGCCTGCGACCACCCGCACCGCGACCGGGCGGCCCTCGGGGTCGGTGAGTACGCCGTATTCGATCTGCTCGCAGCCCTTCTTGCCGTCGCGGGAGTAGCCGCATGCGGCTAGCTCGCAGCACCGCCCGGTCACCCACGAGGAACTCAAGTCGAACAACGCCATCCGGCTCGGGTTCACCGACTCCGCGAGATGCTTTGCGGCCAGCTTCTTTTCGATCCCGTCCTGGCGGGCGATGAGCCAGTCCATCGCGGCATAGATCTCGTCGGTGGATGCCTGGGTGACCCCGAGGTCGACGCCCAGGGTGGTGTTGGCCCACCAGTCCAGGGTGGATAGCTTCGAGGTGGGTCGCACAACCCGCGAGATGATCAACGCGACGACGATGTCGCGGGCCCGGCACGCCGGGCCCAGCAGCGCGGCCAGCCCGAGTGTGCGGGCCATCGCCGCGACCGCTGCCACATGCCCGTGCGGCAGCGACCGCACGATGCTGAACTCGCTACCGGCCGGCACCAGCGTCTGGCCCTTGAGCGTCGCTTCGAGCGCGTCGACCGCTTCCGGCGGCAGCATCGACAGGTTGGCCACCGTCTCGTTGCGCACTGTGGGCCCGTCGCGGTAGGTGTGCCGCAGGTAGGCCGACGTGTACTGGCGCCGCTGGCCATGCTTGTCCACGTGCGTCTTATTAACTCTGACTACGTGAACCCGACGCTGTTGACGCGGCATGGCCAGAATTATAGCTGGTTACAACTCAGAATCGAAGGTGACACACCATATATTCTGACTACACTTCGATGCGAATCCAGAACCATCTATCCAGCTCAGGAATCAAATCACGCCCGAAAACCGTCGCAACTTCGGCTTAGTC
>JALHRH010000620.1 GCA_022841565.1 Mycobacterium sp. | reverse complement strand
CAGCATTCCGGCATGGTCGTGGTGGCGGACGGGACCGAGGATGCGGCGCGGCGGTTGTCGAACGTCTTGTGGAACGACCCGGCGACGGGGGTGATGCGGCATGCCGATGCGGGCTATGAAATTGCCCGCGAATGCGCGGTGGAGCATGGGTTGCGGCTGCCGGGGATCTTGTGATGACCACGGTGGGACATTCTTCCGTTCCGCATGAAATCAAGGGGTTGAGTGTGGACGTTAAGGAATTGGCAACACCTTAGCGTTCCTGCGCGCCTTTGCCTGCGAGGATGCGCGGGCGGGCTTTTTCGATGCGATTGACGCGGGTGGCGGATGTTTTCGCGCCTGAGAGCAGGATCACGTAGCTGCGCTGGCGGCCGGGGGTCAGACGATGGAACGCCTCGGCAAGGTCGGGGTCCATGTCGAGGGCTTCGATCAGTTCGGGCGGCAGGTCGATCTCGACTGGCGTCCGGGCGGGGACGGTGCCGGCCTCGGCATATCCCATCGCCTCGGCCAGATAGGCGCGGATCGTGGGCTCCATCGCGCGCGGGGCGGCATTGTCGGTGAAACGCAGGCTGTCGGGGTGTGGGGTGTTCGGGCCTTGGCGTTCCAGCACCTTTCCCGGGTCCTGCATCAGGGCGGCGTTGAAGAAGTTGAGGCGGAAGTCACCGCGCAGCGCGCCGATCAGGGCAATGTTGCGGCCTGCATGCATGAAGCAGGGGTGGCCCCATTTCACCGTCTCGGTCAGGCCGGCATCGCGGCAGATGCGGCGGAGTTCGACGAGGCCAGCGGCCCAGAGGCGGACGGAACAGTCAGGGGTGGCAAAGCGGGCGCAGCGACCGCAGCCGAGGTGAAGTAGTCTTCGATGTCGGTGATCATCGGAGTCCTTTCCGATGCCCCCTCACCCTGCGTGCGGAACCGCCGGGGTGGAGAGCGATCAAAGCCAGATCGGGTTCGACCAGGCGCGTTTGCCGGCAGCGTCGATCACCGCGACACGCAGCCACGGCGAGCCGTTCAGGCGGGCGAGCGGAACCGAGGCGCGGGTCATCGAATGGCCGTGGACCGCCTTTGCCCCGGTGCCGTGGCCCATCGCGACAACCGATGCTGCGGCGGAACATTCGACGGTTACGTGATCGCCATCAATGCGGACGTTGCGGATTTCCGGGCCTTGGGAGGAGTAGAACGCACCGTCCTTCAACGCGGAGAGCAGCGCCTCGGGCGTATTCTCCGTGGCTTTCACCATGACCCAGCCTCCGAAATGGTCTGGTTCGTGGAAATGCGCGTCGTCGGTGGCGATGAGGTTGAGGCGGCGGCCTTCGGTGAGAAGAAGGTCGGCGATGGCAGCCCCGTCGGGGCGGTCGCAGCCGGTGGCGCAGCCGTGATTGTAAATCTCGACCGCGTGGGCGGCGGTAATGGACCGGGCGTCGGCAAGGGTCAGGCCGGACCATTGCGGGTGAGCGACGGCGACGAAGGCCCCGGCTGCAACGGCGCGGGCGGCGATTTCGGGGCCGGTTTCCTGCCCCTCGACGGGCAGGAAACCGGGCGC
>JALHRH010000619.1 GCA_022841565.1 Mycobacterium sp. | reverse complement strand
CAGCCACCGCCTGAGCGCGACTGGTCTGAACGATCCGACGGGGGGCCAGTGGCCCCCCGTTTCATTTTGGGCGGTTGGTTGAGCCGGTTGGCCGGAGCCGCTATATCCGGCAGGGCCGGACGTTCCGGCAGGAGGTTGCGATGAAGCTCTTTGTCGGTCTGGGCAATCCGGGTGCGAAATATGCCGGCAACCGGCACAACATCGGCTTCATGGCGCTGGACCGGATTGCCGCCGACCATGGTTTCAGCCCGTGGCGCAAGGCGTTTCAGGGGTTGGTCAGCGAAGGCCGGCTGGGGGGCGAGAAGGTGGCGCTGCTAAAGCCCGAAACCTTCATGAACCTGTCGGGCCAGTCGGTGCAGGCGGCACTGGCGTTCTGGAAGCTGCCGTTGGCCGATGTGACGGTGTTTCACGACGAGCTGGACCTGGCACCCGGCAAGCTGCGCCTGAAGGAGGGTGGCGGTCATGCCGGGCATAACGGGCTCAGGTCGATCCACGGGCATCTGGGCGATGCCTATGCCCGCGTCCGGCTGGGCATCGGCCACCCCGGCCACAAGGATGCGGTGGCGGCTTATGTGCTGCACGACTTCGCCAAGGCTGATGCCGAGTGGCTGGAAGACCTCCTCCGCGGGATTTCCGAAGGGGCGGTGGCGCTGGCCGCCGGAGACGGGCAGAAGTTCATGAACGCGGTTGCCCTGCGCACCGCTCCGCCACGGTCGTCGACCTCTAAGCCCGAAGCGCCGGTGTCGATGCCGAAAGAAGCGCCGAAACCGGTGGAACTGGATACGCGCAGCCCGATGCAAAAACTGTTGGACAGGTTCCGGTGAACTCAGTCACCCCCGCGACACCAACCCGGTCAGCGCGCGGCTGACCAGCGACGACACCGCCGGGCGTTCGAGGGCGACGAAGGGCAAGGGGCGGCAGAGGTCGATCGCGGCGACGCCTACCCGTGCGGTCAACGCGCCGTTCACCACGCCCTCACCAAAGCGGCGCGAGACTTTCGACAACACGCCTCCACCTGCAACCGACGAGATCAGATCATCGGTCAACGCCACCGCCCCGGTTGCGACCAGCGAGGAAAATACCCGGCGCAGCAGCCGCCAGCTGCCGAAACTGCCCGACCGCCCGCCGTAGATCTGCGCGATCTGGCGGATCATCCGCAGGTTGGCGAACAGCGCCATCGCAACATCGGCCAGGGCCAGTGGCACCAGCGCGGTGACAGTCGCCACCTGCCGCGCCGCCACCTCGACCGCGAGGCGCGCTTCGGCGTCGAGAGTGGCAAGGAGCTCACGCTCGGCCAAAGCCAGAAGCGCGTCGGCGTCTAGCACATCTGCCTCCCGCTCGGCCAGCCGCGACCGGCCCCAGGCGGTATCGGGGCGCGCGGCATAAAGCCGGGTCAGGGCCGCAACGATCCGTCGCGCCTCGGGCAGATCGGCGTCGCCGCGTGCGGTGACAGCGCGATCACGAAAGCCGTCGATGCGGGCCATGCGGGCAAAGGCCGCCCATCGCGCAAGGCCAGGGTCAGGGCAGCCAGAACCGCC
>JALHRH010000618.1 GCA_022841565.1 Mycobacterium sp. | reverse complement strand
CCGCTCCCCTACCACCACCGCATCGCGACGCGCCGCGGCAACCGCCCGTGCCCCCGCAACCCGCCCCACCGCCCCGGGGCCCCTGGCCGGATGCGGGAGCCGGCCCAAGCGCACGCACCCCCGACAGGCCCGTCGAACGGGGTTGGCGACGCATGGTCCGCACGGCCACATTCGGCCTGGTCAAGCCCGGCCTATCGCCGGCACAGCGCGACGCCGCGCAATTCGAGGCGACCATCCGAACGGCCCTGCACGGCAACCACAAGGTGGGTGTCCTCGGCAAGGGCGGCGTCGGCAAGACGTCGGTGGCCGCCAGCGTCGGTTCGATCCTGGCCGAACTGCGCCAGCAGGACCGCATCGTCGCCATCGACGCCGACACCGCCTTCGGCCGGCTCAGCAGCAGGATCGACCCCAGGACCACCGGCTCGTTCTGGGAATTGACCGCCGACAAGAACCTGCAGTCCTTCGCCGACGTGACCTCCCGCGTCGGGCGCAATTCCACCGGGCTCTATGTGCTGGGCGGTGAGCCGGTCACCGGTCCGCGCCGGGTACTCGATCCGGCGATCTACCGGGAAGCAGCGTTGCGACTGGACCGGCACTTTGCGATCTCGGTCATCGATTGCGGATCGACGATGGACGCCGCCGTCACCCGTGAGGTGCTGCGGGATCTGGACGCGTTGATCGTGGTCTCCTCGCCGTGGGCGGACGGCGCCGCGGCCGCCGCCAAGACTGTCGAGTGGTTGTCCGATCACGACCTCGGTGGTCTGCTGCAACGCAGCGTCGTCGTACTCAACGACTCCGACGGCCACGCCGACAAACGCACCCGCTCGCTGCTGGCTCGCGAGTTCATCGACCACGGCCAGCCGGTGGTCGAGGTGCCTTTCGATCCCCACTTGCGACCCGGCGGCGTCATCGACGTCACCCAGGAGATGGCCCCCGCGACGCGCCTGAAGTTTCTGCAGGTCGCGGCCACCATCACCGGATATTTCGCATCCCGACTCGATCACGCCCGGAGCCGCCCACCGCAATAAGACCAGACGCGAAGATGTTGGTGCGTTGACTTGCCGGGGTGAGCACTTTGCTGAGGAGGTACGGTCGAGTGGTGCCGGCATGACCCATGGCTTCGAGTTCTCGCGGACTGAAGTGGCCCAGGTCTTACCCAGGATCTCCTAAAAGAGTGGCGCGCTCGAACTCATGCGGAACTTACACGCTGCCGTCCCTGCCAAGCACGCCCCGGCGGTGAGCGCGGCGGTCAAGACGATCTTCGCCCATACCGACCCCACCGAGGTCGCCGCGCAATGGGACCGCGTCACCGACACCCTGGCCGGGTCGTTTCCGAAGGTTGCCGCCATGGTGAGCGAGGCCAAGACCGATGTGCTGGGCGTTCACCGCGTTCCCGAAGGGGCCTTGGCCGAAAATCTGCTGAATAACCCGACAGAGCGGTTATTAAGCCTCAAACCACCGATGGACCGTGTGGCGTGATCTGTTGATTGTTTGATCTTGATTAAGTGGGCTGGGGTATGACTGTTCTGCTGGTCTGCCCAGCTTTTCCTGTTGGTTCCTGGT
>JALHRH010000617.1 GCA_022841565.1 Mycobacterium sp. | reverse complement strand
TGCCTCGACGAGAACGTGCTGATGACCACCGCGGACGCCAACATCGGGTCCATCATGGGCATCGGGTTCCCGCCGTGGACCGGCGGCAGCGCGCAGTACATCGTCGGTTACGAGGGCCCCCTCGGCCGGGGCAAGGAAGCCTTCGTGGCCCGCGCCCGTGAACTGGCCGAGAAGTACGGCGACCGCTTCCTGCCGCCGGACTCGCTTACCTGACACTGCCGAGCAGTCGCAGAATCGCCCTTTTGCCTAGCAAGAGGGCGATTTTGTGTCGTGCGCGCGCCGCGAGATCGGGCGCGAATGCCGGCGATCGGCGCCCGCGGAATCGTCGCTCGATTTCGGGTGCGGTCGATACCGTGCATGCCTAGCCGCGGGGGTGCGCGAATGCGGCGTGATCCAGCGGGCTTAGCTCAGACAACGCTGTCCCACTCTTGGTCGGGCGCATCGGGCAAGCAGAAGAAGCGGGTGGACACCCAAGTCCCGTACGCGCCATGTCTGTCGCGGCGAGCTGCATGCTGCGGTGCGGTATCGCGAATGACATGTGATCGCCGGGACGAACCCCGACTCCAGTGGCCCTATGCGAAGCCGTCAGCGGACACGAGAAAGTCTGAATTTGTGGCCCTTGGCGTTCTAAACCCCGGCACTGATGCCGCTCAGCTCGCCCAAAAATTGGAGAGGAAAATTTGGACATAAGGGCTTTTGATGTGGCGGCAACCGGTGTTACATTCGCTTTATCCCGCTCCGCGACCAGGTCGTCATCGGCGGTTTTCGCATTGTCGTGTGAGGAGCGCCGATGTCCTATGTGGTTGCAGCACCGGAATTTGTCAGCGCGGCTGCCGGGAATTTGAGCGGTATTCACTCGGCGATCATTGCGGCCAATGCGGCGGTATCGGGAACGACGACCGAGCTGATGGCGGCGGGCAGTGACGAGGTGTCGCTAGCCATTGCCGCGCTGTTCAGCAACCACGCCCAGACATATCAGACGCTGGGCGCGGAGGCGGCGGCGTTTCATGTCCGGTTCGCGCAGGCGCTGACCGCCGCTGCGGGTTCGTATGCGTTCGCCGAGGCCGCCAATGTCTCGCCATTGCAGCTGCTCGAGCAACAGCTGCTGGCCGCGGTCAATGCGCCTACCCAGGCGCTGTTGGGGCGACCCCTGATCGGCAGCGGCGCGAATGGCACGGCAGCGAACCCTAACGGTGGAGCTGGCGGCATTCTGTTCGGGAATGGCGGCAACGGCTACTCCCGACCGGCAACGTCCGGATTGGCCGGCGGCCACGGCGGGGACGCCGGGCTTTTCGGTAACGGCGGAGCGGGCGGTAGCGGTGGCTACGGTGCCCAGGGCGGGGCTGGCGGCGCCGGCGGCCTGCTGTACGGCAACGGCGGTTCCGGCGGCACCGGCGGGGCCGCAAACGTGTTGTTCAACGGTGGGAAGCCCGGCCTCGGCGGCACCGGCGGCAACGCCGTCTGGTTCGGCAATGGGGGAGAGGGCGGGCAGGGCGGCACCGGCCTCGCCGGGACCGCCGCCGTCACGCCCGCCAACGGCACCGCCGCCACCGGCACCGTCGGGACCACG
>JALHRH010000616.1 GCA_022841565.1 Mycobacterium sp. | reverse complement strand
CGCGAGATCGAAGAGACCTACAGCCTGCGCGAAGTGTTTGAAGTGATGGCCGTCCGCCGCATTCTGGAAATGAACAAGCCGGTTGAACCGCTGTGGATCCATTGCCGGTCCATGGCCACTGCCGCCCGCAACAACGACCGCGAGGCATTGACCGCGGCGGACGAAGCATTCCACCGCGCCCTGATCCGCCTGTCGGACCACGATCTGCTGCTGGCGTCGTGGAACAGCCTCTATTTTCGCATCCACCAGATTATGGCCTTGCGTAACGTGGCCCAGCCCAATCTTGCTGAAATCGCGGCCAACCATCCGCCCATCGTCCATGCGCTGGAAGACGGCGATGTCGACAAGGCCGTCAGCCTGATATCCGAACACACCCGTAGCATCGCCGATCTGGACGCCGCAAGCATCGCTGAGATGAACCTGTGACCGGCGCACGGATCCTGATCTCTGGGGCAGGGGGCTTCGTCGCGGGACATATCGCGGCGGGGCTCACAGCCCTTGGGCACAGGGTCTGCGCTCTGGATCTGACCTTCGACGCGGCAGCAGAGCGGCGGCTGGCGGGCTGCGAACTGGTGGCCGCGGATCTGGCGGCGGACGGGGTCGCACTGCCGTCGGCGGACATCATGATCCACGGCGCGGCGCTGACGACCAACCCCGCCACGATGGGCTTGACCCAAGCGCAGCATGTCGCCGCCAACACCCGACCTTTGCTGAACATGCTTACCCATGCCGGCAATCTTCGCTCCGGAGCTTTCGTTTTCCTGTCCTCGTCGGGGGTTTTTGCGGACGCCGACGGCGCACCGGATCTGACCGATGCCTGCACGCCCACAGCCCAAGGCCCCTACAGCGCGGCCAAGCGGGCGGGTGAGGCGCTGGTGCCCGGAGCGCTGGGCGGCAGTTGCCAGACGTTCATCCTGCGACTGGGTTATCTTTATGGCCCGGGTGAGGCAGCGCGTTCCAGCCGGATGAAAGTGTCGCTGGTGCAAGACTGGATCAACGCCGCCCGCAACGGCGACGTGCTGCAGCATGACGCCACCGACCCCCAACGAGACTGGACTTACGCTCCCGATCTTGGTGCCGCCATTGACCGGCTTGTCGCTGGTGCCGGGCGGGCGCAGCCGATCCACCTGTGCGCCCCCAACCCGCTCCGCGACAGCGAAGTGCTGGCCCAAATCCTGCGCCACCATCCCAACGCGACGCACCGCACTGTGCCAGGTCAGGGCGTGAAACCGCCGATGGTTCCCTCAGTCCTGCCGGCCCTTGACGGTTTTGCCTGGACGTCGATTGCCGACGGCATCGACCGCTTTTTCCAGGCTGAGGTGGCGGCATGACGCAGGTCCGCCTGATCTTGGTCGGCCTTGGCGCGCGCAGCGTCATCTGGCGGCGCGTGATCGGCGAAAGCCTCAGGGCGCGGATCGTCGGGCTGGTCGACACCAACCCCGCCCGGCTTGCCAAGGCACTTGAGGCGCATCCGGGGTGCATAGGCGGTACCACTCTGGCCGAGGTCGCGTCTCAGGTCGCCGCCGACGCCGTGATCCTGATCACCCCGCCCGCGAACCGTCATGCCCAG
>JALHRH010000615.1 GCA_022841565.1 Mycobacterium sp. | reverse complement strand
CCAATGGGTCCCGAAGACCGCTTCGCGCCGAACTCCCGGTGTCTCGGCGTCGGCGTCGGCGTCGAACCATGCCGCCTCGGCGCAGCGGGTCAGTCGCCCATGATGAATCTCGTACCCGGTCAACGGCTCTCGCCAACGTCGAAGCGTCTTGGCCGCGTCGAACACGATATCGGCATCCAGCAATCCCAGCCCGGGCACCGTCCCAGTCCCGGATTCCACCGGATCGTCGATGCTGCGGCACAGCATTTGAAAGCCGCCGCAGATACCCAACAGTGGTTTACCCGCCGCGGCGTGGTCGACGATTCCCGCGGCCAGTCGGCGGTCCCGCAACCAGACCAGATCGGCAACGGTGGCCTTGCTGCCCGGTACCACGATCAAGTCGGCGTCGGCGAGGTCGGCCGGATCGGTGATCCAGCGCACCAGGACGCCGGGTTCGCAGGCCAGCGCCTCGACGTCGGTGGAATTCGAAATCCGGGGCAGGCGAACGGCGGCCACTCTCAACCACTGTCCACCGCGCGGCGATTCCGGTGTGCCGAGAACGCGGTGTGCCACCACCGAGAGGGAGTCCTCGGCGTCGAGCCACAACTGCTCCGAGTAGGGCAGCACTCCGTAGGTGGGGCGACCAGTCAATGCCATCAGCTGCTGCAGCCCAGGTTCCAGGAGCGCCCGATCACCGCGAAACTTGTTGACGATGAAGCCCGCAATGAGTGCCTGGTCTTCGCGGTCGAGCACCGCGACCGTTCCGAACAGGTGCGCCAACAAGCCGCCGCGGTCGATGTCACCGACCAGGATGACCGGCAGCTCGGCAGCGCTGGCAAGTCCCATATTAGCGATATCGGTTGCCCGCAAATTGATTTCGGCAGGAGAACCGGCGCCCTCACATATTACTGCGTCGAAGTCGGCACGCAAGCTGGATAATTCGTCGAGCACGACGCCGGTCACCTGGTCTCGATTTCTGAAATAGCTTGCCGCCGTGACGCAATCGGTGACCTGGCCACGGATGACCAGTTGCGAAGTCCCGTCGCTGCCCGGTTTGAGCAGGACGGGATTGAACCGGACACTGGGGTCCAGGCCCGCCGCGCGGGCCTGGATCGCCTGGGCGCGACCGATCTCGCCCCCCTCGACGGTGACCGCGGAATTGTTCGACATGTTTTGTGCCTTGAACGGCGCGACCCGAACTCCGCCACGCGCCAATAGCCGACACAGACCCGCGACCACCATCGATTTGCCGGCGTCGGAACTGGTGCCGGCAACCAGCAGCGCCCCACTCACCGTTGCACGGCGAGCAGAGGCACATTCGCATTCTCGCGGCCCAAACCATGCGGCGGTGTGTCTGCTCGCGCCAAGAGGCTCACGGCAAAGTCAGGATTTCGGCGCCGGTGTCGGTGACCAGCAAGGTGTGCTCGAACTGAGCGGTCCACTTGCGGTCCCTGGTGACCACCGTCCAGCCGTCGTCCCAGATCTCGTAATCCAGGGCGCCCAGGTTGATCATCGGCTCAATGGTGAATGTCATCCCCGGCTGGATCACCGTCTCGACGGCGGGCTGGTCATAGTGCAGGACCACCAGCCCATTG
>JALHRH010000614.1 GCA_022841565.1 Mycobacterium sp. | reverse complement strand
GTGGTCGCCGCATTCGACACCGAGTTGTTCGGCCATTGGTGGTACGAGGGCCCGACCTGGCTGGCACGCGTGCTGCGCGCGCTGCCCGAAGCCGGCGTAAAGGTAGGGACGCTCAGCGATGCCATGGCGGCCGGATTCGTCGGCTCGGCGGTCGAATTACCGCCCAGCTCATGGGGTTCGGGCAAGGACTGGCAGGTGTGGAATGGCGAGCGGGTGGCCGATCTGGTCCAGCTGAACGCCGAGGTGGTCGACACGGCGTTGACTACAGTGGACAAGGCGTTGGCCCAGACGGCGTCGCTGGATGGACCCATCCCCCGTGATCACGTGGCCGACCAGATCCTGCGCGAGACGCTGCTGACTGTTTCCAGCGACTGGCCGTTCATGGTCAGCAAGGACTCCGCCGCCGACTACGCGCGCTATCGCGCGCATCTGCACGCCCACGCCACCCGAGAGATCGCCGGGGCGCTGGCATCGGGTCGCCGCGATTCCGCGCAGCGGCTGGCGCAGGGCTGGAACCGTGCCGATGGCCTGTTCGGCGCCCTGGACGCCCGGAGGCTCCCGAAGTGACGGCCGTCTTCCGCAGCGAGCGCGCATGTGTTGCCACCGACACGCCGCGGCCCGTGACATTTTGCGGTCGCTCGCGCCGGAAAAAGGCGCGCGCGTGAAGATCCTGATGATCTCGTGGGAGTACCCGCCGGTGGTGATCGGCGGCCTCGGTCGGCACGTCCACCACCTCTCAACCGCGCTCGTCGAGGCCGGCCACGAGGTCGTCGTCCTGTCCCGCCGGCCCACCGACACCGATCCCAGCACGCATCCAACCTCGGAAGAATTCCACGACGGTGTTCGGGTGATCGCGGCCGCCCAGGACCCGCACGAGTTCACCTTCGGCACCGACATGATGGCCTGGACACTGGCCATGGGTCACGCCATGATCCGGGCCGGCCTGTCGGTCAAAAGTGTCGGCAGCCAACGGCGGTGGCGCCCCGATGTCGTGCACGCACACGATTGGCTGGTGGCACATCCGGCCCTCGCGCTTGCCGAATTCTATGACGTGCCAATCGTTTCCACGATTCACGCGACGGAGGCCGGTCGGCACTCCGGCTGGGTCAGCGGAGCCATCAGCCGTCAGGTGCACGCAGTCGAGTCTTGGCTGGTGCGCGAATCCGATTCGCTCATCACGTGTTCGGCGTCGATGCGCGATGAGATCACCGAGCTATTCGGCCCCGGCCTTTCCGAGACCACGGTGATTCGCAATGGAATTGACGCGGCGCGGTGGCCGTTCTGCGCCCGACGGTCGCGCACCGGTCCGGCCGAATTGCTCTACGTCGGACGGTTGGAATACGAGAAGGGCGTACACGACGCCATCGCCGCGCTACCTCGGATCAGACGCACCCACCCAGGGACCACCCTGACCATCGCTGGAGACGGCACCCAGCAGGACTGGCTCGTCGAGCAGGCCCGGAAACACAAGGTGCGCAAGGCAACCCAATTTCTTGGTCACCTCCACCATGACGAGCTGCTGGCCGCGCTGCACCGGGCCGACGCCGCGGTACTGCCCAGCCACTACGAACCCTTCGGACTGG
>JALHRH010000613.1 GCA_022841565.1 Mycobacterium sp. | reverse complement strand
GGCGTCTGGTCCTTCATGATGCGGATCGCCTCCTGCGTGCACAGGAAGATGCCGGTCAGGTTGATGTCGACCACCGTCTTCCACTGCTCGAAGGTGAGATCTTCCATCGGGATCGCCGGCGCACTGACACCCGCGTTGTTGAACACCACGTCGAGACGTCCCCATGTGTTCTTCACGGTCGCGAACAGCGCCTTCACCGAGGCCGGGTCGGCCACGTCGGCGGAAACGGCGATCGCGCGGTCCGCCGGGGCACCCGATTCGGCGATGGCGGCCTCGAGGGGCTCCCGGCGGCGTCCCGCAAACGCCACGCGGTATCCGTTCTTCACGAGCGTCACCGCCGCCGCCTTGCCGATACCGGTACCGGCTCCCGTCACGATCGCCACTCTGCCATGCATGTCCACAGTCCACCCCCTTGTCTGGTCGCAGGAAACGCGTCGGCCATTCGACGCAATGAGGGCGCGATTGTAAGCCCGGGTAGAATCCCCGGGAGACCGGATCAGCCGGCCGCGCGTCGAGGGTGACCATGGCAGCACCGCAGGAGCACCAATCGGAATCGGATTCGTCCTGGGACGCGATCGTCGTGGGCGCGGGGTTCGCCGGCCTGTTCATGCTGCATCGGCTGCGCGGACTGGGCATGCGCGTAGTCGTGTTCGAAGCCGGCGGCGGCGTGGGCGGCACCTGGTACTGGAATCGCTACCCGGGCGCCCGCTGCGATGTGGAGAGCGTGCAGTACTCCTACCAGTTCTCCGCAGAACTCCAGCAGGAATGGGACTGGTCCGAGAAGTACGCGACCCAGGCCGAGATCCTCCGCTACGCCGAACACGTTGCCGACCGCTTCGACCTGCGTCGAGACATTCGCTTCCATACGCGGGTCAGTGCCGCCTCATTCGATGAATCCGCCCGCCTGTGGCGGATCGACACCGAAGACGGCCGGCGGGCCTCGGCGCCCTTCTGCGTGATGGCCACGGGCTGCCTTTCCACGACCAACCATCCGCGGTTCGCAGGGTTCGACGACTTTCGCGGACGTGTGCTCCACACCGGCACCTGGCCGCACGAGCCGGTGAGCTTCCAGGGCAGCCGGGTGGGCATCATCGGCACGGGATCGTCCGCCATCCAGTCGATCCCCGTGATCGCCGAAGAGGCCGATCACCTCTACGTGTTCCAGCGCACCCCGAACTACTCCGTGCCCGCACGCAACGCGCCGCTCGATGTGGTCGAACGGGAGGACATCAAGGCCAGCTACCCGGTCCTTCGTGAGACCGCGGCCCACATGTTCTCGGGCATCGTGTTCCGCTACAACCCGGACAGCGCGCTCGCCGTCTCCGACGACGACCGGCGGCAGGAATACGAACGTCGCTGGGCGCATGGCGGGGTGTCGTTCATGGGCGCGTTCGCAGACCTGCTGTTCGACCGCCGCGCCAACGAAACCGCCGCCGCCTTCGTGCGAAGCAAGATCAGCGAAATCGTCCATGACCCCGTCGTCGCCGATGCACTGTCCCCCACCGACATCATCGGCTGCAAGCGCCTGTGCGTCGACACGGACTACTACGCCACGTTCAATCGCCCGAACGTCACGCTGGTGGACATCCGCGG
>JALHRH010000612.1 GCA_022841565.1 Mycobacterium sp. | reverse complement strand
AGTATCCCTGCCTCCAGCCAGGTATAGCGCCCCTCAAGCACAGCGTCGGTAAGCCGTACATCGCTGCTGTCGGTGTTGGTCCACAACGCGTCGAACAACGCTTCGACCCGCAGAGTCGCTTGCTCGCAAAATACGTCGGCCAGCTCGTATGCCTGTTGACCGACGATCGGGTCCGCGGCCCGCTGAGCCTCGGCCCGGACGCACACCGCTGACATGGCGAACAGCTCGGCACCAATATCGACGATGCGGCCCAAAAATCCCTGCCTTTGCTCCAGACTGGCCTGCCAACGCGCCATCCCGTAAAAGGTGTTGCGGGCCAGCTTGCGGCTAGAGCGCTCGACGAACCGCAGATGTGTCGCCAGCTCGCCGAACTCGCGGTACGCCGTGGGTCGTTGGCCTTCACCAAATACCAGCTTAGGCAACCATTTTGCGTAAAACCCGCTGGCGCCGGCCGCCGCGGCTGCCTTCTGCCGCAAGTCGGCTTTGGGGTTCGCGAGATCGCCGGCGGCGGTCAGGTGAGCGTCGACCGCCTCCCGGGCGATGAGCAGCCGCATGATTTCGCTCGACCCTTCGAAGATGCGATTGATCCGCAAATCCCGCACCATTTGCTCCACGGGTGCGGCCCGCTCACCGCGGGCGGCGAGAGATTCGGCAGTCTCGTAGCCTCGCCCACCGCGGATCTGCATCAGGTCGTCGGCGATAACGCAGGCCATCTCGCTCGACCACAGTTTGGCCAGCGCCGCTTCGATGCGGATGTCGTTACGACCCTCGTCGGCCATCTGACTGGACAGTTCGACCACCGCATCGAGCGCGTAGTTGGTGGCCGCAATGAACGAGATTTTGCTGGCGACCGCTTCATGTTTGCCAACCGGCTTCCCCCACTGCACCCGCTCGCGGGACCATTCCCGCGCTATTTTCAGCGACTGCTTGGTGACCCCGGTTACTACCGCCGGCAGCGACAACCGCCCGGCGTTGAGCGTGGTCAGCGCGATCTTCAGACCGTCGCCCTCCCGGCCGATCAGGTTCTCGCGGGGCACCCGGACGCGGTGCATCCGGGTCAGCCCGTTCTCGAGGCCGCGCAGTCCCATGAACTTATTCCGTCGCTCCACGGTGATGCCCGGTGAATCAGCCTCCACGACAAACGCGCTGATTCCCCCGCGATGCCCGTCGCTGCGGGGTACCCGGGCCATGACCACCAGCAGTTCGGCGACCACGCCGTTGGTGGTCCACAACTTCACACCCTCGAGTTCGTAAGCCTGTCCATCCTCAATCGGCGTCGCCGTCGAGGCCATGCGCGCCGGATCGGAGCCCACATCCGGTTCGGTGAGCAGGAACGCTGATATCGCGCCGGCCGCGCACCGCGGCAGGAACTTCCGCTTCTGTTCCGGGGTTCCGGCGAGCTTGAGTGGTTCGGGGACGCCGATCGACTGATGCGCCGACAGCAACGCGCCAAGACTGGAGTGGACGGTCGTCACCATCATCAGCACCCGGTTGTAGGCCACTTGCGACATGTTCAGCCCGCCGTACTCGGACGGAATTTTCAAGCCGAAACAGCCCAGCTCGGCCAGGCCCTGCACATATTCGTCGGGAATCCGGTCGGCAC
>JALHRH010000611.1 GCA_022841565.1 Mycobacterium sp. | reverse complement strand
AGATTAATTCCGAGAGGACACCGAGCCGGGGTGCGTCCGGAGAATGTGGGTGCAAAACGCTGAGGCATCGGCCAGACTCTTGTTGGCGAAGCAAATCCCCTCCGGTGGGCACGTCATGGCAGACCCCGATCGCTCCGCGCCCGCATCCGGCGACGACCGCGAGACCCGCATCCGGCAACTGATGGAGCGCCTCCAGCCACTCCTGGAGCAGCGGGCACGCCGGATGGCCGAGACCCTCACCGACACGCCACCCGAACAGATCCTCGGCAGGGTCGAGTACACCCTGCGGGACCACGCCCACCGACTCGCCACCGAGGTTCATCAGGTCGCCCTCGACGGCGACCAAAAAAGGGGTACGACGGGGCCAGCCGGGTCTGCCCCCACTGCACCGACGACGCCCGCTTCGTCGGGCACCGGCCGCGTGCCATCCTGACCGTCTGCGGGCACGCCGAGATCACCCGCGCCTACTACCACTGCGACTCCTGCCGCACCGGGCACAGCCCGGCCGACGACGCCCTGCGCCTGGACGGCCGGTACAGCCCCGGGGTGCAACCGCTGGTCGCCCTGGCGGGGGTGCTCGAGCCGTTCCGCCGTGCCGAGCAGTTGCTCGAGGAGTTGGCCGGGCTGCGGGTGTCCAAGGAGGCGTGCCGGGTGTTCACCGAGGGGGCCGGTGAGAGGCTGGAGCGGCAGCACACCGCCCGCCACCCCGTGGAAGGCCTCGGGGCGCGGAAGCCCTGGGATTTCTCGCTCCCCCAGCGCGGCGAGGAGCGATTCGGCGGGACGGCGGCGTACGTCGGCCTGGATGCGTTCGCCGTGCCGACGATCGGTGAGGATGGGAAGCGGGAGTGGAGGATGTTGAACGTCGGCCTGCTGTACGACCCGCACAAGAAGCACACCATCTACCTGACCGGGTTCGATCAGAAAGGGGTGGCCGAGCGGTTGCGGGACTACGCGATCGCGTTGGACCTGGGGCGTGCCGATCGGGTGGTGGCGTTGACGGACGGGGGTGCGGGTCTGGAGTCGGCGTTGGGCAGCCACTTCGGCGGGCGGGTGACGTTCGTGCTGGACTTCTGGCACGCCTCGGAACACCTCCACGGGATGTCGCGGGTGTGGCACGGGGACGGTGCGAGGGCAGCGGGTTGGGCCGAGCAGGCGGTGGGCGTGATGCGCGAGTCCGGCGGCGCGGGTCTGGTGGAGTGGTTGGCGACGCACGGACCGGAGCCGGAGGCGTCGGAACCCGTGCGCGAGGCGTGGCGGTTGTTGTCGGGGTACGTGGCGGGGAACGTGCACCGGATGGACTACCCGGGGTACCGCGCGCGGGGTTGGGACATCGGCAGTGGCCCGACCGAGGCGGGTTGCAAAATCGTGGGGAGCCGGTTGCGGGGCGCGGGGATGAAGTGGTGGAAGCCGCAATCCGCCCGGGTCGCGGAGTTGCGGGCCTTGTTGCTCAGTAACGAGGGCTTGTGGGAAGGGTTCTGGAACAGCCCGCGACAACAAGCCGCTTGAAGCCCCTCACATTACTCGGACTGACCCGCTCTCGCCGTCGTCCCGAACCCGGAACGGAGACGCCCATGTCTCGCCGGCTCCTCCCGCTCGCCGTTCTCGTC
>JALHRH010000610.1 GCA_022841565.1 Mycobacterium sp. | reverse complement strand
GCTGGCCGGCGGGGGTGCGGAACGACTCGCGGGTCCAACCGGCCTGGTAGGCCAGGGCGACGGCGGCGAGCTGGGAGTTGACCTCGAGCTTGCGCAGGATGGCCTTGATCTGGCTGCGGATGGTGGCGATCGAGACGTAGGACTCATCGGCGATCTCGTTGGCCGCCTTGCCCATCATCGGCGCCCACAGCACCTCGGACTCGCGGTTGGAGAGGTTCTGGAACTTGGCCAGGCGCATGGCGTGGTCGCGGCGGTGCAGCTGCAGTTCGCCGAGCAGGTCCCGCTCCGTGGTGGGCGAGAGGAGGCGTCGCCCGGCGACGGTCTCTCGAACAGCGTTCAGCAGCGTGTCGACCGGGTCGCTCGTGGCAACGGCCCCGGTCGCGCCGGCCTCGATGCAGCCGGCGACGCGAATGCGGTCGGTGCCGTCGGTGACGACCACGACCTTGATCCCGGCCCTGGTCAGCGTGCGCACGGTGTCGATCGCATCGCTGTTGGTCGCACCCACCAGCACCAGATCGGGGTCGAAGGCCCGCACATGGCGGACCACCGCTTCGATCGAGCTGTCTCGGGTGATCGACGTCGCAACCTCGGCCGTGTGCAGCACCAGGGCGAGACTCTCCGCCATCAGCGCCTGCTGATCGACGATGACGACTCGTCCGCCGATCGGTGCGTCGGCGATGTTGGCCGGCTGGAACTCCCGGACCGGCTGCGCTGCGAGGTTTGTCGTTGCCACGACGAAGATATCGGCGCATCTGGGGCCGACCTTCACTTTCCCGGGTTGGGACATTGGTCCTAGCCCAGCTGGGTGTTGCCCCGATGGGTCAAAACACCCACCATGCGGCGGCGGCGTACCAAGACGCCCGTGGGGCTGAGCCAATGGGCCCGTGGGGCCCAGGTCACCCTGTAGCGCGGATCGCCAGTGGGGGAGATGTCGGGGGGTGGGAGGTCGTTCATCGTTCTTCTTGTCCGGTGCCAATACCGCTTGAGGAGAGAAAAACGATGAAGGATCTGAGCATTCGTAGCGCTGCCGCTGTCCAGGCTTGGGCTGTTGCCCTGCGTAACCGCACCGAGGGTGCGACTGCGGCTGAGTACGCCCTGCTGGTGGCGTTGATCGCGGTTGCGATCATCGTGGCCGTGCGTTTCCTGGGTACCTCGATCGCCGGCGTGTTCAACCGCACCGGCAACACCCTCAGCGGCGCCACCTCCTGATCTAGCGGTATCCCGCACTCGGCGGTTGGGGCGGCCTTCGGGCCGCCCCTTCCGCCGTTTTGGCGCGGGTCGGCCCGGGGCGCGGGTCGAGCTCGGCGTTGCTCGCCGGTCCAGCTCGCCGGTCCAGCTGGCCGGTCCAGCTCGCCGGTCCAGTTGGCGGGCTGGTTCGGTGGGGGTGGGGGTTGGATCGGTCGGTTCGGACCATCGGGTTGGGGGTTGTTTCGGTGGGTCTGGGGTCCCACTGTTGGTTGGGTTGGCGGGGGTGCGTTTGTCCTGGGCCGCTGGTCATGGTGTCGGCCAGATCGCCAGCGGGGGAGATGTCGGGGGGTGGGGGGTCGTTCATCGTTCTTCTTGTCCGGTGCCAATACCGCTTGAGGAGAGAAAAACGATGAAGGATCTGAGCA
>JALHRH010000609.1 GCA_022841565.1 Mycobacterium sp. | reverse complement strand
GTGCTGTTGGTGGCCAGCCCACCCTGGCAGCCGGCCGCGCCGTGTCCACCGTCGCCGAACAACAAACCGCCGCGACCGCCCCAACCGCCGTTGCCGCCCGCGCCGCCGTCGCTACCCGAACCCACAGCGGGCACGGGAACTCCGGCGTTGCCACCCACGCCGCCCACGCCGCCACCGCCACCGCGGCCCCAAATCCAGCCCGCATTGCCGCCGTTGCCGCCGGCAGCGCCGGCAAACCCGGCCGCACCGACCGCACCGGCCGCGCCCACCCCACCGGCGCCGCCGTTGCCACCGTTGCCGAAGAAAGCCGCCGACCCGCCATTGCCGCCGTTCTGCCCGGCAGCACCGGCTGCACCGTTGCCGCCATTGCCGAACAGCCAGCCACCGTTGCCGCCGTTACCGCCCGGGGTGGTCGCGTTGGCGCCGTCGCCGAACAGTGGCCGTCCGGTCAGCGCGACGAAGGGGTCGTTTACCGCCGCGGCAACCGCCTGCATCGGCAGCGCATTCATGGCTTCGGCAGTGGCGTACTGATTCGCGCCCCCGCTCATCAACTGAACGAACTGCTGATGGAACGACGCGGCTTGCGCGCTGAGCATCTGATAGGCCTGAGCGTGCGCCCCGAACATTGCTGCGATGGCAGCCGAGACCTCATCGGCACCCGCAGCCAGCACCGCAGAGGTCGGAAACGCCGCCGCCGAGTTTGCCGCGCTGAGCGCGGACTCGATGCCAGCCAGATCGTTGGCGGCGGCCGTCACATATTCGGGAGCGGCAAAAACCCAGGACATAGCCGAACCTCCCGACCATAGCGACAGCCCGCCGTCGCTTGTGACGCACAACACATTTTTGGTACGAGTCAGATGCTACGGGGTCTCTGCGGGTGCCGCGTGCAGAAAAGAAAAACGGCAGGCTGCTAATCGGGTGCCCTCAGCAGATACGTATCCATGATCCAGCCGTGCCGCGCGCGGGCCTGCGCACGCAACGCCGCGATCTGGGCCCCGACCTCCCCGACGGTGCCGGCCATCAGCAGTTCGTCCGCCGTGCCGAGGTAGGCACCCCACCAAATTCGGGTGTCGGGCGGGCAGGATTGGAACGAGCACTCGGCGTCGAGCATCACCACGGCCGAGCCGGAGAGCCCGCTGGCGCGCAGTTGGCGGCCGGTGGTAATCAGCACCGGCGCCCCGATGTCATTGAGCGGAATGCGATGCCGAGCGGTCAGAGCCTGTATCGCGGTGATGCCCGGGATGACGTCGTAGGTGAAGTCCACCTCGGCGGCCACCCCGTCCAGGATGCGCAGCGTGCTGTCGTACAGCGACGGGTCTCCCCAAGCCAAAAAGGCGCCCACACCGTCGGGCCCAAGTTCGGTAGTGATGGCATCCGCCCAGATCCGGGCGCGCGCAGCGTGCCAGTCCGACACCGCCTGCCGATAGTCGGCGCTGGTGGAGCGTTGCGGGTCGACCAGTTCGACGAACCGGTAGCCCGGCTCGCGGATGAACCGCGTGCAGATCTGTTGGCGCAACGCGACCAGATCCCACTTCGCCTCGCCCTTGTCCATCACGAAGAACACCTGGGTGCGATTGAGCGCGTTGATCGCCTGGACGGTCACATAGTCGGGGTCGCCCGCACCGACACCGATGACGTGGATGTGACGC
>JALHRH010000608.1 GCA_022841565.1 Mycobacterium sp. | reverse complement strand
TTAGCTTCGATCCACCGACTGACCTGGTGCAATTCGGGTGTCGGAATGAGGAAAGTGCCCTCTGAACTGGGATGATTGGTGTTCCTTACGCATCAATCAAACCGTTGCAGGAAGGGCACTTCCGGTGAAAGTGTCGCACAGGTTCGTGCCTGGTTCTGCGGTGTTCGACGACGACAATCTCGTGTCGTGCGCTGGGCTGGTGCCGGTGATGACGTTGGCCGAGCAGACCGGGCTGTCGCGGCTGCTCGGTGAGAAGATCCGCATCAGAGCGTCGCGGATCAAGTCGGGGGCAGCGAACCCGGCGCCGAAGCTGGCCACCGTGGTGGCGGGCATGGTTGCGGGCGCGGACTGCATCGATGACATCGACGTGATCCGCTCAGGCGGCATGAAGACGGTCTTTGATGGGGTGTATGCGCCCTCCACGGTCGGAACACTGTTGCGGGAGTTCACCTTCGGTCACGCCCGCCAGTTGGAGTCGGTGCTGCGCGAGCATCTGGTCGCGCTGTGCGCCCGCGTCGATCTGCTCCCCGGGGCCGATCAGCAAGTGTTCATCGACATCGATTCACTGCTACGCCCCGTCTACGGACACGCCAAACAGGGCGCCTCCTACGGGCACACCAAGATCGCCGGCAAGCAGATTCTGCGCAAGGGACTCTCGCCGCTGGCCACCACGATCAGCACGCCGAACTCGGCGCCGGTGATCGCCGGGATGCGACTCCGCGCCGGCAAGACCAACTCGGGCAAGGGTGCCGGGCGGATGGTCGCCCAGGCGATCACCACCGCCCGCGCCGCCGGAGTCAGCGGCAAGATCCTGGTCCGCGGCGACTCGGCCTACGGTAACCGCAAAGTGGTTCGGGCCTGTGTTCGTCACGACGCACAGTTCTCGCTGGTCATGACCCGCAACAGCGCGATCGACCGCGCCATCGCCGGCATCGAGGAGACCGCGTGGACCCCGGTGTCCTATCCCGGCGCGGTCCGCGATCCCGACACCGGCGCCTGGATCTCCGATGCCGAAGTCGCCGAAATCCCCTACACCGCCTTCGCATCCACCAAAGACCGGATCACCGCCCGCCTGGTCGTCCGTCGTGTCAAGGACGCCTGTTACCCCGACGCGCTGTTCCCGGTCTGGCGGTATCACCCGTTCTTCACCAACACCGACCTACCCGTCGAGGCGGCCGACATCACCCACCGCCAACACGCGGTCATCGAAACCGTGTTCGCCGACCTGATCGACGGACCCTTGGCGCACATCCCGTCGGGCCGCTTCGGTGCGAACTCCGCCTGGGTGCTCTGCGCGGCGATCTCCCACAACCTGCTGCGCGCTACCGGCGTCCTGGCCGGGGACCGACACACGCGGGCACGCGGATCGACCCTGCGCCGCAAGATCGTCAACGTCCCGGCCCGGCTGGCCCGACCGCAACGCCGACCGGTCCTGCACCTGCCCACCCACTGGCCCTGGTCAAAGGCCTGGCTTGCGTTGTGGCACAACACCATCAGATACAGACCGCCATTGGGCGCAACAGTCTGACCCCCCGCCGAAAGGCCCGACCGGAGCACACAGGAAAAGCTGGCCAGACCAGCGACTACCTCACGCCCAGCCCCCGAAATCGGGATCAACGAGAACCGGCACCAGTCACCAAGGTCCGTCGGTGGATCGAGG
>JALHRH010000607.1 GCA_022841565.1 Mycobacterium sp. | reverse complement strand
CGTCATCACCTGGCAGCGCTATGTCGCCGGCTCGATCGTTCAAGCCAAGTCCGACATCACCGACACCGTGGAGATCGCAAGCCAGCGAATCGACGTCATCGAAAACGATTCGAGTATGCAGGCTGAAGCGCGGGTCGCCGCGATCAATGCGCTCGTCGGCCAAGCTCACTCGGAGAACGCCAGCGTTGTCGCCGGGACCGCCGAGCAGATTCTGGCAAGCAAATCGTGGAAGCCCCCGAACAGTGCCTTGACAGACCTGCTTGACCAGAAGATCCCGCCACCCATCACACTTCCCGCCGACCCCCCAGAATCGCTCACAGCTCCCGCCGAGGACGAACCTCCGCCGGCCAGCCCCCCGCAGCCGGTTCTGGAGAACCCGGCAACGGATCCGTCGGTAGAGACTCCTGAGCCAACGCCGTCGCCGCGTTCTCCGGAACCGGCCCCGAGCGACCCGAGGCCGACACCGGTGGGCGGCAGAGGGGCAGGTGGGACCATGCCTTCGGCACCGGCTACACCACCAACAACCCCGTCGGGTCCGAGCGGACCGTCGAGCCCGGCGACTCCGCCCGCGCCAGTATCGCCGTCTGGTCCGGCAGGTCCGTCCCGACCGGCAGGACCGGCGCCCCCGTTGCATCCGGCGGCGTCGACGAAGCCCGCAGGCGTAGGCGCGCACGGCACCAACATGGCGCCGGTGTCGGAGGCGACGCAGTCGCCGTCGCAGCTATTGGGGTCGGGTGCGCCTGAGGCATCGTCGCCGGCCGCCGGAGCGGGCGGCATGCCGGTCATGCCGATGGCGCCGGGCGGATCCGGCGCTGGTGCGGGCACCCGCTCGGGCACCGGGACAGCAGCTCCGGTCGAGAAGCCTTCGGACAAAGCTAAGCCATCGACGCGCCCGGCAGCGGCGACCCGGGCACCAGGGACAGCCCGACCGGCGGATCGCGTCCAGGCCGGCTCTACGCGTCACGAAGCGTCGACCGAGCGCACCCCGGACGGCGCCGCTGCGCTGATCCCGGTATCTGCGGCCCGAGCTGAACGCGACGCTATCGCCGAGGCCGCAACCGCTGACGCCGCCCGCCGCCAAGGGGCGGATCCGCTCCGGTTGGGTCGGCGCATCGCCGCGGCGCTGAACGCCCCCAGCAATCGCACAGCGGATCTTGGTTTCTTCTGGATAACCGCGGTGACTACTGACGGCGCGATCGTCGTGGCCAATAGCTACGGGCTGGCCTACCTACCGGATGGCGTGCGGTTACCTGACGAGGTGCACATGGCCAGCGCTGATTCGACGATCCCAGCCACCGAGCGGGCGCGTTGGGCTACCTACCCGGTGATGGCCGTGCAGGGCTGGGCGGCGCATCACGACTGCGAGCTGCGCGTGGTGATCGGCACCGAGCGGCAACTGGCCAAGTCCGATTCCGGCGCGGCCAAAGTCGTGCTCAAGCCGGATGACATCCCGGAGAGCGGCGAGATGCGCGGCCGAGCCAGGCTGGAGGTGGTTGATCCATCGGCGGCCGCACGGCTTGCCGCGACGACCGATGCGCGTTTGATCGACCTCTTGCCGCCTGCACCAGTGGCTGCCGAACCGCCGGCTGAGCAGCGCCTGCCACCCGAAGCGACCAAGCTGCAGGAGCCGGACAACGGTGCCCCGATATTGCCAGCGCGCTTAGCCAGGCGTGTGAAAGTTGATATCCCGT
>JALHRH010000606.1 GCA_022841565.1 Mycobacterium sp. | reverse complement strand
TTCGAGGTCTACGAGAACGGGGTCGCGCAGCTGGCCGTCTACCGCAGCAGTGCCGCGATCAACGATGGCAATTGGCACCACGTGGCCGTGGTGGTCGACGGGACCGGCAACCGGCTCTACGTCGACGGCGTGGAGGCGACGACCGGACAGCTGAACTACGACACCGGCAGTGCCAGCACCCAGCGGTTCTTCGCCAACGTGTCGAGCCTGGACGCGATGGCCATCGGCCGCAACACCGACTCCTTGGGTGGCAAGTGGTACGCAACCGGCCGCCTCGACGACGTCCGGCTCTACGATCACGCGCTGGCCAGCGCGGAGATCGCCACTCTGGCCAGCGACCTGACGATGGTGGATGCGGACACGGTGGCGGTCACTCTCAATGCCGTCAACGACGCTCCGCAGGATCTCTACTTCGTTCCCGGACTGGCGGAATCGAGTCTCACAGGCGTCTACACGTTCTCCGCACCCGACGACCTGGGAAGGGATGATGCCGGCGGCGACGCGCCCATCACCCTGTACGGGTCGCCGAGTCAGACCACCGGGCCGAGCGGGAGCGGTGCCCTCGACCTGGCGGGCGGCGCCTCCGGCCAGTATGGCGACATCGCCGGGATCACCACCGGCGGGGCGATGACGATCGCCGGGCAGGTCCGCTTCGACAGCACCGGGGACTGGCAGCGCATCGTGGACTTCGGTCAGGCGGATAGCACCGGTATCGCGGCCATCTATGTCGGACGATACTGGAACACCAACGACCTCACCTTCACGATCGAGAAGAATCCGGGAGTCGGCCCCTTGGCGACATACCGGGCGACGGCGGCAGGCGCCATCGTGAACGGCTCGTGGCTGCACTTCGCCGCGACCGTGGACGGATCGGGCGCAATGGCGCTGTATGTGAACGGTGTGCTCGCCGACACGGAGACCGGCATCGTCCCCGAAGTCGGCGTGCGGACGAACAACTTCATCGGGAAGTCCAACTGGGGAGGCGATACCGCGTTCGACGGCGCGATCGACAATCTCGTCGTGGCCAGCGGTGCGCTCTCGGCAGCGGACGTGGCCGGGTTGTATCAGCAGAGCAACGCGCTCTCCTTGGCGGAGAACACCGCCGACGGCACGGTGCTCGGCACGGTGGTGGTCGCCGACACCGACAGCCCGGACACGCACACCTTCAGCCTGGCGAGCAACTCCGGCGACCGCTTCGCGATTGCCGCCGACGGCACCCTCACGGTGGGCAACGGCATCTGGCTCGACTACGAGACCGGGACCAGCCACACCGTCACGGCCCGCGCGACGGACTCGGGAGCGCTGACGCAGGACGAAGCCTTCACGGTCACCGTGACGGCGGTGAACGAAGCGCCGTCCTTCTCGCCGGGTGACGGAAGGCTCACGACCAGCTTCGGTTCCTCCGCTGACGCCACCGCCGTGGCCGTGCAGTCCGACGGCAAGGTCGTGATCGCCGGCTACTCCGGGTCCACCTTCATCGTCGGCCGGTACAACGCAGACGGCACGCTGGACACGTCGTTCGGGACCGGCGGGCAGGTGACCACGCTGGTCGGATCGAGTGCCGCGGCGCGGTCGATCGCGCTTCAGAGCGACGGGAAGATCCTCGTGGCTGGCACGTCGTTCAACGGCGTCAACGACGACTTCGCGCTGGTTCGCTACAACACCAATGGCTCTCTCGATACCACGTTCGACACCGACGGCAGGGTGA
>JALHRH010000605.1 GCA_022841565.1 Mycobacterium sp. | reverse complement strand
TCCCAAATTGCTTGGCCCCCTGGGTGACCTGTTCACCATCATGAATCTTCCTGCCCAAGAAGCGCAGTACCTCACAAATCTGATGCCACCCTCCATCCCCCGACAGATCGCGCAAAACCTCACCAACGCGCTCAACGCGCTCACGCTGCCCAGCATCGAGGCCCAGCTCTTGGTGCCCATCTTCAATCCCACAGCCGGAACGCTCAGCGCCTACTTCGGGTTGCCGTTGGTCTTCACCTATGCGGCTGCCGGCGCCCCGTTTTCGACATTGAATGCGCTGGCAACGAGCGCAGAGTCGATCTCGACGGCCCTGGCAACCGGTAACGGAGCGGCCGCGCTGGCCACACTCATCGATGCTCCGGCAAATGCGGCCAACGGCTTCCTCAACGCCCGCAACGTCTTGGACACCGCGGTGAACATTCCCACCGGTCTCGCGCCGCCGTTTCCCGCCGCCGTCACCATCACGCTGCATGTGCCCTACGACGGCATCCTCGTTCCCCCACACCCCATTACGGCAACGATCAATCCGAACATCGTGGGCGTTAACCCGTTTGACGTCACCGTCTTTGGCACACCTTTCATGGGACTTGCTCCGCTGCTGGTCAACTACATCCCTGCGCAACTCGCCCGGGCGATCACACCACCGGCGTAGCAGAGATCCGCTGCACCGCAGCAAGTCGATATCGCCGGCGCTAGCACGTTTGACGGGATATCGCCCTTTCCTGGCGGTGCTGGTGTGGCGGCTGCGACGGGAGTTCACCGCGAAAACCTTTCCCACCGCGCGTCAGAGAATGGCGACCGACACCACGATGCCGAGCGCGAATTGCGCCGCGGCCACCATCAGCGCCTCGTGAGTGAAATCGTCGGCGGGAAACAACGATTCCATGTCGATACCGATCACCACGGCGGCGATTCGCATCATCACCACCTGAGCGGCGATCCCGACCAGCCCGAAGACCGCCGACGTCACCAGTCCCTCCGTCAACCTTCCCGACGACGAGTAGATCGCCACCACCACGATGAACGCCATGCTGACCATCCCCGCGGCGGACACGATGATGGCGTTCGGCTTGCCGGCGTTGACCATCGTGCGCAGCGGGCCCGGTGTCGTCAGGTCAATGGCGTAAAACCCGATGATCATGAGCACCAGACCCAGGATCGAGTACAAGACGATAGCGGCGGCGCCACTCCCGAGCCGACTCCAATAGTCAGCCGAATGCAGCGCAACGATAGTTGTGGTCATTCAAACTCCGTTCATTTCAAGGGAATTCGGTGTGGAACGAATGCCGCGCCATCATCGGTGACCAGGCCGGCAGTCTCGCGGATGCCGAGACCCGCAGCAGTATCGCCGACCACCCAGGCCCCCAGCGCCGGTCGCATGTCGTCGAATTCCGGCAACGGGTCCAACAATTGGTAGACGAAACCCTCTTCGCCGTAGAAGCCACCGGTGGCGGTCTCCATGCCGGCGCCGACGACGGTGACGTTCGCGCCTTCTCGTCCCAGCTTCGGCTTGCGCACATACTCGGTGAGTTCGTGTGGGTCGTCGAGGTAGGCGGGCAACAGGTTCGGGTGACCCGGATACATCTCCCACAGCACGGCCAGGATCGACTTGTTGGACAGCAGCGTCTTCCACAACGGCTCAATCCACATGGTCTGCGGCAGCGTCGACACCACGTACTTACCGAATTGATCGTCGAGCACCCACTCCCACGGATGCAACTTGA
>JALHRH010000604.1 GCA_022841565.1 Mycobacterium sp. | reverse complement strand
TCCGCATCGTGGGCGATCCCGTCTTACACACTCCGACGACGCCGATCCAGGTCGGCGCCGACGGATCGCTTCCGGCCGATCTGCCGGAGTTGATCAAGACCATGTACGACACCATGGACGCCGCCCACGGCGTGGGGCTGGCCGCCAACCAGATCGGGTACGGGCTGCGGGTCTTCGTCTATGACTGTTCCGACGACCGCGGACTGACCAACCGTCGCCGCGGGGTCGTCATCAATCCGGTGCTTGAGACCTCCGAGATCCCCGAGACCATGCCCTCAGCCGGCCACGACGACGACGAAGGGTGCTTGTCGGTTCCGGGCGAATCCTTCCCCACCGGACGTGCCGACTGGGCCCGGGTCACCGGACTGAATGAAGACGGGCGGCCGGTCTCGGTCGAGGGCACCGGTTTGTTTGCCCGGATGCTGCAGCACGAGACCGGGCACCTGGACGGATTCGTCTATCTCGACCGGCTGATCGGCCGGCACGCCCGCGCAGCGAAGCGGGCGATCAAGTCGCACGGCTGGGGTGTTCCCGGCCTGTCCTGGCTGCCGGGTGAGGGACCCGACCCATTCGGCCACTGATGGTCTCATGGCCTGCCCTCGGTACGCGGGTGACGCTGCGATACCGCCGACCGCCCGGGTCTGTCCCGCCGCTGACGGACGCGGTGGGCCACCTGCTGGCAACCGACCCGGCGGTGCGAGTGCGGACGAAGTCCGGCGTGGTGGTCGAGGTGGCTCCAACTGACGTGACGGCACTGCGCGTCCTGACCCCGGCACCGGTACGCACCGCCGACATCCGCAACCTTGAGTTCGCCGCCGCCGCGATCTCACCGGGCGCCGAGCAGGTCTGGTACAACGGCTGGCTGCTACGTGGCCACGGAGCCACCCTGGCTGCCAATTCAGCTGTCCCGCTGGATATTTCGGCAGAGGCCAGCGCCATCCCGGCGATCTGCGACTGGTATCAAGAGCGTAGGCTGACACCGCGACTGGCCATCCCCGACCGGCTGCTGCCGACGCCGGCCGGCTTGATCTGCGAACTCGTCGAACAGATTCTGGTGCGCGACATGGTGACTTCGCCGGCTGACGTCGACCCCGGTGAAGTGCGCACAGCGGTGACCGACGCGCCCGACGGCACCCGTTGGCTGGCCCTGCCGGCCGGACTGCCCGATCATTGGGAGAATCTGTTGGCATGGGGCGCCGGGTGCGGCGCCACCCGGGCGTATGTGTGCGTCCCGGACACCGATTCGACCGAACTGGCGGAGTCACTGGGCTTTCGGCTGCACCATCGCCGCCGGTATCTCTATCGCCGATCAGATTAGGAGACGATCCATGCCCGAGGGCACTCTGCGGCTGGCCACCTGGAACGTGAACTCGATCCGCACCCGATTGGACCGCGTCGTCGACTGGCTCGATCGCGCCGAGGTCGACGTGCTGGCCATGCAGGAAACCAAGTGCGCGGACACCCAATTCCCCGCCCTGCCACTGATCGAACGCGGCTACGAGGTGGCGCATGTCGGCTTCAACCAGTGGAACGGTGTGGCTATCGCGTCCCGTGTCGGCCTCGAGGATGTGCAGGTCGGGTTCGAGGGCCAACCGAGTTGGACTAGCAAGCCCGACATCGCCGGTAACCGAGCCGCGGCGCGCGAAGCCCGTGCCGTCGGGGCCACCTGCGGTGGCGTGCGGGTGTGGAGTCTGTACGTGCCCAACGGTCGCGCGCTTGACGATCCG
>JALHRH010000603.1 GCA_022841565.1 Mycobacterium sp. | reverse complement strand
GCCGAGCCTTCGAAGACTCGGTTGTCGCTGTCCGCCACGACGATGACGTAGTACGACCCCGTGAGGTTGTTCGGGGCGAACACGGTTGCGCTGGACGTGTAGGTGCCGCCGGCGTTCACGACGCCGTTGCGGAGCGCTTCGGCAAGCCGGACGTCACCGGCATCGAGGATGGCATCGGCGGACAGGTAGACGGTGTCGCGCCATTGATTGACGTCGGTGGCGGCATCGCCGGCATTGCGCACCCGCCAGCTCACCACCATGGTCTCGCCACCGCGCGCGTTCGGCGGGGCGTCGACGATCTCCACCTGCAGATCGGCGCGCGGCGCCGTCATATCGATGGCGAACGGGGCCGAGGTGTTGTCGGCGCGCGTATCGGGTTCCGGCACCTGGGCCAGGGCATCCGTCGTCACCGCGAGGTAGAACCGGCCGTCGCGCTGCAGCGGCAGCGTGACACTGGCGAAGCCGGCGTAGGTGCCGCCGCTCGCGAGATCTCCCGTCCGCGTCACTAGGGCGAGTTCCACGTCGTCGGCGTCGCCGAAGATGGTGTCGTCGCTGAGAATGATGCGGTCGGCGAAGCCGCCGGCTGCGGTGACGCCGCCCTGGTTGGTGACGTTCCAGCGGACCTCGATGGCCTCGCCGCCGCGGCCGGTCAGCGGGGCCTGGATGCCGGAGACGACCAGGTCGGCGTAGGTTCTCGCCTGCGCGGTGAACTGGAGGGTCGCGCTGTTGTTGCCATCCGCATTGCCGCCCGTCTCGTTCAGCTCGACCACCGAGTTCTGGCCGTTCGTGTTCTGGTCGGTGGCGATCTGCACTTCGAAGCGCCCGGTGCCGCGCAGGCCGTCGGGCAGCGTGAAGGAGAGGCTGCGCGCCAGCACCCCGCCGGGCCCGAGCAGCGTATTGCCGGGCGCGGTCGGGTTGTAGATCACTGCCTGGTCGAGCACGCGCTCGCCGGTGTCGAGGTTCCGGACGATGACGCGGTCGGTCCACCCTGCGGGCACCGTGGCGACACCGACGTTGACGTCCTCCCAGCGTACGGTGACAGTCCCCCCGGCGCTGATCGTCGTCTGATCGAGCGTGACGTTCCGCACGACGAGGTCGGGCGCGGAGACGACGGTGATGCGCTGGCTGTTGTTGGCTTCGCCGGTGTCCTGCGGGTTGGCCTCGAACACCTCGCCGGCAGAATCGGTGGCGACGATGAACTCCATCTGCCCCGTGCCGAGCGTGCCCGCGGGCCACGTGAACGTGAAGCTGCGTTCACGATTGGCGCCAGCGGCCAGCGCGCCTTCCACCGCGACGGTGTGCCGGCTCGTGCCGGAGGCCACCGTCTGACCGGTCGTGGTGTTGCGGACTGTGATCGTGTCCGTCCAGGGCGCGGCGGCAGAGGCCTCCCCGGCGTTCTCGACACGCCACGTCACCGTGACGCTCTGCCCCGCCTGCCAGGCACCCGCCGGGGTGACCGTGAGGCCCGCCACGCGAAGATCCGGATAGGGCGAAGCCAGCGAGACGCGCGACACCGAGGCGGTGTTGTTGTTCTCCGCGAGGGCGCCACCGCTCTCCTCCACGACATTGGACACGTCGGTGGCGACTTCGAAGCGCAGATTGCCCACACCCTGATTGCCGGCGGGCAGGTCGAAGGTGACCTGCCGCGTCCGACGCTCGCCCGCCTGCAGCGGCGCGCTGGCGCCCGCGCCGAGGTCGTCGTAGCTCACCAGCAGGTTTCGGATGAG
>JALHRH010000602.1 GCA_022841565.1 Mycobacterium sp. | reverse complement strand
CAAGGGGCAAGGCGCAGTCCCGCGTGAAGACCTCTTGGCCACGCGCCTGATGCAGGCGGTGGGTCAGATCGAAAGGAAGATCGACGTGGTGTCGCCCTACCTGGTGCCGGGCGCCGCGGGGTTGAAGGCGTTTGCCACGCTGACATCACGCGGCGTGGCGGTGCGCGCGCTTACCAACTCGATTGAGGCAACGGACGTGGTGGCGGTGCATGCAGGTTATGCAAAGCGCCGCCGTGCGCTGCTGCGCGCGGGTGTCACGCTTTTCGAGTTGTACGCCGGCGCCGGGGTCGACCGTCAAACCAAGAAGAAAGGCCGGTTCAAAATAACCAAGGCCAGTCTGCACGCCAAAACCTTTGCCGTCGACGGCGCGCGGGTTTTCGTCGGGTCGTTCAACTTCGACCCCCGCTCGACCACGCTGAACACCGAGATGGGTATCCTGATCGAAAGCCCGCATATGGCCGAGGATCTGCACGCCTCCTTTGATCTGGGGCTGGCAGGCCTTGCCTGGCAGGTCGAGCTGAAAGGCGGCCAGAAGGTCTGGACTGACACCGCGAGCCAGACGGTCGTAACCAAAGAGCCAGGCTCTACCGCCCTGAAGCGCGCGGTCGTGACAGTGGTCGGCTGGCTGCCGGTCGAATGGCTGATGTGATCCGACAACACCCTTCGGAAGCCTCGGACGCCGCGTGACTTTATTCACGCGCGCTTTTCGACACCAAACTACCGGGGTGTTTGGTGGGCGACCCTGGAATCGAACCAGGCGTGGGTCGCCCCGGGGGAGTTACAGTCCCCTGCCGCACCTTGCAGCTCGTCGCCCGCCGGGGGTGGGTCTACTCAAGGGGGCGGGGGGCGTCAAGGGTGATTGGGCCCGGAAATCGCGGAGTTTCGGCTTGCATCGGGTGGCGGTCCTGCCGCAGTGTCCTGCCCTGATTTTCAAGGGGAACGGCCGATGAAGACCGGCACGAAAAAGCCCACCTGGGTGGTGGACAAGGAACGCGGTCGGCGGGCCGAGGCGCGCGAGACAGTGTGGCTGTTCGGGCTGCATGCGGTGCGTGACGCGCTGATGAACCCCAGGCGCGAAAAGCTGCGGCTGGTCCTGACCAAGAACGCGCTGGACAAGCTGGAGCCGGCGGTGGCTGCGTCGGGGATGGAGCCCGAGATCGCTGATCCGCGAAAGTTCGACGTTCCGATTGACGAAGGTTCGGTCCATCAAGGCGCCGCGCTGGAGGTCAAGCCGCTGGATTGGGGGCGGCTGGACGAGGTCTGCATTTCCGGCGCGGGATTGCCGCTGGTCGTGCTGCTGGACCGCGTGACAGATCCGCACAACGTGGGCGCGGTGTTGCGGTCGGCCGAGGTATTCGGTGCCCGCGCGGTAATCGCGCCGCGCCATCATTCGGCGCCTGAAACCGGTGCGCTGGCCAAGACCGCAAGCGGCGCACTGGAGCGCCAGCCCTACCTGAAGGTCACCAACCTTGGCGATGCGATGGTGGAGTTGAAGGCGATGGGTTACGTCCTGATCGGTCTCGACGGAGAGGCAGAGGTGACGATGGACCAGGCGGTCGCCAGTGCCGGTGGGCGGGCGATCGGGCTGGTGATGGGCGCCGAAGGGCCGGGCCTGCGCGAGAGGACCCGCGAGACCTGTGACGTGCTGGCGCGCATTCCCTTTGCCGGCGAATTCGGCAGCCTGAACGTGTCGAACGCGGCAGCGGTGGCGCTTTATGCCGCGACCCGGTCGT
>JALHRH010000601.1 GCA_022841565.1 Mycobacterium sp. | reverse complement strand
ACAGTCCGTATTCCAACACCGAGATCGGAGTCCTTCGGTACGACGACTGGTGGCGCCACGCCATTGATGTCGACCAAGGCGAAAGTGCCGACGAAGTTCTCGGGCTCCACGGGATCGGTGCACGAAGCAATGCCCAGGAGCGCAATACTGTAGATGCCGAGCGATAGCACTCGCACCGTACGAGCGTGGACTGTCACCAGCCCTCCATAGCTGAATCGTCTCGCGAGCGCGGACCTAGAGGCGAGCCGAGCCGCAGTGCGCGCCGGTCGCCCTAACGTTCGCTTCTGCTGCAGACACTCCATAAGATGCGGCCGCGCAGCGGCCGCTTCAATAGCGTGGCTGTCGGCAGCAAGCTTCGTTATGCGGTGCCCTGGCTACGGTCCACGGGGTACTGGGGCCGATGAGTGTCCCGCGATGATGCGCCAGCCGACTGGTTCGTGCTGCAGCGTCAGGGAGATGGCTCCGCCGAACCCGAACGCGTCGCCGGATGCGGCGACGAACTGCGTGGAAAACAGGGCCGAGACTCCGACGAGGCCCGGAGAGATTGGCTGCACCGCGACCTCGGTGTGTTGGGTCCGGATGCGCGTGCCGGGTGGCACACCTCGTAGTGCTTCGCGAATCGCAGCAGCACTAGCGTACCGGATCTCGCCACTTTCGAGGAATCGGAAGTCGGCGCGGCCGGAGTACAGCTGGCTGAGCGAGTCCCGCTCAGCGGCTTCCGACAGACGCGAGAACTCCGTGAGGAACGCTCGGGCACTGTCCCCAAGGGCGGTTGCGTGGGCCTCAGTGAGCGACTCGGGTGGGCGCGCACAGCCGGTTGTGAGCGACAGCGTGAACAGGGCCATCAGTGAGGCACGCATGAATCTCTCCGCGTTGCTAGTCGACAGGCACGCATCCGCATAACGTCAGGTTGTGCCGTGGCCGTTCAAATAATTGCGGGGCGGCGGCCACGCCGACCCGTGCCGTAACGATAAGGCGGGGCCGCCGCCCCGCTACCCTAGCCGGCCATCGGTCACCAACCGCCGTTAGGCCGAGCGCGCACCGAAACGAGCTCGCGCGAGGTCAAGCAGAAGGCCAAGAGAAGTTCCCACAACTGCCCCGTCGACAATAGGACCGAGGACGGCTGACGCGCGTGGCCCCAACATCCATAGCGAGCGGCCAAGCACCAAGCTCGGCGCCGAGATATCGTCGACTGCGAAGCGCAAGAGGCCCGGGTCGGGGGACGCGCGAACCACGGCCGCGCTGAAATACAACACCGCCCCGCCGAGGATGCCGCCGCAGACAGCCCCCGCGATCGCGCCGAGGCGACTAGCGTATGGCACCACTCGCGCCGCACTCGTCGCGCGCTGCACCACCCAGACCGAGGTGGCCGCAAGCGCGATGGCGGGCAAGACGACCCAGCGACCAATCTCGATGACCGGGTGCGGCGCGATCCACATCTGATGGCGTCCATCAAGCAGGAGCGGACCACGGACGCCGACGGTCCAGACCATCCCGAGCAACCAGAGGAGGAGGAAGCCAGACACGCATCCCACCAAGATCCCGAGCAACCATCGATTGGAGGGTAGCGCGACTTGGCTGGCTGGCATGCGGACCCTGGGCTTCGGCCTAACGTCAAGTTGTGCTGTGGCCGATTCCATCAATGCGGGTTGGCGGCCCCGGCCGACCCTGAAGTACGATGAGGCCGGGGCCGCCAACCCGCTACCCCAGCCGGCCATCAGCACCAACTGTCGTTATGCCG
>JALHRH010000600.1 GCA_022841565.1 Mycobacterium sp. | reverse complement strand
GCGGCCGGGTCGTCGATCTCATAGCCGACGCACGCGCCCCACAGCGCCGGCGTGTTGCCGTCAGCGTCGACCGGGCGCGGTGTGCCGGTGATGACCCCGGCCGCTTTGGCGGTGCGGTGAGCGGCGAGGGACGGGGCGACAATCTTCACGGTGTGGTGACCTCCGGGTAGAGGGCGAGCACGGCGGCGCGGTCCATGCCGGTGGTATCAAGCGGGATCCGTTCGGGCGCAGCGGCAATGGCAGCGGCGAGCTCGAGGTCGGTGGCGGTGAACCGGTGGTCATCCCACGCGGCGTGCGTAGCGGTGTCAATGTCAGCGCTAACCCATTCGCCGGCCTGCTGGGTTTGCCATGCCGGGTAGTTGCATTCGACGTTGCCGCCCAACGCGATGAGCGACACGCGTTGCACGGCGTCGACGGCGGAGATGGGTACTCGGATGGTGCTCACATTCCCCCTTGGTAGAACGCCACGATTTGGGCGACCTCGGCGGCGCTGAGCGCTCGGTCTGCTGTGAGCAGCGCCTCAAACTCCATGCCGGATATTGGGCTGGCTCCGTTGAGATTTGCGCCCAGGCGGCTTGCGCCGCCGGTGCTGGTGGTGATTGTCGTCGCTCGGGTGTTGTCGACAGCGGCGGCGCCGTTGTTCACTCGGCCGGACAGAAACGGCGCAGCATCGCCAATTGCGTGCGTTACAACTGCGCGTTGGCCGAAAGGGACCACGAGAGTGCAGGAGTCAGACACGGTTCCGTCGGCTGAAATGAACGTCAACCCTGACGCACCAGCGGATGGCGACGTCCGGACTAGCGTGCCAAGCGTGACGGTGAGTGCATCAGCCTTAGTTGAAAATACAGCCGAGTTAACCGATCCGTTGTGCCATTGCCGGTAAACAATTAGGAACGTGGTCGCTGGTCCAAATGTGTTCAACGCCGGCACAGCTGCCGATGGCACGTCAATCCAATTATCAGTACCAAACGACCACACGCCATTAGCGCTACGAGCGGAGGGTGATTGCACGACGGCTGTTCGGCCAGTAGCGCTACGCTGCAGAATCCACACTTTGCCATATGCGTCGGCGTGACCTGTTTGCGCACATTGATCAGCGTCAAACGCCGCCACTGTGGCGTTATTGAGCGCAACCGACGCAGCATGCATGCGGATCGACCCTGGATCGCCTGCATACGCGGCAAACAAATCGCCGGTCGCAGCTATAGGGGTGAACGGCGCACCAGCAATAGGAGCGCCGACCGTTGTAAAGCTAATGCCATCGCTTGATTGTTCAAACGTACGCACCCCCGTTCCCGGATCAACAGTCAAACGTAGCGTGATCGGGACTCCTGGCGTCAGCGTGACGGCAGCAGCACTATTGGTGTCGACTGACCCACCGCCAGAATCGCGCCCTAACCACGACAACACGCCCGTGGTCCGCAACCGCAGCGAGTATTCCCTAGTGCCGTACGCGCTTCCCTTGATGATTAGGTATATATCTGCGCTCACAGATGACGCAAACGGTGTAAACGTCGCTGTGAGTTGGATATTGCCTGATGACCACCGCAGTTGCGGAGCGTCTGTTGTTCTCAGAAGGTTTGACGGCGGCAAGTAAACGCTCGGCCGGTTGTAGGGGAGCCATAGCGGGCTGTTGCTGCCGGCGCCTACGGTGGCGTCAGCGAGCCCGTTCCCAGACCGGTCTGCCATGCCACCAGCGAAGGACGCCCGGTTGTCGTACAACGCACGCAAACCGAGGTAGGACGGGTCCCA
>JALHRH010000599.1 GCA_022841565.1 Mycobacterium sp. | reverse complement strand
ACGGCAGCCAGCGCGGTCAACACGCTGTTGATGACCACCGTCGGCGACGGCGGCACAAAGGGCGCGGTCGGCTCGGCGGGGAGATCACCCTGCGCCAGCGCGGGGACAATCAGCAGCGCGAACAGCACGATCAGCAGCAGGGATACAGCAAAGCGTTTCATAGCTTCCTCCAGTTAATTGATGGTCGATGGGTTGGGGGGCGGGGTAATCAGGGCCGGTTGCGCCTCGGCCAGCAGTTTGGCCGTTGCCGTTTTGGAGAGGTCGCCCGTCTTCAGTTTCGCCAGCACGGCGTCCACCTTGCTGGCGATGTCTTCTAACATCTGGATGACCGTTAGCCCGTGCTGGGTCTGGGCCTTTTCCTCATCCAGCACGCTCATCATGATGCTGCGGACCGTCTCAAGGGCCGAGCCGTGTGCGGTTACATCCTTGCCGACGTTCAGCAGCACCGCTGTTTGGCTGCTGAGTAGGTCGCCCTGGTGGTCGAACTTCCCGCTGAAGCGTCCCATCTCGGTGACCATGTTCTGGGTGACGGCGGCATTTTTGCCATATAACTCCAGCAGTTGTTTGAATAAATCGTCTTTGCGCTTGACCTCATCCGACTCCGAATGAAACCGGGTCATACGCTCTTTGAACAAGGCTTCCTGCCGCCGCACGTACCCGCGCACCAGCAGGCCGAAGATGCCACCGCCGGTCAGCAGCGAGGCCATGATGGTGGGGATCAACTCCGACCACGAGATGGCGTATTCGGTCGTCGCCAACGGCGGGGTCGGCCCCTGCGCCCGCACCGGCGCGATCAGCACCAGGCAGGCCAGCATCAGCACGATCAGGCGCAAAGACTTGTGCATGGTTACTCCACCCGCCAGGCTTCAAAGGCGCGGCCCGCCAGCGTGCGGTCGCCCAGCACCAGCACCGCCACCCAGGCGCCGTCTTTGATCTCCGCCTCGACCACCGCCCCGGAGTCGGTCAACGTGCCGAAGGCGTCCGGGAACCAGATAGCATACCGTCCCGGCCCGCCGACCGGGATGGCAATTGCCGGGGCGTCGCCGGTGACCACTTCAGCACACGCGCTCAGGTCGACGCGCCATCCACCCGCCTGGTACACATCACCGGACTCGGTGACGTACTCGACAATCGCTAATCCATCGGCAGCAAACGGCACGGTGACGACCGTCTCGCCAGCGGGTAAATCACCGGCGGGCCAGTCGCCGACCGCCGCCGGGCGCACGTACAGCGTGCCGGGGAGCGCCTCGGTTGCCGCCAGGGTGAAGCGCGCCGCGTCCCGTTCGGCATCCAGGCACACGCTGATGGTGAGCGACGGCTCCTGGGCGACCGCCATCCCACTGATCAGCACCAGGCAGGCCAGCCACAAGAACCCGATCCGCAACCCCTTGTGCATGTACACCCCCTGGGCAATAAAAAGCGCGGCCTAACATCCCGTTAGGCCGCGCCTCACATAGTTGTAGTATAGCACGCTTTCAGGCGCTAAACTGCTCGCGCGGCAGGATCACCCAGGAGAGTCCCCCGTCCCATGAAAGCACATAGGCGGGCGGGCGGATCGGCTGCCGCCAGAGGATGTAGCCGCTGACCACCGCCGCCTGCTGCTCCACCGTTGCGCCGCGTTGGATCGGCAGCGTGACCGCCGTCCCTGCGGGCAGCATCCCGCCGACCGGGTCGGCGCTGGTGATGCAATAGTTTGTCGTGCGCGGGTCGGCGCAGTTCGCCAGGCCAGTAAAGTCCACTTGCCCGGCGGGTGCAAA
>JALHRH010000598.1 GCA_022841565.1 Mycobacterium sp. | reverse complement strand
CACTGGGGCCGTGTCGACCCGCCGCGGCACGCTTATGACGCTGGTATTGAGCGCTGTGGTGTGCTTTTTCGCCGTGTGTTACGCGCAGGCGGCGCGGCTCGTCGGCGTGAGTAGCGACGCCTAACGAGCTGGTCAGCGATACTTGATGAGCAACGCCATGCCGACGACCGACACCAGCCAGATTCCGGTGATGAACAGCGTCAAGCGGTCCAGGTTCTTCTCCACCACCGTCGACCCGGACAGGCTCGACTGCACACCGCCGCCGAACAGCGTCGACAGACCGCCACCCTTGGCCCGGTGCAGCAGCACCAGCAACACCACCAGCACGCTGGTGACCACCAGGGTGATCTGCAGAGCCAATTCCATAACGGGCAGCTTACCGAAGGGCCGACGGCAGGCGCCGACCGCGTCAGTCACCGATACTGGGACGCATGGCTGAGGTGACCGATACCGCCCTGGACCCGATCGGCGACGTCCATCGCACCAAGCTGGGGCGCGAGGCGACCGAGCCGATGCGCGCCGACATCAGGATGCTGGGTGCCATCCTGGGCGACACCGTGCGCGAGCAGAACGGCGAGGAGGTGTTCGATCTCGTCGAACGCGCGCGGGTGGAGTCGTTCCGGGTGCGCCGATCGGAAATCGACCGCAATCAGGTAGCACGCATGTTCGACGGCATCGACATCCACCGTGCTATTCCGGTCATCCGGGCGTTCACCCATTTCGCGCTGCTGGCCAACGTGGCCGAGGACATTCACCGCGAGCGCCGTCGCGGCATTCACCTCGCCGCCGGTGAGCCGCCCCAGGACAGCAGCCTGGCCGCCACCTACGCGAAACTCGACGGTGCCGAACTAGATTCGGCGATGGTTGCCGAGGCGCTCAAGGGCGCGCTGGTCGCTCCGGTGATCACCGCTCACCCCACCGAGACCAGGCGACGCACCGTCTTCGTCACTCAGCACCGGATCACCGAGCTGATGCGTCTGCACGCGGAGGGCCACACCCAGACCGACAGCGGCCGCTGCATCGAAACCGAACTGCGCCGTCAAATCCTGACCCTGTGGCAGACCGCGATCATCCGGCTGTCCCGGCTGCAGATCAGCGACGAGATCGCCGCGGGCCTGCGCTATTATCCCGCGTCCTTCTTCGAGGTGCTTCCTAAGGTCAACGCGGAAGTTCGGGAGGCGCTGCGCGCCCGCTGGCCCGACGCCGACCTGCTGAACGGGCCGATTCTGCAACCGGGCTCCTGGATCGGTGGCGACCGGGACGGCAATCCCAATGTGACCGCCGACGTCGTCCGGCTGGCTACCGGCAGCGCGGCCTACACCGCGCTGGCCCACTACCTGGCCGAACTCGACCAACTCGAGCAGGAGTTGTCGATGTCGTCGCGGCTGCTGAACGTGACACCCGAACTCGCCGAACTCGCCGAGGGCTGCCAGGACAAGGCGCGCGACGACGAGCCCTACCGGCGGGCATTGCGGGTGATCCGTTCCCGGCTGAGCGCGACCGCCGCAAAGATCCTCGACGAGCAACCGCAGCACCTGCTCAACCTCGGCGTACCGGCGTACGCCGCTCCGGGCGAATTGCGCGCGGACCTCGACACCATCGACGCCTCGCTGCGCACGCATGGCAGCGCGGTGCTGGCCGACGACCGGTTGGCATTGTTGCGGGAAAGCGTGCATGTCTTCGGTTTTCACCTGTCTGCCCTGGATCTGAGGCAGAACTCCGACGTGCACGAGGAGGTAGTCGCCGAACTGCTGGCCTGGTCCGGTGTGCA
>JALHRH010000597.1 GCA_022841565.1 Mycobacterium sp. | reverse complement strand
CCGCATAGTATCCGGCGTTTGCGGCCGTCGGCACGGTCGATATCAGCGTGTGCAGATACGGGGCGCCCCCGATGCGGCGCAGCAGACCACGACGATCGAGTTCTGCGGCTACGGTCACGGCGTCGGCCGGCTCACCGCGCCCGTAGAGATCCAGGATGGCGTCGTACACGTTCTGATGTGCGGGCCGATAGAAATCGCCCGGCCGCAAGCGTTCCAGCACGTCGGCGATGGCGTCCTTGCTCAGCAGCATCCCGCCCAGCACCGACTGTTCTGCGGCGAGATCCTGCGGAGGCTGGCGACCGTAGTCCTCACTGGGTGGCGCAGAATCCATTCCGGGGTGGGGCATATCGTCGACGACCGCCACGAACCACCTCCCTTCGACTCAACCACCGAACATACATTCGATCACTGACATTCAGGCTGTAAGTCACGGCAAGGACACCGACATCCCACCCCCCTGGTTCCCACGCATCGTCTAGCGCCGGAAGAAACGTAAACGTTGCTAGACCGGACTCCAACAGCGCCTGTTCATGAATCTGTGGACCGAGTGTGCATATGGTTGAACACCAGTGTTGAGCGGCCTGTGGAGAACCTGTGGATCAATGCGGGATGGAACGGCATCGCTGCTGATGAACGCCCTACAACGCCGCGGACCTCGTGTGGACAAGAATCTCCCCGGCGTGTCGGCGCAGGTTACCGCGTCGGGCGTGTTGGATTTCAGCTAGATTTTCGCCGAGTTAATGCGGGGTTACGCCGCTCGCGCACATACGCCTTCGGAGCAGTTCGCCAGAAGGCCGATTCGCGAAGCAAATTCCGGGCAAGCCGAAGACGGCGCGGCCAATCATGACCGCACCGAATGAGGGCAGATCGAATTAGCTCGCGCCGACGACCTCGAGCGCGATCTCCACGTCGATCTCAGGGTGCAGGTGCACCACCACCGGATGCGTGCCGACGGACTTGATGTGCGCCTTGGGCAGCCGGACGATCCGCTTGTCCAGGTTCGGGCCGCCGGCCTTCTTGATGGCGGCCACCACGTCACCGGCAGTGACCGAGCCGAACAGCTTGCCGCTGTCGGCCGCGGTCTTGACCGGCAGCGAGACCGATCCGAGGGCCTCGATGGCGGTTTTGATCTCGTTGGCGTGCTCGCGGTCGCGGACCGTCTTGGTTTCGCGGGCGCGACGGATGTCATCGGCCGCCTTCTGGGCACCCCGCGAGGCCACGATCGCCAGGCCGCGCGGCAGCAGGAAGTTGCGGCCGTAGCCGTCCTTGACTTCGACCGTGTCGCCGACGGCACCGAGATGGTCGACGTCAGCCGTCAGTATCAGCTTCATCGTTTAAGTACTTTCGTTGGGCTTTTGGTTGGGCGCGCGTTGATTTAGCGCGTCGAGGAGGTGAAGGGCAGCAGCGCGACCTCGCGGGCGTTCTTCACCGCGACCGCGATGTCCCGCTGGTGCTGCACGCAATTGCCGGTGACCCGCCGGGCGCGGATCTTGCCGCGCTCGCTGATGTAGGTCCGCAGCAGATTGGTGTCCTTGTAGTCGATGTTCTGGCCCTTCTTGGCGCAGAAGACGCATTTGCGCGCCTTGATCGGCTTCTCCGGAGCGGGGCGCCGCTTGGTGGACTTGGCCATGTGTGTCTATCTTTCCGTTCTTGTGCTGTGAAGTAACTGGGTCAGAAGGGCGGTTCGTCGTCGCCGCCGGCGAACGAACCCGAGGCCGGGGCGCTGCCCCACGGGTCGTCGCCGGATGCGGCGGGCTGCGCCGGCGCTGGCTGCCGGGATCCGC
>JALHRH010000596.1 GCA_022841565.1 Mycobacterium sp. | reverse complement strand
ATCACATGCTCCTTGAACTACAGGGGCGGCCCGGGTGGCTGCCCGTCGTGATGTCTACGAAGACGGCACGCCGGGTATGACACCTCGGGCCAAGAAAATTCATCGGAGTGGTCAGGCGATAGTGCCGCCGACCGAGCGCGCCGCCTGCCGCGTTTGCGGCAGGCGACCGTGGCCGTGGTCGCTGATGTCACCTTATTCATCGTCGTCGATCACGGCGTTGACCTGGATTTCAACTCGCATGTTCGAGTCCGCCAGCGCGGCGACGCCGATGGATGTCCACAGCGGTGCTCGTTCACCCATGCGCCGGCGCAGTTGCTCGACCATCGTGGCCAGGTCATCCTGCCCGACCGTCCCGTCAGCGTTCACCACGTGGTAGGAATGCACGCTGACCACATGACGCCAAGATGCTCCGGCGACCGCAAGCGTGCGTTCGACGTTGTCGAAGGCCTGTATCACTTCGTCCTGAACTGATTCGGGATAGCACCAAGCGTCGGTCCAACCGCCCTGTCCCGCGGTCTCGACGCGATCGCCGCACCTGACCGCCTGCGAGTAGTGAAAGTTCCGCCTCTGTCGATCGCCATATCCCGGTGTGACGTAGAACGTTGCAGTGCACATGCCTGCCATCTTCCACCGCTGAGCAACCGCCCCCGGTCCGCGCGGAACCGGGGGCGGTTGGTGATGCCGGGAATCTAGTGACCGTGACCGTGGCCGTGGTGGTGGCCGTGACCGTGGTCGTCTTCCGAATTGGCCGGCTTGTCGACGATCGCCGTCTCGGTGCTGAGTACCATCCGGGCCACCGACGAGGCGTTGAGCACCGCCGAACGGGTCACCTTGACCGGGTCGACGATGCCATCGGCGGCCAGATCCCCGTAGACCCGGGTCGCCGCGTTCAGGCCCTGCCCGATGGGCAGGTCGATGACCTTATTGACAGCGACAGCGCCGTCCAGCCCGGCGTTGGCCGCGATCCAGTAGAGCGGAGCGGCCAGTGCCTCGGAGAACACGTCGAGGCCCAGCTTCTCGTCGCCGCTGAGTTCGTTGCGCAGCGACTCGAGCACGTGGCGGGCCTGGATCAGCGCCGAGCCCCCGCCTGGGACGATGCCCTCCTCGACCGCGGCCTTGGCCGCGGCGACGGCGTCCTCGACGCTTTCCTTGCGCTCCTTGAGCGCCGTCTCGGTGGCGGCACCGACCTTGATGACGGCCACGCCGCCGGCCAGCTTGGCCACCCGCTCCTGCAACTTCTCCCGGTCCCAGTCGGAGTCGCTGGCGTCGATCTCGGCGCGCAGCTGCTTGACCCGGTTGACGACCGCGTCCTTGGATCCGGCGCCGTCGACGATGATGGTGTCGTCCTTGCTGACCACCACACGTCGGGCCGACCCCAGCACCTCGAGGCCCACCTCGCGGAGCAGCAAGCCAGTGTCGGGGTTGACCACCTCGCCGCCGGTCACGATAGCCAAGTCCTGCATGAAGGCCTTGCGGCGGTCACCGAAGTACGGCGACTTGACCGCGACTGCCTTCAGCGTCTTGCGGATGGAGTTGACGACCAATGTCGCCAGCGCCTCGCCCTCGACGTCCTCGGCGATGATCAGCAGCGGCTTGCCCGATTCGGCCACCTTCTCCAGCAGCGGCAGCAGGTCGGGCAGCGAGCTGATCTTGTCCTGGTGCAGCAGGATCACCGGGTCTTCAAGCACCGCCTGCTGGGCGTCGAAGTCGGTGACGAAATAGGCCGACAGAAACCCCTTGTCGAAGCCCACGCCTTCGGTGAACTCCAGCTCGGTATTCAACGTCGAGGATTCCTCCACGCTGA
>JALHRH010000595.1 GCA_022841565.1 Mycobacterium sp. | reverse complement strand
TTCCTGGCCGCCACCGATGAGGAAATCCTGGCGGCCTACCACCTGGTGGCCAGCACCGAAGGTGTCTTCGTCGAGCCTGCGTCGGCGGCGAGCATCGCGGGCCTGCTCAAGTCCGTCGAAGACGGTTGGGTACAGCGGGGGTCGACGGTGGTGTGCACCGTCACCGGCAACGGTCTCAAGGATCCCGACACTGCCCTGCGGGATATGCCGCAGGTGTCTGCGTTACCGGTCGACCCGGTTCTCGTCGTTGAGCAGCTGGGGTTGGGCTAGTGGAGCTTGGTTCGGCCGGCCTGGTCCTGCCCGCGGGGCTGGTGGCCACCGCCGTGGTGTCGGCGTCCAGCGCCAACCTGGGCCCCGGTTTCGACAGCCTCGGTCTGGCTTTGCATCTGTGCGACGAGATCGTGGTCGAGACAACGGATTCCGGTCTGGCAGTGATGGTCGAAGGGGAAGGTGCTGGCCAAGTACCGCTGGGACCCGAGCACCTCGTGGTGCGGGCCATCCAGTGCGGCCTGCAGGCGGCCGGGGTCGGTGTCGCCGGTTTGGTGGTGCGCTGTCGCAACGACATCCCGCATTCCCGCGGCCTCGGGTCCTCTGCGGCAGCGGTGGTGAGCGGGCTCGCCGCTGTCAATGGCCTTGTCGCGCAGATAGATTCGACTCCGCTGAGCGAAACTCAGCTGATTCAACTGGCGTCCGAGTTCGAAGGTCACCCGGACAACGCGTCGGCCGCCGTGCTGGGGGGCGCGGTGGTGTCGTGGGCTGACCACAGCAGCGGTAGGCCGGACTACTCGGCGGTTCCGTTGCGGCTTCATCCCGACATCCACGTGTTCGTTGCGATTCCCGCGGAGCGGTCGTCGACCGCGGAGACGCGGGTGCTGCTGCCCGCCCGGGTCAGCCACGAGGACGCCCGGTTCAACGTCAGCCGTGTTGCGCTGCTGGTAGTCGCGCTGACCGAGCGACCTGATCTGCTGATGGCTGCCACCGAAGACGTGCTCCATCAACCCCACCGGGAACCGGCAATGCCGACCTCTTCGGAATATTTACGGCTGCTACGGCGTCATAGTGTTGCGGCAACGCTTTCCGGGGCTGGTCCTTCGCTGATCGCGTTGAGCACCGAGCCGGAGTTGCCTGCTGAAGCGGTTGAGTACGCAACCGCGAATGGATTCATCATCAAGAAGATGACGGTGGGCGCTGGAGTTCGCTGGAGACCGGGAGTACCCGTCCCGGGTTGATCCACAGCGTAGCGGGCGGGGTTTGCTTGCTTCCGGCCATGAAGCGGGCTATCCTCGGACGCGTCCAGCAATTGCAGCATCTGCTCTGCACAAACTGCCTTGACGCTGAGACAACCACCAATTCTTCTCGTGAACGCGGTTCGCTGTTTCGTCGCCGATCCTGGCGATCACCGTTTCAGAGTCGATTATTGGGCGCACTCAGCAATTTGCCTGAATGCTTGACCTGATGCAGGAATCCCCGTTTGACATGATCAGCGGGGCAAGAAAGGAAATCCGTGACTGATACGGACCTCATCACGGCTGGCGAAAGCACCGACGCCGACAAGGTGTCGGACTCCGTGACACCCGACGCTTCCGATGCGTCGACCGTCAAATCCAACGCACCAGCCAGCTCGCTAGCCACCATGGTGCTGCCCGAACTGCGCGCGCTGGCTAATCAAGCCGGTGTCAAGGGCACGTCGGGTATGCGCAAGAGCGAACTGATCGCTGCCATTCAGCAGAGCCGAGGACAGGCGAACGGCAAGTCCTCCGGTGACGCGGCACCGCACGAATCGCCGAAAGCCGCTGCGCCGGCCCAAGACGACA
>JALHRH010000594.1 GCA_022841565.1 Mycobacterium sp. | reverse complement strand
GACACCGGGGTCGATGACGATACGGTCAGGGCCGTAGCCTTGCGCGGCCAAGAGGTCGGCAATCGCTTCCAACTCTGCCACGCCTTCTGTGCCGATAACCGACGAAGCAACCAACTCACGCAGCCGGGCCACCGTTTCGGCACCGGTCGCGCGCTTGGCGGCCATGAAGCCCATCACCACTTCGGCCTGATCCGGCCCAAGCCCTGCGCCCTTGGTGAAATCGCCGCTTTCATCCTTGCGGCCTTCGCCCAGCAGCGCCCGGACACCGGCGTCGCCCAGCCGGTCGATCTTGTCGATGGCGCGCAGCACGATCCCACGCTCGGCGTCCTTGTCGTCACCGGCAAGGCCCGCGACCTCCATCACCCCGTTCAGAACCTTGCGGTTATTGACCTTCACCACATAGTCGCCGCGCGGAATGCCCACCGTCTCCAGCGCATCCGACAGCATGGCGCAAATCTCGGCATCGGCGGCGATCGAGGCAGAACCGACCGTGTCGGCATCGCATTGGTAGAACTGCCGGAACCGCCCCGGCCCCGGCTTTTCATTGCGCCAGACCGGCCCCATCGCAAAGCGGCGGTAGGGCGAGGGCAGGTCGTTGCGATACTGCGCCGCCACCCGCGCCAGTGGGGCGGTCAGATCGTAGCGCAGTGCCAGCCAATCGGCGTCGTCCTCCTGCCAGGCAAAGACTCCCTCGTTCGGGCGGTCGACATCTGGCAGGAACTTCCCCAGCGCTTCGACCGTTTCGACGGCTGACGTCTCCAGAGGGTCGAAACCGTAGCGATGATAGACCTCGGCAATCGCGTCCAGCATTGCCTTGCGTTCTGTCACCTCGGCCCCGAAATAATCACGAAAGCCCTTCGGGGCTTCGGCCTTTGGGCGGCGCGGTGTTTTGTCGTTTGCCATGGGGGTCAGACCCTTCGCTTTCGGTCGCGGCCCGTGTATCGGATGGGCGGCGAGGCGGCAAGCACCGGAGGCACGATGGACCGGACCGAGGAACTCGAAGAGCGCATCGCGCACCTGACCCGTTCGGTCGATGACCTTTCGGACGTCGTCACCCGTCAGGGGCGCGAGATCGACCGCCTGACCCGGGTGGCCCACATGCTCGCTGAACGCGAGGCGGAGCGTGAGGCGGGACTGGGTGATGCGCCTGCCGCAGACGTGAAGCCGCCGCATTGGTGATGCCGTGGCGCGGAGTTGATCTGGCGGGGCTGGCAGCCACGCTTGGGCTTGGCGCGGCGGGTGGCACGGTGGCGCACCTGTTGCAACTGCCGCTTGGCTTCCTGCTCGGCTCGCTGGTCGTGACGGGAGTGATTGCGGTCCTCGGGTGGAGGCCGTTCGGCCGGCCCATCACCCTGCCCGCGCGGCTGCGGTTTTCCTTTGTGCCGGTGATCGGGGTTGCCATCGGTGGGGCCTTCACGCCCGAGGTTGCCGGCCAGGCGCTTGGCTGGGGGCCGTCGCTGCTGGCCTTGTGCCTTTTCGTGCCGTTGGCCCATGCGATCGGCTTTCTGATCTACCGGCGCGGGGGATTGAAACCGCTGGATGCGTTCTTCGGGGCGGTGCCGGGCGGGTTGATCGAAAGCGTGCAGCTGGGCGAGGAGGCGGGGGCGGACGTGCGGCTGCTGACGGTGCTGCAATTCCTGCGGCTGATCGGGACGATCATTGCGGTGCCGATGCTGTTCTGGGGGCTGACTGGCACGGCGGTCGGGTCGGCGTCGGGGGTCGAGATGGTGGGCGCCTCGGTTCCGCTGGGGCTGCGCGAGGTGGGGCTTCTGATCGCCGCCGGGCTGGTGGGGGTCGCGGTCGGGCGGCTGTTGCGGCTGCCGGTGTCCGGG
>JALHRH010000593.1 GCA_022841565.1 Mycobacterium sp. | reverse complement strand
GACCTCGACGACCAGATCAGCACCGGCCAACGCGGGCGGGTGTGGCGGCAGTGCCATCAACTCGCCGACGCCGCCCGGCGCTGGTGGCAAGATCTCGACGCCATCGTGTACCGGTCGCGAACCACGCCCGAAACCTCGACCAACTACGCCTTCTTCGCCCACGACGCATTCGCCACCGAATCATGGGCGCTGGGAAAACGGACCGACGTCCTCGTCGACCTGGTGCTGCGGCATGACTTTACGGTCAATTGGGAGATCTGACCTGGCACCGTCACGCCAGCCAGGTACCGTGCACGCACAGCCGTTTTGGTAGGGAGCACATGTCGGAGACCGAGACGCCCGAGGCGCCGATGCACCAGCAGGTGCGCCATGCGTTGCGCGCCTTGGCGCGTGCCTCGGCGCCTCGTCCGAACGCGGCCCGACGGGCCGCCAAAGACTTCGAGAAGCCGTTGCTGCCGGCGATATGCGCCGAAGTCCGCTGGGCCTTTCACCCGCCGTGCACCTGGCTGTCTGGTGTCATGGCCAACCTGGTGCTCGCGGCAGCGTGGTTGATGGTTCAGCCGCTGACCGCCGTCCACAGCAATCACGTCACCCGCCACTTTCATCACAGTCAGCTCGACTGGGTGGTCCTGGTGAGCACCTATTTCTCCTCGTTCGTCCTCGCCGATGTGACGACCACCAATCTGCTTGGCGGCGACCACTATCGGGTCGCACAGGGCTTGACCGACGGCGTGCCGCTGTGGCGGGTGTTGCTGATCAAGAACCTGGCGCTCATCGTGATCGTCGGGTTGCCCACGTTTGCGGCCGCCGCGTCGCTGACGATATGGATGGAGGGGGTGCCGCAAATGGCCATGACGATCCCCAACGTCGCCGTACCGATCGTGTCCTGGCTGGGCGTCGGCAACGTCATCTCGGTAATGCACCCGGTGGGCGTTGAGCCGCTGCTTCGCCGGTGGCGGCAACGGCGCAACCTGCGCCGCACGGCGAGCTGGCTGGTGGCGATCACCCTGCCCTACGCCGTTTACTACGTGGCCGACCCAATGGGCGGGATCGAGCACCGCGTGATGTGGACCCAAATCCCTGCGGCCATCGGACCGGTTTTCGGCCGCGACACCAAGAGCTTTGTGCATCTCGCGATGGCCCTGGCGGTCTGGGTCATCGGAACCGTCGTGGCCGTGCTGTGGGCGCGCAGACGAGGATTGCGGTTCGGTTAGTCGGACAGATCCCTATCGGCATGCGGGCCCCTCGGAGGGACACTTGACGGCAAAGAGGCCAGGCGGTCGGGGGTTGCCCGGCGACGACGATGGGAGGCGTTGAATGGTCAGAATCCTCCGGCATTGCGCAATCAGCGCGACCATTCTGGCGTCCACCGTATTACCCTCATCCGTCGCGCCGGCGATCAGCCGTGCGGACGACTGCGCCCCGGGTTGGGCATGGAGCCCCGACTTGAATGAGTGTGTGTTTGTGGCTCCCGCCGCAAACGGACCCGGCGGCCCGGGAGGCCCGGGAGGCCCGGGAGGCCCGGGAGGCCCTGGTGGCCCCGGAGGCCCGGGTGGGCCGGGAGGTCTGGGCCGCTCTGGTGGTCCGGACCGCTAGGTCATGCCGGCGAGCAAGCTGCTACCCACCTGTCCCGCGGCCGACTTAACAATACTAGCTAAGTGTTAAACTAGCTAAGTATCTTTGGCCGGACATGGGAGAACAGGCGTGCCACGCACGGAAAACGGGCTCTTCACAATCGAGGGTGTAGTTGGGGTTTGAATCCGCCGGTTTCCAGCAGGGATCTGGCGATGTAGTTGGTCAGGTTGCGAAATCCCAGAGCGGAGCCGCGGAGGTGTTCGAGGC
>JALHRH010000592.1 GCA_022841565.1 Mycobacterium sp. | reverse complement strand
CGGCCTCAGCGAACTAACGGCCAGGGTGACGGCTATGAATTACGTTGTGCTGCAACAGGATAGAGCATGCAGCGTCGTTTACCAGGTAACCCGCCGCATTCGTCTCCGCCGCATTCCTCCCGCGCGGACCGTTTCGAATCAAGCCGCCGACTAGACATCGTCGATGCCAGTTCGTAACCTATCCGAGACATAGACCGCCGGGCCAAAATCGGTCCCTGCAGCGAAGGATCGTGACAATCCGCATGACCCGGCCGCGCCATTCACTGCGGCGAACGGTGTGCGGCTCGGTTGCCGCGGTCGTGGTACTGGCAGTATCCATCGGCGACGTGAAGGCGGATCCGGCGACTGACGCGATGGCCCGGCTCAACGAGTTGTCCAGTCAGGCTCTGAAGAGTCGCGAGGCTGTCACAGCCGCCCAGCGCGATGTCGACGCTCGACTGGCTGCCCAGACAGAGGCCGAAGCCCACCACCGCACCGACCTGGAGGCACTCGAGGTCGCCAACAGCCAGCTTCAGCCCCATCAGGCCGCTGCCAACAGGGTGGCGGCGATGACCTACATGAGGGGCCACACCGGTAATTTAGCGGCGGTGCTCACCTCGGCCTCTCCGCAACAGCTGATCGACCAGCTGTCGCTACAGCGGAAGGTTGCCGCCGAGACGGCCGATCAGACAAAGGCCTTTCAACTCGCGCGTGCGCGCGCGGCCGAAGCCGCTTTGGCCTCGGAGAGATCGGCTGCCGACGCCCGCGCCGCGGCCGAGCGGGCCACCGCGGTGCGAGCAGACCTGCAGACGAAATTGAGTGAGCTGCTGCGTCAGATTGCCGCCGCAGAGGCGCAGTACACGGCGTTGACACCGCAACAGCAAGCCTTGGTCGACAACGCGGCCACACCTTCGCCTCCGAGTGCGCCCACTCCCACAGACCCGCCGATCGCCGCGGTTCCCGGCCAGGCCACTTCCGGCAACCTTGATTCATCCCTCGCAGCCCGCGCGGATATCCCGGAAGGGTTGCCCGTCGGCGTCGCGAACGAGGCCGGGTTGCAGGCCAACACCATCGTGGCCGCCCGTGCTATCAGCACGCGGTTTCCCCAGATTGCCACCATCGACGGCGTCCGGCCGGACCCGAAGCCATGGCATCCGAGCGGTCTGGCGATCGACATCATCATTCCCAACCCCGAGAGCCCCGAAGGCATAGCGCTCGGAGACGAGATTCTCGCGTTCGCGATGAGTAACGCGGACCGGTTCGGGTTGCAGGATGTGATCTGGCGTGGCAGGTACTACACGCCGGCGGGTCCGCAGGCGTCGGGTTACGGCCACTACGACCACGTGCACATCACCACCACGCCGCGCGGCTGACCGCGGCGACGGCCGCCGCTTTGTGCGGCCAGTCGAACTGACCGTTCCGTCGAAGCTGACGTTGGTTGCGCGGTTGACAGGGGAATGGTGGTCATCGCCTCGCCAGTTTGAGGCCCATGTTGGTACATGCGTCAGAGCCCTCGGGCATCGCGAGGCAGCTTCTCAATGCCCGCCTGGGCATAGATGTTGTTGTGGATCGTTTCGCAGATGTCCTCGATGGGGAGGTCGTTCGCGTCATGCCCGAAGGGGCTTTCGATCTCGACGCCGATTTCCTCGATGCCAAAGAATGTGTAAGCGATGATAAGGACGTCGACAATGGTCGTCCAGCCGAAGGTGTCGACCATGGCGAAGGGGAGGGTGAAGCAATAGAGCACAAGCGACCGGCGCAGGTGAACGGCGTAGGCGAAGGGCATCGGCGTCTTGCGAATTCGTTCGCAGCTGCCGAGGTAGTCGACCAGGAGCTGAATGTTCTGGTCCATCGACGTGAGCATGATGTCAG
>JALHRH010000591.1 GCA_022841565.1 Mycobacterium sp. | reverse complement strand
GTACCAGAGCAGGTCGTACAACAACAACGCGATAACCGCCAGGACGGCCGTGGTGGCGGGACTGAACCCGAGTTGCTGGAAGAAGTCCAGAAAATACTGGTACGGGTCGGCGATGAGATTCTGCAGATCGGCGATGAGTTGCGCGATCGAACTCGACTCGGCCGGCGGGGCGCCCAGAGCGTCGGCCCTATCCGCACGGATGGGTGGCGCTGGTTGGGGGGCGGGTATTGCTGACATGGCCCCCGCGGTGGCGGCCTGATAGACGGCCATGGTCTCAGCGGCCTGAATCCACATGCGAACGTAGTCCGCCTCATTGAGCGCGATGGGGATGGTGTTGACGCCGAAGAAGTTGGTGGCGACCAGGAGGCCATGTACAGCGTGGTTGACGGCCAGTTCAGCCAAGCTGGGCATGGCGGCAACGGCGCTGCAGTACGCGACGGCGGCCGTTTCGTGCTGTGCTGCGGTGCGTGCGCTGTCGACGGAAGCCTGTTCGAGCCACGCCAGGTAGGGGGCATGTGCGGCCACATACGTGCTCGCGCTGCAGCCCTGCCAACTGCTGGCATGCACCTCAGCGAGCACGTGGCTCAACTCCGCGGCCGCGGCACCGTATTGATTGCTGAGCTCGCCCCACTGGGCCGCGGCGACCAGCAATGATTGCGGTCCGAGTCCGGCATTCAACAGAGCCGAATGCTCCTCCGGAGGCAAGGCCATCCATATCGGGCCGGTCAGGCCTGCACCTCCTTGCCTAGAAATGTTGCCTAGTAGTCGATCGCGCGGGAAGTGGATGCGAGGCCAACCCGACCTTTGCCAATGCCCGTGTTGTCTTAGTCGTCGCTGACACGAGAAAAGTTCCCGTGGCCCGCGCAGTGCTGCTCGTCGCGGACGCGCCATCAGTACTGTCTGAGCCATGCCAGTCTTCGACGCCCGTCACCTCGCCGGGGTATCCGAGACCGCGCTGCTCACGCTGCATCAGCGAGCGACCGAGGCCGCGCGTCCGGACGGCATCATCGACGATCCGGTGGCCATCGCCTTGCGCGACAGCATCGACTACGACTACCACCATTTCGGTCGTACCCATCAAGCCACCGCCCTGCGGGCGCTGGCATTCGATAACGCCGCACGCGAGTTCCTGACCAGCTATCCGCGGGGGACCGTCGTCGCGCTGGCGGAAGGGCTGCAAACCAGCTTCTGGCGCCTGGACAACGGCGAACTCAACTGGCTTTCGGTCGATCTGGAGCCGATCGTGGAGATACGCCGGCAACTGTTGCCGGCGTCGGACCGGTTGCGGTACTGCGCCCAGTCCGCTCTGGACTACTCCTGGATGGACCGGGTAGATGGCACCGACGGTGTGCTGATCACCGCCGAAGGTCTGTTTCAGTACTTCGAGCGCGATACGGTGTTCGATCTGATCAAGGCCTGCGCCAGACGATTCCCCGGTGGCCGGTTGGTCTTCGACAGCATCCCGTGGTTGTTGAGCGTGTATTCACGGCGACGCGGCTTCAGACTCAGTGAGTTCTACACGGCGCCGCCGATGCCCTTCTGGTTCACCGCCAACCACTACGCCGACCTGCGTGCTATCGCGGGCGTCCGTGCCGTGCGTGAGCTGCCGGCACCGACGGGCCGCGGCAAAATACTCCCAATGGTGGTCTCGTTGACCTATCGTCTTGCCGCCTTCGACCGGCTCCGCGCTCCTACCACAGTTGTCGATTTCGGTTAGTCCGTAGGTTGGCCGGGAACAAATCGCGGGTGATGCGCGACTATTTAGTCATGGACTGCGAGGTGGCGCGCGAAGCGCTGTCGGCCCGGCTCGACGGCGAGCGGGAACCCGTGCCATCGGCCCGGGTCGATCAACACCTGGACGAGTGCAGC
>JALHRH010000590.1 GCA_022841565.1 Mycobacterium sp. | reverse complement strand
GGGCGTTGCGGGTGAGCTCGGCGAACGACGTCTCCGAGATCCCTTGCTCCCCCGCCCATTTCGTCAACGAGTCACCATCGAGGGCGATCAGCGCGACACAATAATTGCGCGCCTCCCCGAACACGATGAATTGGCTGGCGTAGGGGCAAAGCGCCATGAACTTCGCTTCGATGGCCGGCGGCGCAACGTACTTGCCTCCGGACGTCTTGAACAGTTCCTTGATGCGGCCGGTGATGGTGAGGAACCCGTCGGAATCGAGGCTGCCGCGATCACCGGTGCGTAGCCAACCGTCGCTAGTCATCGCCTCTTCGGTTTTGTCGGGCAGGTGGTGATAACCGGTCATGACCAGAGCGCCGCGCAGCTGCACTTCTCCGTTGTCACCGATGCGCACGTCTGTGCCGTCGAACGGCAGGCCGACGGTGCCGAGCTTGTAGTTGTCGGGACGGTTGATGAATCCCGCGCCGGCGGATTCGGTGAGCCCGTAGCCTTCCAGCACCAGCACTCCAGCGGCAAGGAACCACTCGGCGATCTCGCGGTTGAGCGGCGCGGACCCGGAGACGAAGAACCGCAGCCGGCCACCGAAGACGTCGCGGACCTTGCTGAACACCAGTCGGTCGAACAGCTGATGCTGGACCCTGAGCGGGAGCGGCACCGGGCTGCCGTCGCGGTGCCGACGAGACACGTCGAGGCCGACCCGAAACGCCTGTTCGAACAGCCGGGCCTTGACGCCGCCGGCGCTTTGGCTTGTCATCACGATCTTGGCGTGCGCCTTTTCGAAGATGCGGGGAACCGCGGCCATGAACGTCGGCTTCACGGCACCCATGTTCTCGACGATCTTGTCGACGCGCCCGTCGACCGCGCTGACGAATCCACACGCGAGCTGGCTGGCGAGTAGCACCTTCCCGAAGGAGTGTGCGAGCGGCAGCCACAACACGTGCAGGTCGTCTTCGCCGAGAAGTCCCTCGTTGCGGATGAACTCGGCCGCCGCGGTCCATGACCGGTGCGCGAGCCGAACCCCCTTCGGGCGTCCGGTGGTGCCCGACGTGTAGATCAGGGTGGCCAGCGATTCGCTCGTCACCGTGGCTGCGGCGTCGACGACGGACGTCGGGTGTTCCTGTAGGTAAGCGGCGCCGCGGCGGGTGAATTCGTCGAAGGTAACAACCCAGTCGCCGTCGCCGTCGCCGTCCATGACCACGATCAGGCGCACGTCCGGAAGCTCGCCGCGATGGTCGGCGAGTTTGGCGACCTGCGAGGCGTCCTCAGCGAACACGATCCGCGACTCCGAGTCGGCCACGATGTAGGTGGCGTCGGCGGCGTGCGTGCTGGGATAGACGGTTGTCGTGGCCGCACCGGCGCACATGACGGCGAGGTCGGCCAGGATCCACTCGTACCGGGTGCCCGCCATGATCGCGACGCGCTGTTCCGGTTCGATGCCCGACGCGAGCAATCCCGCCGCCAGCTGCTGTACGCGATCGGCGGTCTCCTGCCACGTCACCGATAACCAATGGTCGTCGCGCAGGCGCCGAAACGCCTCCTGGCCGGCAGAAGCGCCGACTCGATCGAAGAACATCGACGCCAGATTCGACGACGTCTTGGGTTCAGTGGTTACCGACGACACTGTCATCCCTCCTTGTTATGTATCAGTAGGAAGTATGGGCGCAACACCAAGCATTTTTACGAAAATCTCTTCGGACGCGGATCCGATGCTGCGTCGATCACCGACTAAACCAGCAGGGATCGCCCTCTCTGTCAACCCAGCGGCAAGCATCACGAAAAGTGCCCGCGAAACGCCCCTCGGTGCATCACGTAAGAATGCCCGCGAAACGGTGGATGCTCGGCAGGCATGGGAAGTGGGCTGTCGATGTCGTCTCGTG
>JALHRH010000589.1 GCA_022841565.1 Mycobacterium sp. | reverse complement strand
ATATCTCGACCCTCGCTCTCGACGGCACGCTCACCAACAACGGGGTCATCAACATGACCTCATTGGGCAACAACACCGACATCCGAACCACCGGCAATCGCCTGATCGACGGCACCGGCGCCATCAATCTATCGAATGTCGCGCAGAACCGCATTGTCGCGGACGTGGCGGGCAACAGCCTGACCTTGGGCAGCGGACAGACGCTGCAGGGTGCGGGCCAGATCGGGGCCGGCGGTCAGCTCAACCTCACCAACAACGGCACGATCATCGGCAACCTGTCCAATGCGCTGACGATCTCGAGCACCGGGTCCGTCCTCAACAACAACGTGGTGCGCGCCGACAGCGGGACGGTGATCATCTCGGGCACCAATCTGGCCCAGGGCCCGTCCGGCGTGATCGACGCCATCAACAGCGGCGTCGTCCGGCTGATCGGTGGCGGCACCATCAGCGGCGGCAGGTTCACCACGGCCAGCGGCGGTCAGATCGCGACCCTGGCCGGACACACGGCAGGCGTGAACGGCGTGAACAACACCGGCACCCTGAATGTCGTCGACAACTCGGCCCTGCTGCTCAACGGCAACCTGACCAACAACGGCGTCGTCGCCATGGGCTCGGTGGGCAACAACACCGACATCCGCACCACCGGCAACCGGCTGATCGACGGCACCGGCACCATCAACCTGTCGAATGTCGCGCAGAACCGCATCGTCGCGGACGTGGCGGGCAACAGCCTGACGTTGGGCAGCGGGCAGACGCTGCAGGGTGCGGGCCAGATCGGCGCCGGCGGTCAGCTCAACCTCATCAACAACGGCACGATCATCGGCAACCTGTCCAATGCGCTGACGATCTCGAGCACCGGCACCGTGACCAACAACAGGACCGTGCGCGCCGACAGCGGCACGGTCACGATTTCCGGCACCAACTTCGGCCAGGGCGCATCGGGCTCGATCGAGGCGATCAACGCCGGCATCGTCAACCTCAACGGCGGGTCGACGATCACCGGCGGGGCCTTCACCACCGCCACCGGCGGCCAGATCAGGACGAACGTCGCCGACGTGGCGACGATCTCCAACGTCACCAACAACGGCGACTTCAACGTCGTCGACAACTCGACCCTGATCCTGTCCGGCACGGTCACGAACAACGGCACGCTGGACCTCAATTCGGTGGGCAACCTCACGAAGCTGCGGGTCTCGGGAATCGTCACCCTGGGGGGCACGGGGTTCACCACGCTGGGCACCAGCGCCCAGAACCGCATCCTTGCCGAGACCGTGGGCACCCACGAACTCACCAACGCTGCCGGGCACACGATCCAGGGTTCGGGCAGTCTCGGCGCCGGCACCGCCATGAGCATCGTCAACCAGGGAACGATCACGGCGAACCAGACCACCGCGCTGACCGTTGATGTCGCTGCCGGCCAGACCGTACAGAACCAGCTCGGCGGCCTGATGCAAGCCACCGGCGGCAGGACGCTGAATCTGAGCGACGTGATCGCCAACAGCGGCACCATCGCCGCCAACAGCGGCTTCGTGAACGCCACCGCCGGGTTCACTGGCACCGGCACCGCCAGCACCAGCGGCACGGGCTTGCTGACCGTGGGTGCGGCCAGCACGGTCGGGACGCTGATCAATGACGGCAGCAATGCCAATGCGCTGAACCTCGGGGCCAACCACATCACCGTGTCGGTTGACTACACCAACGCCAACTTCGGCACCGGCAACACCTTCAACCGGCGCGCCAACGTCGCTGCCGGTGCCGGACAGATCCGGGCCGCAGCCGACGCCGCGCAGGCCATCAACGGCGCCAACATCACCAATGGCGCGACGACCAACGCCACGTTGACGATCGGCAATGTTCGCGTCGGCGCCAACACCTTCAATTACCAGAT
>JALHRH010000588.1 GCA_022841565.1 Mycobacterium sp. | reverse complement strand
CGCAGGTCGACGGTGGCAGGCAGGGTGCGAACCGTCTGCCCGGTGAAGTCCACTAGCCGGTAGCCCGGCACCCACTTCTCGGTGGCCGCGGCGGCGCCGTAGTTGGTCCAGGTGACCGCGATGGACGCCACCTGGTCTTGCAGCGCTTGCGACCCCGACCGGGCTTCCACCGAGTAACGGTAGCCGGCGACGGCGTTGGCCTGCGCCCACAGCACATACAACTTCGGATCCATCGGCGAGGTCGCGTCCTGGTCCGGGAAGTTGACGCTCGACGTCATCGAGACGTGGTACCGGATCACGTCGTGCAGGCCCTTGTTGTAATAGGACTGCGGCGTGGTCCCGTCGGGCAGCTGGCACCACTCGGTGATCACGGGCGCCTTGCCGAGGCGATCCTTCAGCGCGCCGATCAGCGGGTCGGACGTCTGCACGTAGTGCCCGGACTCGGCCCAGACCGGTAGCGGGGCGTAGACGCCCAGACAGTCCGAGCGAATGCCGACCGGTGCGGCCAGTTTCTTGGTGACGTCGTCAGCGAGCAGTTGACGCATGATTTCGGGGTTGTTGGGGGTGGCCACCAGTTGCGTGTGCGGGAAGGCGTTGACATTGGCCGCGACCAGCTGCTGGATGGACGCCTTGGTGATGTTCTGATCGCGGAACTGGCTGTAGTAGCCCAGTGCCGCTTCGCTTTCGTCGGGACTCGGGCCGGGCGCGCTCAGCGAGTCACGCAGATAGGCGACGTGGTTTTCGCTGAAGTCCCCATAGCCGGAAAACTCGAAGACACTGAGCCGTTCGTCGTTGTCATAGCGGCGGCCCAGCGCGGCCAGTAGCTGCCCGAAGTCGTTGAGATAGGTGGGGTCGTTGAAGTTCGGCACCACCTGCACCGGCGCGTTCCCGGCAGCGGGATAGCTGGTGCTGACGCTGGGCTTGGCCCGCTCCCAGTCGGGAATCTCGATGTTGGTGTTGTTCGGGTACGTGGCGTTGCAGCACGAATTGTAGGACTGCACGCGCAACGTCAGCCGCATTCGGCGCTCGGCCAGCTTGTTCAACGCGTCGTCGATGACGCTGAAGTCGAACTTGCGGTCATCAGGCGCGTCCGGTGCGAGCGTGGCCGGGTCGGTGGGCTGCAACTGCCGCCAGGTGACCCGCAGGCTGGCGTCGTACGACGCGGGCCAGGCCGGGTAGCGCTGCTGCGCGGGCTCACCTTGGGGGAAGAGCGGCTCCAGCAGGTCTTCGTACTGCCCGCGCAGCGGGTTGGAAATCTCCTGGGCGGCTGGCGGGATGGCCGGACTCACCATCGCGGCCAACGGACCGGGGTCGTTGTGCGGGCGGCTGCAGGCGCCGATCAACAGGGTGGCGCCGGCGATCAGGACAGTCACGCATGCGACAGCGCTTAAAGTGAATTTCCTAATTGTTCAAACCAATCTCACACTTGAGCTAGATTGCGCCCAGCGTCAACGCCTCACGGTCGGCGAGGAACGGCATCGGCATCCAGCGAGCGGCCAGCAACGCCTCCATGGCGTTGCCCGGAACGGGGCGGGACAACAAGAATCCCTGCGCCCGGTGACAACCATGTTGCATCAACGTCAGTGCGGCGGCCGGAGTCTCGACGCCCTCGGCAACCAATTGCAGACCGAACGCCTCGGCCAGACCGATGATGGCACGCACGATCGCCAGGTCACCGGCGTTGGTGCCCAGATCGCGAACGAACCCGGTGTCGATCTTGAGCATGTCGACCGGAAGAGACTTCAGGTGCGACAGCACGGCATAGCCGGTACCGAAGTCGTCGATGGCGATCTGCACCCCGACCTCTTTGAGCTCCGACAGCGTCTTGCGGGTGGCTTCGATGTCGTGCACCACCGCACGCTCGGTGATCTCGAGGCAGACGGAGCCGCC
>JALHRH010000587.1 GCA_022841565.1 Mycobacterium sp. | reverse complement strand
CGCTTTCCATTCGCCCCGCGCTGCGGCATATCAAAGCGTCCCTGCCGGAGCCCAGCGCCATGCCCTTCACCCTTGCCACCTGGAACATCAACTCGGTCCGTTTGCGCGAAGGTCTGGTGACCCGGCTGATGGCCGAGGAAAGCCCCGACATTCTGTGCCTGCAGGAATGCAAAAGCCCGGTGGAGACCATCCCCCTCCTGCAGTTTCAGGCGCTTGGCTACCGCTACATCGTGGCGCGCGGGCAAAAGGGCTACAACGGCGTGGCGATCCTGTCGAAACTGCCCATCGTCGATGCCGGCGACAAGGATTTCGCGCAGCTTGGCCACGCCCGCCACGTCTCGGCCCGGCTGGAAAATGGCGTCACCATCCACAACGTCTATGTGCCAGCGGGCGGCGACATTCCCGACCGCGAGGTGAACGTGAAATTCGGCCAGAAGCTCGATTTCCTGACCGAGATGCGCGACTACTTCCACTGGGAACGCCCCGACCGCGCCATCCTCGTCGGTGATCTCAACATCGCCCCGCGGGAAGACGACGTCTGGGATCACAAGGCCCTTCTGAAGATCGTCAGCCACACCCCGGTCGAAGTGGAGCAGTTCGGTCAGGTGATGGATGCAGGCGGCTGGCAGGACGTGACGCGCGACCACATCCGCGACGGTCGACTTTACAGCTGGTGGAGCTACCGCGCCGCCGACTGGGATGCCGCCGACAAGGGCCGCCGGCTGGACCATGTCTGGGCCACGCCCGACATCCTGACCGCCGCCCATTCCAGCCGCATCCTGCGCCCGGTGCGCGGCTGGACCCAGCCGTCTGACCATGTGCCGGTCTTTGCGACCTTCGATCTCTGAGGGGAACAACCCACGCTCCAGCGCGCTTGTCTGACCATCAATGATGGGGGCTGAGATGCTGCTGTGGCAATTGAACAAGCCGGACTACGTTCCCGGACTGGACGGCGAAGGCGCGCGGCTGAACGGCGGGCGGTGGAACACACCGGGTATTCCAGCGGTCTATTCCGCTTCGTCGCTGGCGCTCGCAGCGCTAGAAGTGCTGGTAAACCTGCCGCCCGGCCAACGCCGCAAGGGCCGCGTGCCGGACTATGTCGCGGTCTGCCTTGATATCCCCGACGGCCTGATCGACGAGCCCGACCACCCTGCGGGAATGCCCGAAGACCGTTCGCGCCGTATCGGGGATGACTGGCTGAACGGCACGTCGGCCCTCGGCCTCAGGGTGCCAAGCAGCGTCGTGCAATTGGAACACAATATCGTCCTTAACCCGCGCCACCCGGCAATGGCCGACGTGGCCGTGATGCGGACCGAGCCCTTCACCTTTGACCACCGCCTCTTGGGCTGACTACTGCCCTGCCATCATGGCGCGCAGCACCACCTGGGCATTGTCGCTGTCCCATTCGGCATCACCGATCAGCCGCGCGACTTCCTGCCCTTCGGGGTTGAGGATCACGGTCACCGGCAGGCCGAGCACGCCCATCGCGCGGCCAAGCTGCGATTTCGGATCGCGCAGCACCGGCAGGTTCACCACGGCGGCTTCTTCATAGAACCGCTCGATCCCCTCCACCGCGTTGCGGCCCGTAGCCACCGGCAGCACCGCAATCTCGGGCATCGCCGCCTGCAACCGGTCAAGCGACGGCATTTCCTCGCGGCAGGGCGCGCACCATGTGGCCCAGAAGTTCAACACCACCCATTTGCCGCGATAATCGGCCAGCGAATGCTCGCCGTCCGTCGCGTCCAGCAGCACCGCCTCCGGCACCGGGGCGGGCGACATGTGGATCGCCAGTTTCTTCATGTCGCCTTCGCGCAAGCCCGCCACATCGGCGTGGGCGGCGTTTGCACCAAGGACCAAGGCCGTATAAACGACCAGCAGAGTTTTCCGCAGCATCATCCCTCGCAAGGCCGC
>JALHRH010000586.1 GCA_022841565.1 Mycobacterium sp. | reverse complement strand
AGGGCATCTACTTCGGCCTGAAGATCATTAACGACAAAGGACATCGCGGTATTTTTTGCCGTCCCGGCGTTACTGGATTCATAGACGAAAACGTGGCTATTCCCGCAGTCAAAGAGAACACCCCCGGCGGTCTTCCGTATGAGGGTCAGTCCAAGTGTATCCCGGTAAAAGCTTATGGCTCGTTGCAGGTCATGGGCGGGCAGGGTCGGCATCGCAGTCGCACGAGCTAACATCATTCACCTCACAAGGTATGGAAAGCACAGGCGGACGCTAAGCGAGAATGGGGGTGCAATTCATTCTGTAGTATACGCCATAAACTGCGCCCGCATGACCGCATCCGGCAGCGCCACCGGGTCGCGCTGATACGCGCTCTGGAAAATGCCGCGCCGTCGATAGCTCTCCTTCGCCGCCCACACCGAGAGATCCACCGACTGCATCGACCAGGCGATAAACGACACGGCAGCGTTGAAAGCCGCCCACGCCCCGGCTTGATCGCCCGCCGTGTACAAGTCATAGACCCGCGCCAGTGCTGGCCCGAAGTTCGGCGCGGGCATACACCCGCAGGCTCCGCGCTCCAACCCATCCCAGAAGCTCAGCCCACCCCAACCCGCCAGCACGCCCAGGCTCCCACCGGAGAGACTCAGCAGGTCAGAGGTCTTCGGCCCTGCCGGAGTGCCCTCCAGCTTAACGTGCGTGAGGGTCGGATGCTGCTGGTGGATGCCCGCCAGGAACGCTGCGCTCATCGTCACGCCGGTAAGCTGCGGCGCATCCTGCACGATGATCGGCACGCCCAGCGCCGCCAGCCGCGCATAGTACCGCCCCAACGACTCGGCATCCGGTTTGATGAAGTAGGGCGGCAGCACCATGACCGCATCCGCACCGGCCTCGGCAGCTACCCTGGCCCTCTCGACCGCCACATCCGTCCCGCTGTGATCGGCGCTGATGACGACTGGCACCCGGCCCCCTGCGGTCTGGATGACGATCTGCGTCACGCGGGCGCGTTCGTGGTCATGCAGCTTGTAGCCTTCGCTGGCAATGGCGAGCGCCGCCAGCCCATGAACCCCCTGCGCGATCAAGTCCTCGACCTGAGCGGCGAGTCCATCCTCATCCAACCGCCCATCGTCGCGGAACGGCGTCAGCACAATCGGGATGCAGCCTCGAATCGCCGAGGCGGAAAATCGACTCATATCCTCTTGGCGTCCTTTGCGTCTTGGCGGTTAAAAATCCTCTGTGTCCCTCTGTGTGATCTCTGTGCCTCTGTGTTTATCTTCTTCCCTACACATAGAACCCCGCACGCGGCACCGTCACCCCCGGATGCTGCTCCATCACCCCTTCCACCAGATCAACCCCCAGGCCAGGGCGATCACTCAGGTGGAAGTGTCCGTTCCGCACATCGAACGGATGCGTGATGACCTCATCGCGCCAGGGGACATCCGTGAACATGAACTCCTGCCGGAAGAAGTTGGGGATCGCCGCGCACACATGGGCGCTCGCCAGAGTCGAGAGCGGCCCGTTCGGGTTATGCGGCGCGACCGGGATGTTATAAATCTCGGCCAGCGCGGCCATCCGCCGCAGTTCGCTTGGCCCACCGCAGCGCGTGATGTCCGGCATGACAAAATCGACCAGCCCACGCTCCAGCAGCGGACGGATGCCGTAGCGGGTATAGTGCCGCTCACCCACGCAAATCGGCACGTTCAGGCGGTTCCGCAGCGCGGCCAGCGCCTCCACATTCTCCGGCCCGACCGGCTCCTCATACCACATGATGCGGTACGGACTCAGGCGCTCGGCCATGCGGATCGCCGTCGGCCCGTTCAACATGGCGTGAGTCTCAATCGCCATCTCCACATCCGGCCCCACCGCCTCCCGCACCGCCGCCGTGACCGACTCGGCCAGGTCCATCTGGGCGCTGTTCA
>JALHRH010000585.1 GCA_022841565.1 Mycobacterium sp. | reverse complement strand
CGCGCTGACGGCCGCAACCGAGATCGGCCTCGGGGTGATCGTCCCCCGCATGGAAGCGGCATCGCTGTTGCTCAGTTGGTAGTTCGACGCCAAACCCCGCGAGCCGTCTGCAATCGTCAGATCGCCCGATACCGGTTTGTCGATGCCGGCGTTGGGTGTGTCGAACTGTCCGTTGACGAGTCGGACGACCAGGTCCTCGCCCTCGGCCAGACCCGACAAGCCTGCGCCGGGTACGAGTGATGCGCTTCGAGTCCCGTCATATTCTCGGGTAACGATATTCAGGTTCGCAGGAGATATCGGGCGGGGAGTTATCGATGCAAATGCTTCGAGGCCTCCGGCCAGACCGTCGAGCCGGTAGTTGGACGCCAATCCTCCGTTGTTTCCGTTGGCAAGGGCGACCGTGACCGACACCCGCTTGTTCGGTCCGGCGTCCTTCGTGTCGAACGAGCCGGCAGCATCGACTCCCAAGGACTCGGTACCGACAAGGCCGCCCAGCGTCCCGCCGGACACCTGTGCCAGGCGGGTTCCGTCATAGACCTTGTCGGCTACCGAAAAGCCGGTTGCAGTCAGCGGCTTGGGCAGGATCGATGCCGCGCCAACCAGACCATCCTGGAACAGCGCGTAATTCGATGCCAGCCCACCGCCCTGCCCATCGGCCAGGCGGACCGTCACTTGCACCGGTTTGCGCAGCCCGGCGTCCTTGTTGTCGAAAGCTGCACTGACCGGCAGCACGTCCAAGGACTCGCCTGACACCAGGCCCTGAAGGCTGCCTCCGCTGATCTGGGCGGTGACAGTGCCGTCGTACACCTTGTCCGCGATACGGACGTCGGTCAGGGCCACCGGGCGTGCGGAGATGTTTGCGGTGGTCGCGATGCGACCCCCTCCGGACAGGAGGTAGTTGCTGGCCCGGGAGCCGTCCAGTCCGTCATTCAGGCCGAACGTCCCGGTCACGGCCTTGCCAACGCCGACGTTCTTGTTGTCGAAGGCGACATCGATCGGCACCAGCGTCAAGGTCTGGGTGCCCACCAGCCCGGTGAAGCCGGCGCCGCTGAGCGTGACAGCCCGCGTGCCGTCGTAAACCTTGTCCTGCGCCGTCACGCTGGCGATCGACAGCGTCCTTGGGGTGATGCTGCCGACCAGGAAGTTGCTGGCCCCATCGAAGGCGTAGCCGAAGACCGGTTTGCCGTCAGCGTCACGCAAGGCCGGCAAGCCGCCGGGCAAGTCTGCGGTGACCGCGATTCCGCTGCCGACATCGCTCTGGGCGTAGCGGAAGTTGCCGAATCCATTGGCACCCAACACCACATCACCCGGCAACAGCCCTGCCAAGGTCAGGCCGCTGCTGTCCACCGAGGCCAAGGTGTCGCCGTCATAGGCTTTGGTGATGGGGTTGTTCAGCGCTCCACCCACTCCCAGCCTGGGGGCAAGGGAGAACAGCAAGCCATTGCCGACCCCGCCGACAGCTGTCGAGCCAAAGCCTGCGCCGTACTGCCTGAAGTCATGGTCCAGACCGCCGGCGACGAAGTTGGCCCCATCACCGGGATCGGTGGCATACACGAGCCAGCGGCCACCGGGTGCAACGGTGAAAGGATCATTCGCGCTCTGCACCAGGAAGGTTGCAGCATTGCCGGACAGCCCCGCCATGGTGATGGCGTCTCCGGTCGCGTTGGAGGTGACCGAGGCGTGGGCGCCCAGTTCGATACGCGGCGCCTGCATCAGCACCCGCCCGGCCTGGATGGTTGTGGTGCTGCCGCCTTCACCGATCAGGATCGAGCCGCCACGCACCGTCAAGGGTGCGGAACCCAGTTGCAGGTTGGTGTCGGAGCAACTGCAACCCAGCAACACGTCGGCAGCTGCCGCGTCGATCAGGAATTCACTCGGCGTGCCTGCCAACCACGCGGAGACCTCGACGCCTCCGGT
>JALHRH010000584.1 GCA_022841565.1 Mycobacterium sp. | reverse complement strand
TGCTACATGGCCACCGACCGCGGACGGCACGACGAGGTGATCGACGACCTGTGCCGTCTGTTGTCAGCCGGGATCAACGTGGTGGCCACCACGCTTCCGGTGCTCGTGCACCCCGCCGGGGACGGACCCGACGTCCAGCACAAGCTCGAGAAAGCTTGCGCCGAAGGCGGATCCGCGTTCTTGTGCACCGGCGTCGAACCCGGCTTCATGGCCGACGCCTTGGTGTTGCATTTGACCAGTCTGTCGCGCGACATCACCGGCATCCGGGTGCAGGAAGCCATGAACGTGGGCGGCTATCGAGTCAAGCGTTGGCGATCCGGCCTCGGCAGCGACATCGCCACGGACGCACAGCGGTATACCCCCGGCCTGATTGCCCGCAACTGGATGGGGCCGATGGCCATGCTGGCCGCCGGGCTGGGCGTCACGCTGGACCGCGTGTACGAGCAGCGAGAGATCGCCGCTGCCGGATACGGGTTCACAGTGCCCGCCGGAACGTACGGTCCCAATGATGCTGCCGCGCTGCATTTCCAGGTCGTCGGAGAGGTCGGCGGCACATCGATGTTCGTGATCGAGCACTGCTACCGGCTGCTCGACGAGGTCGCACCGGACTGGCCGCAACCGGTGGATCCGACTCGGCGCACCACGAGAATACGGATCTCGGGCAGTCCCGACATCGAGGCCGACATCGCACTCGGCGGAGCCGATCTCGACGCCACCGGCCAAGGCGTGCTGGCCACGGCGATGCGGGCCGTGCACGCGATCCCGATCATCAGCGCCGCACAGCCGGGCCTCTACAGCCCGCTCGACCTGCCGCTGATCACCGGGCGCGGTGCCGTTCGTTCAAGTGGCACAAGGGAAGTGGAGAACTGATGAGCCGATTGCGGGTGGCCCTGTGCGGAACCGGAGACGTGGGCCACTATGCGATCCGCGGGCTTCTGAGCCGACCCGACATGGAGCTGTGTGCGGTACAAACGTTTTCAGAATCCAAAGTCGGTCGCGACGCCGGTGAACTCATCGGCTGGGAGCCCTGCGGTACCGCACTGACCACCTCGCAGAACGACGTGCTGGCGCAGCGGCCGGACGCGCTGGTGTACTGCGGCATGAGCCGCAGCTTCCAACCGGTGCTGCCGTATCTGCGCAATGGAATCGACGTGTCTTATCTGGGTATTCCCGAACTGCTGCACCCGCCGTCGTGCCCACCGGAGATTCGTGAGCCTATTGCGGCCGCGGCATTGGCCGGGCGCGCGTCGATCATGTACGGCGGCATCGATCCCGGCTTCTCCACCCAATTATTGCCATTCGTCTTGTCGGCGATCAGCGAGCGTGTCGATCACCTCACCCTCTACGAAGTGCGTGATTACGATCCGCTGCCACGCTGGCGGCTCGACGACCTCGGCCTGGGCGTGCAGGACCACACGAGCAGCAGGTTCCACCGGCCGGGAGTGCTCGACCGCACCTGGGGATCGTCGATCCGCGGACTGGCTGCCGCCCTGGGTTGCCACGAGGTTCGTGTCGCGGAATTCCGCGAGGTGTTCCGCACCGACGCGGAGTTCGACATCCCGGCCAGGACTGTCGAGAAAGGCGCCGTGGCGGCTATCCGGTTCGGGGTCACCGGCACCGTGGCGGGTGTCGAACGGTTTCGGATCGAACACGTCAACCGGCTTCGCCGCGACATCGCCGAGCACTGGCGGCTTGCGCAGGGTTACGGCGTGGAGATCCGCGGGATCCCGGACTATGAGCTGCATCTGAGCCTTCGAGATCCGGCGGGCAAGCAGGATCGTCCGGCGCTGTTCGGCACCGCCATGTACGGGATCAACACGCTGCCTGCGCTCATCGCCGCGGAGCCGGGTATCCGCACACCGTTCGAACTGGCGGTGAGCGGGTGCCGCAACATCGGTGGTCGCCACCAGGACGACAAC
>JALHRH010000583.1 GCA_022841565.1 Mycobacterium sp. | reverse complement strand
CACCACACCCAGGGTTACCGCCAGCAGCGGACCCAGTAGCAGCTGAGGGTAGGTGAGGGAGGCAGCAACCCACGACAATGCCTGGTAGACGACAGCGAAGAGGAACGGCCCCCACGTCACCAACGCCTGTGCCGGGTTGGTCAGGAAATCGCTGATCAGCTGGATCGTGTTTCCTACCGGGTTCTGCAGGAAATTGGTGATGGGCTCATAGATTTGCTGCACGAGCTGCACGTACTGCTGCAGCAATTGGCTGATGACGTCGGCCAGATTGAGTTGGTTGCCGGAGTCCGCGGCCGGAGCCGCCGCGGCGAGCTGACCGGGTGGGGCGGCTACTTCAGATTTGAGGACGGTCGGTGCCGGAGAGGTGGCCGGGACAGCTGCCACCGCCGCTGCTGACGCCGTCTCGTAACCCCCCATCGTGGCCGCAGCCTGCAGCCACATGCGGACATAGTCGGCTTCGTTCAGGGCAATGGGAATCGTGTTGACACCAAAGAAATTCGTTGCAACCAACACTGCGTGGGCGACGTGGTTGGCCGCCAACTCGGGCAGCGTCGGCATCATCGCCAGCGCGGTCGTATTGGCCGCCGCGGCCGCCTCGTGCTGGGCCGCGGCGGTTTGACTTGTTGCCTGTGCCTGGGTCAGCCACCCGAGGTACGGCGCGTGCGCGGCGACGTACTGAGCGGCGCTCGGACCTTGCCAGGCACTTTGCGCCACGCCCAGCACGCTCAGCAGTTCGGCGGTTGCCGCGGCGTACTCGGCGCCCAGCGCCTGCCAGGCGCCCGCGGCCGCCACCAACACTCCCGGCCCGGGCCCGCTCGACAACAGCGCCGAGTGCACTTCGGGAGGCGAGGCCACCCAGATCGGCGCCGTCACGGCGGATTCACCGGTCGACCCCTAGGCATCGCACCCACTAGCGACTGGTCCTTCCCCCTGCGTATCGCTGCTACCACGGCAGTGACGCAGCGGGCGTGTCACTAATCCGGCGGGGAGGGGGTGCCACTAGATTAGGTTCGCCTAACCAAACACTAGCCGTTGGCCGCCGAGTACGGCAACGGGCGTGGCGAGGCTGCTGCGCTACCCGCCGTTGCGCTCGCGGTGTTGGCATCCCGGCCAGCAGCACGGCCGACGCTTACCCTCTTCGAGTTCCTCCTGGGTCCGGCGAATGCGGCGCTCGCGGGTCGCCGCTTGCTTGGCGTCCTCGACCCAGCAGATGAACTCGTTACGCGCCAGCGGCGTGATGTCCTGCCACAGCTCCAAGGCGGTCGAGTTGGTGACCAACGCCTGGCGCAGGTCAGCAGGCATCTCGTGCACGACACCGCCCGGTACGTGCTGACTGTTCACATGGCCAGGTTAGCCGCCTTACTCGTCTTCGTCGTCGATCGAGCGCGGCCGCGACTCTTCGCGTTCGCCGATCGACGGACGGCGCGGCGCCTGATGTCCGTACACCCCTTCGGGATAGGCCGTTTCGGCGTGCTGGCTGAGGTCGATCCCGCCAGCCTCGTCCGCGGCGCTGAGCCGGAATCCCATGAGCCGGTCGATCAGCTTGGCCAGCACGAAGCTCATGCCGAAGGCATAGAGGGCAACGACCACCATCGCCAGGGACTGTTTGCCGAGTTGGCCCAGCCCCCCGCCGTAGAAAAGCCCCTTCGGGCCACCGGTCATAACCGCGGTGGCGAACAGCCCGATCAGGGACACCCCGACGACCCCGCCGACGAAGTGCACTCCTACCACGTCGAGCGAGTCGTCGTAGTTGAGCTTGAACTTGATCAGGATCGCGTACGAGCAGACGATCCCGGCGAGCAGGCCGACGACAGCGGCCCCCAGGGTGTTCACCGTGCCGCACGACGGGGTGATCGCCACCAACCCGGCCACCACACCCGAGGCGGCACCGAACGTGGTGGGCTTGCCGTCGCGGAACTGCTC
>JALHRH010000582.1 GCA_022841565.1 Mycobacterium sp. | reverse complement strand
AGCACCATCGCCGCGTGCGCTGTGCAGAGGGTGGCCGCCGGGACTGCCAGCACCAGGGCGGCCAACAAGGACGAGGACGTCGGATTCATCAGGAATCTCCGCATTGAGATGGAAGGTTGGACCTCAGACGCCGAAGTCCGTCGCCAGCCCGGTCAGCACCACGTCGGGCAGGTTCAGGAACTGCAGCGACTCGATCAGGTAGTCGCTGCCGGTGCCGGCGGGGGCCGCCGCCCAGGCACCGCTGGCGTCGGCCAGGCCGCCCGCGTGGAACACACCGCCGGCACCAGGGTCCTGCACGCCAGCGCGGAAAACCACGCTGGTGAACTCGGGCTGGTTGAGCAGTTCGACGTGCAGCTTGCCGTTGGCGTTGGCCGCCAGCAGCGCGGTGCTGCCCACCAGCGTGCTGCCGTCGTACAGCAGCACGGTGCCGGCTTCGTGCAGGCCCGGGACGTCGTCGGTGAACAGCCGCGCCAGGTCGATGATCAACGAATCGGCCCGGGTGCCCGGTGCCAGCTCGACCCGCAGCGCCTCGGTGCCGTCGATTTCCTGACGCACGGTGCTGCCCGCGGCGCTGCGGCCCGACACCCCGAGCATGCCGCCAAAGATGTCTCCGCCCGTCAGCACGCCGGAGTTGACGGCACTCAGCGTCACCGGGCTCCAGGCCTCGGCGGGGTTGTCGGCGTTGGCCTTGTGGCTGAAGCTCATCAGGCTGTCGGTCCAGGCCGCGGCCCACTGTGCGGGAGTGCCGTTGGGTGGAGCGCCACCCACGGTTGCGGCCACCGTGACCGGGGCACTGGCCACTTCGAAGATGCCGTCGTCATTGACGACGTGGGCCTTGACCACGTGATGGCCCAGCGTGGCCCAGCTGTGTGTGACCGGGCCTTGCAGCGACACCGGCTGCGGCGGGCCGTCGCCCCAATCGATCAGGATCTGTTGCACCGGGTCGCCGGGCACGTCGCTGATCGTGCCGAGGGTCAACGGCGACGCGCTGTGATGCTCGACGACAGACGATGCGGAGCCAAAGCCGGACAGCACCGGGGCCTTGTCGATCACGTCCACACCGAGCGATTCGTTCGCGGTCTGCCCGCTGGCGGGGTCGCTGACCTGGACCTGCACGGTTGTCGGGCTGCGGTTGACGGGGCCGTTCTCGTCGTCGGCGTAGGTGTGCAGGACCACACCGCCGCTGCCGGCCAGCGCAGCGCCCGACAAGGTCTGCACGGAACTGCCGTCGCCCCAGTCGATGCGGAACTGCCAGGCGGCGCTGTCCGCGCCAGCGGGCTGCGGCGTGAGGGTCAAGGCCCAGGGCAAGCCCTCGTGGGCATCCGCCTCCGTTGCCAGCAAGGAGACCTCCGGCGATGGCAGCGCGGGTGGTAAATCGTCGTTGAGGATCAGGCCCTGCGCCGACGTGACGCCATCGAGCAGGCCGCCGGTGACCGACACCAGCGTCAGGCGCACGCTCTCATCGGGCTCGACGGCCCCGTCTGGCTGGACATCGACCTCCACGGTGATCCGCGACTCTCCGGGTGCGAAGCTGATGCTCAGATCGCCGAAGCCTGCACCCAGGGGTCCTGCCGCCGTGCGCACCTGGGCCACGTCGTCGTTACTGGCAGCAGTCGAGTCCCCGCCGTCCAGACGCAAGTCAATGGAGGTGCTGTCCGACAGGTCCCCCGTGCGGGTGATCACGAACGACAAGACGCCTGCTGGCCCACCTGACGAACCCTCCGGAACCGCCAGTACGGTACCGCTGGTCAGGGACACAAAGCTCGGTTGGGGTGAAAGCAGCTGGGCCAGGCTGAGCGTGCCGTCGTCGAAGCGGAACCACTCGATTGTTAACGTCGTGTCAGTGCCCTCGGGACTGCCGGACCGCAAGTCGACCACGCGAGCGGCGCCAGGCAAGGACCCGATTTCGGTGACCGCGAAGTCGGCACGGCGCCCGGCCCAGACTG
>JALHRH010000581.1 GCA_022841565.1 Mycobacterium sp. | reverse complement strand
TGCTGCTGCTGAGGGTGTGTATGAACAGATGTGGGCTGCTGATGTAGCGGCGATGGTGGGGTATCACGGTGGGGCGTCGGCGGCGGCGGCGGCGTTGTCGTCCTGGCAGAGCGGGTGGCGGAGCGGGTGCCAGGCGGCGTTACCGAGTTTGCCGGGGTTTATTGCCGCGGCGCAGGCGATACCGGCCGCCGCACCAGCCGCCGCCGCGACGGCCGCCAGCTCGGTGCCCCCACCCCTTCAGGGCATCAACCTCGGCCTTGGGAATATCGGTTCTTTAAATCTGGGTAGCGGCAATATCGGTGACACGAATCTGGGCAGCGGCAATATCGGCAACACCAACCCAGGTAGCGGCAATATCGGTAACACCAACTTTGGCAGTGGCAATCGGGGCGATACGAACCTGGGTAGCGGAAACACCGGCAACTTCAACCTTGGCAGCGGCAATGTTGGCAGTCAGAACCTAGGTAGCGGGAATCTCGGCAGCGCCAATCTGGGTCTGGGCAATATCGGCAATACCAACCTCGGCGGAGGTAACGTCGGTGACGCCAACTTCGGCTCCGGAAACAACGGCAGCCGCAATGTGGGCAGCGGAAACTTCGGTAACAATAATTTCGGGTTCGGCAACACCGGCAGCGGAAATGTCGGATTCGGCAACACCGGCCACAACAATATTGGGTTCGGGCTCACCGGCGACAACCAATTCGGATTCGGCGCACTTAATTCAGGAATCGGCAACGTCGGGCTGTTCAACTCCGGCACCGGAAACGTCGGCTTTTTTAATTCCGGAACTGGCAACGTTGGTTTCGGTAATTCCGGGATCGGCAACTTTGGATTCGGTAATGCTGGCGACGTCAATACCGGGTTCTGGAACGCCGGCGATACGAACACTGGTGGCGGAAACGCCGGAGCCGGTAACTTCGGCTTCCTCAACTCCGGTAATGTCAATGCTGGCGGCTTCAACTCCGGCAATTCCAACACTAGCTTCGGTAATTCTGGAAACGTCAACAGTGGATTTCTCAACGCGGGCGATATCAATTCAGGTTTCGCTAATGCGGGCGATGTCAACACCGGATTCGGTAACGCGGGCGATACCAATACCGGCGCCTTCAACGCCGGTAGCCTCAACACCGGAATCTTCAACGCGGCGACCCAGGCCGGTCCTAACTCGGGCTTCTTCAACGTCGGCACCGGCAACTCCGGCTTCGGTCATAACGACCCCGCGGGCAGCGGCAATTCTGGCTGGCAGAATTCGGGATTCGGTAACTCGGGTTACGTCAACACCAGCACCACGCTTGTCCTGGGCGGCAACTCCGGCATCCTCAACACCGGGTACGGCAACGCGGGTATCTACAACGCGGCGGTCCAGAACGCTGGCTTCTTCATCGCCGGGATCACGAGCTCCGGACTATTCGTGTTTGGAACCGGCAGTTCAGGTCTTCTCATCTCGGGTAACGGCGTGTCGGGAATCTTCAACGGGTTCTTCTGACCCCGCCTGAAGCCTTTTCTAGAACGGCCTTCTAGGGCTTTAGCGCTGACCTGGGTGTACCTGATATTGCGATGGTCTGTCGAATAGCTGGACAAACGTCTGGACAGTTGTCTGGCCACGCTCGGGGTTGAGCCCTCCTATCAAATTCATCGAGACAGATTCGGCGAAAGTGCAGACTTTTGGTGTGATTTGGCTTACGATCCGGCCATGGGCTGGTTCGCATCGCGAGCCGCCCGTTACGAGTCGGAACGGTTGGCTGGTTGGGGTTGCGATGATCTTGGACTTTGCGTGGTTGCCGCCGGAGATCAACTCGGCGCGGATTTTTGCCGGGGCCGGGTCGGGCCCGCTGCATGTGGCGGCGTCGGCGTGGGAGGGTTTGGCGGCTGATTTGGCGGCGTCGGCGTCGTCGTTTGATGCGGTGATTTTGGGTTTGACCGGTGGGCCGTGGGCGGGGCCGGCGTC
>JALHRH010000580.1 GCA_022841565.1 Mycobacterium sp. | reverse complement strand
ACCTTCGATACCGATGGCAGGGTGACGACCGCCGTCGGTACGGGCGACGACTTCCTCACCGCCATCGCGATCCAGTCGGACGGAAACATCGTGGCGGTCGGCTACGGATCGAACGGAACCAACAACGACTTCGCCGTGGTGCGCTACGGCACCACCGGAGCCCTGGACACGACCTTCGACACCGACGGCAGGCTGCTCACCGCCATCGGCAGCGGCACCGACCAGGCGGAGAGCGTGGCGATCCAGTCGGACGGCAGGATCGTCGTCAGCGGCTACGCCAGCAATGGCAGCAACGACGACTTCGCGCTGGTCCGCTACAACACCAACGGCTCTCTCGACACCACCTTCGACACGGACGGCAGGGTAGTGACCACCTTCGGCGCGGGCACCGGCAGCGAGTACGGTTCCAGCGTCGCCCTCCAGACCGACGGGAAGATCGTGGTCGCCGGACGCACGCTCGCTAGCGGCAACAGTGACTTCGCCATCGCGCGCTACACCACGGCCGGTGCCCTCGACACGACCTTCGACACGGACGGCAAGGTCACCACGGACTTCTCCGGCAGCGGCGACCTGGGCCGCGCCCTGGCCATTCAGGCCGACGGCAAGCTCGTCGTCGCCGGCATGACCTGGACAGGTGCAGGCTTCGGCGCGGGCCTGACGCGCCACCTCACCAGCGCCGCGCTCGATACGGGCTTCGACTCGGCGTTCGTCACGACTCTGAACGGCACGCCCACGTATACGGAAGGGGGCTCCCCCGTCACGCTCGACAGCAGCGTGAGCCTGATCGACCCCGAGCTATCCGCCGCGAACGATTTCTCTGGCGCCACCCTCACCCTCGCACGCAACGGCGCCGCCGACAGCGACGATGCCCTTGCCTTCGACGGCACCAACGTCACCGTCAGCGGGGCCAACGTCCTCGTCGGGGGGACTCAGGTCGGCACCTACGTCTTCACCGGGGGCGAACTTGTCGTCACCTTCGGCGCCAACTCGACCCAGGCCCGGGTCAACACGCTGCTTCAGAGCATCGTCTACTGGAACTGGAGCGAGGCCCCTCCGGCCAGCGTGCAGATCGACTGGACCTTCGACGATGGCAACGCGGGAGCGCAAGGTAGCGGCGGGGCGCTCAGCGCTACCGGCAGCACCACCGTCAGCATTACCGCCGTCGACGACATTCCCGTCATTGCCGGGCTGGACGGAGACGTTCGAGGCTACACGGAAGGTGGCGTGGCCGTGCTGCTCGGCTCCACGAGCGGCATCACCGATGTCGACTCCACCGATTTCGATACAGGCACCCTGACGGTCTCGTTCACCGCCGGAAGCGACGCCGCTGAAGACGTCCTCGGCATCCGAGACAACGGAACCGGCGCGGGCCAGATTGGCGTCTCGGGCGCGAACGTCACATTCGGTGGCGCAGTCATCGGCACAGTCGCCGGCGGAAGCGCTGGCAGCAACCTGGTGATCACGCTCAATGCCAACGCCGACGCGACCAGCACGGCATCGCTGATCAACAACCTCACCTATCACAACACCGACACCGACAACCCCACGACAACCACGCGCAGCATCCGCGTCGTTCTCACCGACGGCGATGGCGGGACCAGCGCCAACAATGCCACTACGATGACCGTAACAGCGGTCAACGATGCGCCAGTCTCTGAGAACGACCCCGCCAGCTACCCATCGACCGTACTGTCACAGGATCCCGTCGGCTACTGGCGTCTCGGTGAATCGTCGGGCACAACAGCGACCAACCTGGGTTCTCTGGGCACCCATGGCACGTACTCCGGGCCTGCGCTCGGCGCGGCCGGTGCCATCGGAGGCGACACCGCAGCGAGCTTCGATGGCGTTGACGACCATGTCAACCTGGGAACGTTTGATGTCAACGGCACCGGCTTGACGATGACAGCCTGGTTCAATGCTGACGATTTCGGCACGAGTGACCAGAGGCTCCTCTCCAAAGCCATCTC
>JALHRH010000579.1 GCA_022841565.1 Mycobacterium sp. | reverse complement strand
CGCTGGAAGCGTTTGGCGACGCGTTCAAGATGCTGAAGGGACGGGCGTGAGATGTGGCATGACCTGATGTCGGTTTGGTGGGTCTGGATCGTTCTTGGCTTTGCCTTGGGCGTTCTGGAGGTGCTGGCGCCGGGCTATATCTTCCTTGGCTTTGCGATCGGTGCCGTCGTGACCGGGGTGCTGGTGGGCGTCGGTCTCGCCCCTGCCGGAATGGCGGCGCTGCTTCTGATCTTCGCCGTGGCGTCGGTGCTGGCGTGGCTGGTGCTGCGCCGGACGATGGGGGTGCGGGCCAACCAGGTGAAGGTCTGGGACAAGGACATCAATGACGGCTGACTTCGCGGTACGGGTGACCCGGAGGCAGTGGCGGCGGGACGGGCGGCTGCGGCGCGGGCGGATGTCGTGCCGGTGATGGCCCGAAACTTCGGATGACGTTCGTCGGCTGCAAGGCTGCGTTCTTCTGCGGCGGGGATATCCTCGCCTATCTGCGCGATGACCGCCCGGGTCTGGGGTGGCCCGGGCTGTGGGATCTGCCGGGCGGTGGGCGCGAAGGCGACGAGACGCCGGAAGAGTGCCTGCTGCGCGAGTTGGAGGAGGAGTTCGGGTTGCGCCTCGGTGTGGAGCGGCTGCTCTGGCGGGGCGAGTTTCCGTCGATCATGGACCCGGCGCGGCGGTCTTTCTTCTTTGGCGGACGCTTGAGCCTGGACGAGGTGACCAGCGTCCGGTTCGGCGATGAAGGCCAGCGCTGGGAGATGATGCCGGTTCCGGTGTTTCTGGCACACCCCGGTGCGGTGCCCGAAATGCAGCGCCGGACCGCACTGTCATGGGGTGCGCTTGACCCTTCGAGGTGACCGGAGACCCGGAAATTGTCGTGCCGACCTGCCGGCGGGTTGGCCGGTCTGTGGTTGATCGGCCACATTGGCCAACAACGAAGCCGGGAACAAGCAAAAGAATTTGACCAATCGCACGACGGCCAGCTAGGGGTGGTAGTGTTCCGGCCCGCAATGCCCCTTATTTAGTTACATAGTGGTTTAGCGCGCAATTTTTGGCCTGCGCGGCCGGAACCCCAGCCATCCTCATGCACTGGAAGATCGCCGGTTCGGTCCGGGCGTTGATCTGCGGGCCTTGGCAGGCGGCTGCGCTGCTAGGAACGCGGCAGTTCCGAGACGACGTTCCGGGCGGCGGCGGCGGGATCGGCTGCCTGCCAGATCGGACGTCCGACGACGATGTGGTCAGCGCCGTCGGTGATGGCCTGATGCGGGGTGGCGATGCGCTTCTGATCACCGCTGGCCGCACCCGCGGGGCGGACACCAGGGGTGACGATCAGTTTGCCGGCGGCTTCGGGCAGCGCGCGGATCAGCGCGGCCTCTTGCGGCGAGGCGATCACGCCGTCGGCCCCGGCGGCGAGCGCGCGCGCGGCGCGTTCGAGGGTGATGTCGCGCAGGTCGCCGGGTTTGATCAGGTTGGCATCGAGATCGGCCCGGTCGAGCGACGTCAGGATGGTGACCGCGAGGATCTTCATGCCCGACCCGCCCTTGCCGGTTGCGGCGGCGGTAACAACCTGCGGGTCGCCGTGGACTGTGAGAAAGTCGAGATCGTATTGCGCGAGGCCCCTGACCGCCGCCTCGATCGTGGCGCCGATGTCAAAGAGCTTCATGTCGAGGAAGACGCGCTTGCCCTGTTCGTGCTTCAACTCATTGGCAAGGGCGAGGCCACCGCCGGTCAGCATCCCGAGGCCGATCTTGTAGAAGCTGGCCGCATCGCCGATGCGGGCCACCAGATCGAGGCCGTGGACCACGTTCGGCACGTCAAGTGCCACGATGAGACGGTCGTCGGACATCCGAAACTCCCCCGATTTTGGCCTGCGTCTTGCGGTGTGACGCCATTGAAGTCAACCGACCTTGCCGGATTGCTGGATTACTGGCGCGGGACGCAGTACTTCGGAATCAGCCTGAACGCCTCATGAAGGGGCGCGGGGAAGGG
>JALHRH010000578.1 GCA_022841565.1 Mycobacterium sp. | reverse complement strand
CCGCATGATTGGCGGGTGGACGTCCAGCAGCTCGATCCCGCCGGCAGGCCGCCACGGTCCGGTGATGCGTTGTGAGCAAGTCGCAAACGCCGCGGCGGCTATACACCCCGCGGACCTCGCGCCGCTACGCTCCGCGGTTGGACCCCGAGACGGTGGGCCAGTTCACCGAATCCATCGCAAGGTTTTTCGGAACCGGGCGCTACCTGCTGCTGCAGACGGTCGCGGTGATTGCGTGGATCACGATCAACATCGTCGCCGTTAACTGGCGTTGGGACCCCTACCCGTTCATCCTGCTCAACCTTGCATTCTCTACCCAGGCCGCCTACGCGGCACCGCTGATCCTGCTCGCCCAAAACCGGCAGGAGAACCGCGACCGGGTCGCGCTGGAAGAGGACCGTCGCCGCGCCGCACAGACCAAGGCCGACACGGAGTATCTGGCCCGCGAATTGGCCGCGCTGCGACTGGCAATCGGCGAGGTCGCGACTCGCGACTATCTACGCCACGAACTGGAAAGCCTTCGAACACTGCTGGCGGACTTGCACCCGGTGGCGGCGGACGGCGGGGAGCGCCGCGCAAAGAAAACCAGCTGAGAATCCACTCCGCCATTGCATTACTCCCGTGACGAGAGTTATGTATGGTGATCTAGTTCACGAAGCTAAACAAGTGGTCAATTTCCCGGCGGCTCACAGAACTTGAGGACGGTCGAGGTGCGCATAGGGGGAGGCTGGGGCGACAACCCGGCCGTCGCGAAGGTGCGGCAGACGGCACTTCGCGTCACGCGGACTCCGGTCTTCGGCGTCGCCATGATCTCACCGCTGATCTTCGCCAGCGCCGTCGGCGCCGCGGCACCCACGTTTCACGGTAAGAACCAACCCCTTCGAGCCGCCATTACACCGGTGGCAGCGGTCGGCCCCGCCCCCCGCATAGATCTGTCCGGGCCCACGGTCATCTCCACTCAACGGGTACCCACCAGCTTCCACGTCGCCGCGGCCTCCAGTTCCGCGCCACCGCCCCCTACCGTGGTGAATACACCTGGCGCACTTGGGATTCCAATCATGGCTCTGTCTGCCTACCGGAACGCCGAGCAGAAGATGGCGGCCGCGGTGCCGGGCTGCGGAGTCAGCTGGAATCTGCTCGCCGGCATCGGGCGCATCGAATCGGGGCACGCGGGTGGTGGTGCTGTCGATGCCCGCGGCACCGCGACCAACCCCATCTACGGTCCGGCGCTGGACGGCACGCTGCCGGGCAACGAGGTCATCATCCAGAGCAACCAGGGCAATCGGGTGACCTACGCCCGAGCGATGGGTCCGATGCAGTTCCTGCCTGGTACGTGGGCGCGCTATGCCGTCGACGGCGACGGCGACGGCATACCCGACCCGCAGAACCTGTTCGACGCCACGCTGGCCGCCGCCCGGTACCTGTGCAGCGGCGGGCTCAACCTGCGGGACCCGTCGCACGTGATGGCCTCGATCCTGCGTTACAACAACTCGATGTCCTACGCCCAGAACGTGCTGGGCTGGGCCGCGGCGTACGCGACCGGCGTGGTGCCGGTCGACCTGCCGCCGATCACCGGCCCGCCGCCCCCGATCGGCGACGCGCACCTCGAGCACCCAGAAGGGCTCGGGCCGAACCTGCCGCTGAATGTCACCGGTCTGGGCGTCGGCGACCCAATGGGCCAGCACATGCCGCTGATCGACTTCGGACAGCCGATGATCATCTCCCAGTACCCGAACTCCCTGTTCCCGAACGCGCCGACGCCGATGTGGCCGTGGATGCCGCCGGCCCAGGTGCCGCAGCCCGTGCCGGTGGCAACCCCGGGCTGCACCCTGATCTGCATCAGCTCGCAGACCCCTGATTCGCTGCCGCCAGGTGCGGGACCCATCCCCAACGGCGGAATCGTCATCGCTCCGGCGGCGCCGCCGGCTCCCCCGGCCGTTCCGGCGTTCCCCGATCTGTTCGCGCCGCCGCCACTGCCTCCGGCCGCACCGCCGGCACCGCCCGCTCC
>JALHRH010000577.1 GCA_022841565.1 Mycobacterium sp. | reverse complement strand
CCGCTACTGGTCTGGTCAGATTCCCGGAGCCAATACCCTGTAGGCATGGCGCGAATAGTCGATCAACGTCCTACCGCTCGCCGGTCGGACCTCAGCCCGTCGGCCGCGGCAAGCGTGTTTCGCCGGGAGCTCAGGACTTGACCGTCGCACCCGGCCGGGGGAACTGGGTGGCCAGGAAGCGGTCCCACATCCGGTCGCTCATCAGCCGGTTCATCCGGATCAGCACCGGGGCCGACGGTGTCACCCGCATCCGTGGTTTGGGCCTCGTCGCGGTGATCGCCTTTTCGACGGCCTTGGCCACCGTGTCGGGCCCGCCGCCGAGCTTGGCCAGCGCTCCTTTCTGGTAGACCTCTTCGGTGTTCTTGGCGACGGAGGCGTTGAAATGCGCGTACGGCCCGTCACCGGTGTTGAGCTCGCCGGTCGCGGTGCTGGCGAATTCGGTCCGGATCAGACCCGGTTGCACGATCACGACGTCGACCCCAAAGCCTTTCACCTCGAACCGTAAGGCATCGCTGATTGCCTCGACCGCATACTTTGATCCGTGATACGCGCCGGCGCCGGGGAAGGTGAAGTTGGCGCCCATCGAGCTGATGTTCACGATGCGTCCCCACCCCTGCTCGCGCATGCCGGGCAGCACCAGTTGGCACATGCGCACCAACCCGAACACGTTGGTCTCGAACTGGCGGCGCAGATCAGCCATCGGCAGCGTCTCGAGCGCGCCGGATTGCGAATAGCCGGCGTTGTTCACCAGCGCCCCGACCGCGCCCTGCTCGTCGACGACCCGCTTGACCGCGGCGCTCATCGACGCCTCGTCGGTGACGTCGAGGCTCAACGTGTGGGCACCGGCTTGACGAAGGTCGGCGATCGACTCCGCGCGACGCGCGGTGGCATAGACGATGTGGCCCGCTTGAACTAGTCGCTCCGCCGTGGCGCGGCCGATGCCGGTGGAGCAACCGGTGATGAGAACGGCCTTTGATGTAGGCGGCATAGTGGACTTCCTTTCGGTTGACTGTTGACAGTATTGATCCCGCAGCGCTCACCAACGTCCGCGCCGGCGATGGCCAGGCTGGTCGTGCCCTTGGCGCGGGCGTCGTCGAGTAGTCCGGTGAGCCATGCATAGTGGCGGGCGTTGAGGATCGCGGTGTAGTCCGGGTTGTCGCGCACTGTCGGGTGCTGCTCGACGGCGGCGCGGCGCAGCGCGTCGATGAAGTCGGCGAGTAGCCGTCCGGGGACGAAGACATAGTCCGGGGCGATGCACGCCTGCCCGGCGTTGAGCATCTTGCCGGTAATGATGCGGTTCGCGGCGAACTCGGCGCCGGCGCCGACAATGACCGGGCACTTGCCGCCAAGTTCCAGGGTGACGGGAACGCCCGGTGCAGATGGTCGAAGGCTTGCGCCACGAACGCCTCGGCGACCTCGGGCCCGCGGTGACCGTCGCCAACTCGGCGGTGTCGAAGTACTCGGGGACCAGCGCGCGAACAGCGCAGAGGTCGCGGGGGTTGAGCTCGGAGGGTTTGACCATCGCCGGGTTGCCGGCGGCGAAGACGCTTGACAGCGGGTGAAAGATCAGCCGCATCGGCGCGTTCCGCGGGGCCGCGATCGCGACGACATCCAGCGGTTTGGTACTCGATGCGCGCGGTGGCGCCGAATTGGTCGAGTGGCTCGTTGACCTGCCGTGCTTCGGGTGCCATCCAGTCGGCGAGGTGCGCTTCGCCGTCATCATCGGCGCTTGGGCGGTATTGCCTACCAGTGGCTGCTGGATCGAGACAGCATCGACCTGGACCGCATTCACGCCGACCTCGAACGCACGCTTATCGCCGGCTTGGAGGCACCGGGCCGATGACCGAGCAACATCGTGGCACAGGTCTGGAATTCGCGTAGGCGCTGACTGAGGCCGGGCCCCAACCGCGCCTTAACCAAAGGGATGGTGACCGATCACTGGCCCTGACCCAGGGAGTAGCCGGGTTGGCCGTCGAATCGGTACAGTCCCTCGGTCTTGATGAAGTCGAGTTCAGCGTTGTCGAGCCGGTCGAG
>JALHRH010000576.1 GCA_022841565.1 Mycobacterium sp. | reverse complement strand
TTGGCGCCTACGAAACGCCCGGTTGCGGGTTATGTCGGGCGTCTTGTTGCCGCGCGGCCCGCCTGTTGTCAACCACTTGGCGGTTCTTTGCGCGGGCTGCCCACACAGGCTGCCGCCAGCGTCATCGCCCTGCTATAGCACTGGCATGACCACCTTCATCACCACGCCGCAAGGCCGCCACATCGCCTATGTCCGCACCTCCGGCAAGGAACCGGGCGTCGTGTTCCTTGGCGGCTTTCGGTCCGACATGACCGGCACCAAGGCCGTCCATCTGCAAGCCTGGGCCGAGGCGACCGGCCGCGCCTTCCTGCGCTTCGACTATTCCGGCCACGGCCGCTCGCACGGGGTGTTCACCGACGGCACCATCAGCGACTGGGCCGACGATGCCCGAGCCGTGATCGAAACCCTGACCGAAGGCCCGCAGATCCTCGTCGGCTCGTCGATGGGCGGCTGGATCGCGCTTCTCCTGGCCGCTCGCATCCCGGCAAAGCTCGCCGGCCTCGTCGGCATCGCCGCCGCCCCCGATTTCACCGAAATCATGTGGGCCGAGGCGACGCCCGCCCAGCGCAACCAACTGATGAACGACGGCGCGATTGCCAACCCCTCCGCCTATTCCGACGACCCTTACGTCATCACCCGCCGCCTGATCGAAGATGGCCGCCAGAACCTCGTCCTGCAAAGCCCGCTGCACCTTCCGTTCCCGGTGCGCCTTCTGCAAGGCAGCGCCGATGTCGATGTGCCACCAGCACGGGCGCTGGCACTCTTTGACCATGCCACCGGGCCCGATATCCGCCTGACCCTCGTCAAGGACGCCGATCACCGCTTTTCAACCGCACCGTGTCTTGCGATGATCACCACAGCCGTGGAGGATGTTCTGAGGGGAAGCGTCGATGTGCCTGATCGATAAGCCCGACCGATGATCGACCCGCTCGTCGTTCTGCCGGGTTTCATGGCCGACGCGCGCGCCTTCCTGCCGCAGCTTGTGCACTTGGGCACCGGACGGGTCGTCTTGGTCGTGCTGCCGACGCATGGTGATTCGGTGGAGCAGATCGCCCAGGCGGTCCTGCCCCTCCTGCCGCCACGCTTTGCGCTGCTGGGTCACGGCCTTGGCGGCATGGTCGCCATCGAGATTCTCCGCCGCAAGCCCGAGGCGGTGACGCGCATCGCCCTGATCGCCACCGACCCGCTGACCGAACCGCCCCACGCCGCCGCCGCCCGCGAGGTGCAGATCATTGCAGCCAAATCAGGCAAGCTGGCCGATGCGATGTTTCACGAAATTCCGCTGACCGCGCTTGCCGAAACGGAATGGAGCGGCGACGTCATGGCCTTGGTGCAGGACATGGCCGAAGGGCTCGGCCCCGATCAGTTCCGCATGCAGTCGCGCGCGCTGCAACGCCGCCCTGACCAGCAAAAGACCCTACGCAAGCTGAAGGTGCCGGCCCTTGTCATCGCTGGCGCAGCCGACACCATCGTGCCGCTGCGCCGGGCCGAATTTCTGGCAGGTCTGGTGCCGACGGCGCGGCTGCACATCGTGCCGGATGCCGGCCATTTGCCGCAGCTGGAACAGCCCGAAGCCGTGTCGCGCGCGCTGACCGACTTCTTTGCCGGCCCCCTGATGCTGAAACCGGAACCGCTCGTCCTGCGGTGACGCCAGTTACTGCGACGACGCGAGCGCGATCTTCGCCTTTTTCTCGCCACCGCCCGAATTGGCATCAATGAACTTCAGCACCAGCGGCCGGATGTTCAACCGCCAGCTTTTGCCGGCGAAAATCCCGTAGTGGCCCGCGCCCGGCTCCAGATGCTGGGCTTTCTTGTCGTCCGGCAGCCCGGTCAGCAGCTTCAACGCGGCGACGCACTGTCCGGGGGCCGAGATATCGTCATTCGCCCCTTCCACCGTCATCACCGCAACCTTGGTGATCGCGCCCATATCCACCGTGTTGCCCGCCACGACAAAGCTGTTGGTCGCAATCTCGCGGTTCTTGAAGATGCGTTCGACGGTCGAAAGATAGAACTCCGCCGTCATGTCCATCACGGCAAGGTA
>JALHRH010000575.1 GCA_022841565.1 Mycobacterium sp. | reverse complement strand
AGGTTCAGCATGCCCACCGCCCGCCGGTAGGCGGAAAACGCCAGTGAGTCGCTGACAACACGTGTGAGCATGAGCACATCGGGCCATCTCGAGAAAACCTGCCAACCGCTGCCTGCCACAGCCGGTCAAGTGCGAAAACGCCGCAAAACGACCAGCCTCGCTTCCGGCGTCGGCCGCTCGCCCGCACAGCACTGGACCGTGCGGTGTTTTACGCTCACCAGGCGCCTGGAGAAGACGGGCGCGGAACAAACTGCCTCCGCCGCGGGTTCGTAATCGGCGGAACCCTTGCCCCACGAAAAGAGCCGACCTTGAGCTGCAGCAGATTCACTGCCCTGTCGTTGCCCCGTGTGGCGCCTTGGCTGGCCGCGGTTGTCATGTCGATGGTGGCCCTGTTCGGACCGCCGGCCGGCGGCTTGCCGCGAGCGGCCGCCGATCCCGGGTGCCCGGACGTCGATGTGGTGTTCGCGCGCGGGACTTTCGAAGCGCCCGGCGTCGGCGCTACCGGGCAAGCTTTCGTCGATGCCCTCAACGCGCGTCTGGTCGGCAAGACCGTTGCCGTTGATCCCGTCAACTACCCGGCGTCGCTTGACTTCGACAGGGCCGCCGACGGTGTCGCCGATGCCAGCACGAAGGTCGAGGCCACCGCGGCAAACTGCCCGAACACCAAGATCGTCCTGGGCGGCTACTCCCAAGGCGCGGCCGTCGCCGCCTACACCACCACCGATTCCGTTCCGGACGGCGTCGCCCTGCCCGGCGGAATAACCGGACCCATGCCACCGGCCGTTGCTTCCAAAGTCGCCGCGGTAGTGCTTTTCGCAGCCCCCTCGGACTGGTTCTTGCACCTGGTCGACCGCAACGCGCCGCCCATCAGCATCGGCTCTCTGTACGCTGCGAAAACCCTGCAACTATGCGCCGAGGGAGATCCGGTGTGCTCTCCCGGCGGGCGCGACCGCGCCGCTCACAGCACCTATCGGGACAACGGGATGGCCAACCAGGCCGCCGACTTCACCAAGAACGCTCTGGCTGCCCGCTGACCCGCGCAAACTCTAGGCGCGGCAGAGGATCTCACCATTGGGGATGCCCAACCAACCGTCCGGGGCTGCCGCCCAGGCACGCCACGCCGCCGCGATCTCCGCCAGCTGCTCGGTGCTCGCCAGGCCCGAACCCGTCAGTTGGCGCGCCAGGTCGGAATGCCGTATTCGATCGGCCCACATGCCGCCCCACCATTCCCGGGTCTCCGGCGTCGCGTAGCACCACATGCTGGCGGTCGGGGTGATGTCGTCGAAGCCCGCCTGCTGGGCCCACCAGAGCAGGCGTCGACCCGCGTCGGGTTCGCCGCCGTTGGCGCGCGCCGCCGTGTCGTACAGCTCGAGCCAACGGTCCAGCAGCGGAATGCGAGGGAACCAGATGAACCCGGCGTAGTCGGCGTCTCGAACGGCGACCAATCCGCCGGGCACACAGACTCGTCGCATCTCGCGCAGCGCCTGTACCGGATCGGCCACGTGCTGCAGCACTTGATGTGCGTGGACCACATCGAAGGTGTTGTCCGGGAAGTCGAGCGCGTGCACGTCGGAGGTGACGAACGCGACGTTCGAAACACCGCGCCGTTGCGCCTCTGCGCGCGCCAGATTCAGCGCGTCGTCGGTGACTTCGACGGCCATCACCGAACCGGGCGCGATTCGGGCGGCCAGGTCGACGGTGATCGTGCCTGGGCCACAACCGATATCGAGCAGCGACTGACCCGGCCTAAGGTGCCGTACCAGGTAGCCTGCCGAGTCGTCCACAGTGCGCCGCCGATGGCCACGCAGCACCGACTCGTGATGCCCGTGTGTGTAGACCGCTCGATGTTGCTCGCTCATAGCGGCTGAGCCTACGCCCGGTTTCTATATTTTGAGACTGCCATCTCATTACATGAGATCAGTTGAGGGGCACATTCGGGATCGGACGTTGCACACCGGCGCCGGGACCGTCGAAATGCCACCACTCACCGGAATAGCCGGCCAGTCCCCCGTAGTTCATCGCGTCGCGCAGTCGCTTGCGGTTGG
>JALHRH010000574.1 GCA_022841565.1 Mycobacterium sp. | reverse complement strand
GCGTTGGCGCGCTACGACATGCAGTCCAGCAGCCCCGAAGTGACGATCTCAGGCAGCGTGTTGACCCTCAACCCGCTTTTCGACCTGCCCTTCCAGACTGCCCTCCGGGTGGAGTTTGACCCGGGATCGATCAAGGACGCGGCGGGCAACCCGTACGCAGGCACCACCAGCTACGACTTCACGACCGCACAAGCTGCCGACACCACAGCACCGACGGTATCGAGCTTCTCGCCCGCCGACGGAGCCATTGGCGCGTCGGTGTCGAACAACATCGTCGTCAGCTTCAGCGAGGCCGTCCAGCGAGGGGTGGGCAGCATCTGGATCAAGCTGGCCAACGGCACGGCGTTGGCGCGCTACGACATGCAGTCCAGCAGCCCCGAAGTGACGATCTCAGGCAGCGTGTTGACCCTCAACCCGCTTTTCGACCTGCCCTTCCAGACTGCCCTCCGGGTGGAGTTTGACCCGGGATCGATCAAGGACGCGGCGGGCAACCCGTACGCAGGCACCACCAGCTATGACTTCACGACCGCACAAGCTGCCGACACCACAGCCCCGACGGTATCGAGCTTCTCGCCCGCTGACGAGGCCACGGGCGTAGCCGTCGGCAGCAACCTCGTCGTGACCTTCAACGAGCCGATCAAGGCCGGCAGCGGCAACATCGTGCTGCGCGACGCCAACGGCAACGCGGTGCAGACCTTCGCCGCCGCGACCGCCGCGCAACTGAGCTATTCAGGCCAGACGCTGACCATCGACCCCAGCGCCAACTTCGCCTTCAGCACCGGCTACCGCGTCGACTTCGACAACGGTTCGGTGAAGGACATCGCCGGCAACAACTACGCGGGCGGCACCAGCTACAACTTCACCACCACCGCGTCTGCAGCGGACACCACGGCGCCGACGGTGCTCAGCCTGTCGCCGGCCGACGAGGCCACCGGCGTCAATGTGGCCAGCAACTTCGTCGTGCGCTTCAGCGAAGCCATCGCCCGCGGCACCGGCAACATCGTGCTGCGCAACGCCGCCGGCGCGGCGGTCGAAACCTGGGCGGCGGCCACGGCCGCGCAGCTGAGCCTCGCCGGCGCCGAGATGACCATCGACCCGAGCGCCAATCTGGCCGCCGGTACCAGCTACCGCATCGACTTCGACAACGGCTCGGTCAAGGACCTGGCCGGCAATGGCTACGGCGGCAGCACCAGCTACAACTTCAGCACCGCGGGCGGCGGCGACACCACGCCGCCGACGGTGCAGACCTTCAGCCCCGCCGACGAAGCCACCGGCGTGGCCGTCGGCGGCAACATCGTGGTGTCGTTCAGCGAGAACATCCAGGGCGGCACCGGCAGCATCGTGCTGCGCAACGCCAGCGGCACCGCGATCGAGACCTTCAGTGCCGGCGGCAAGGCGTCGCGGGCGACGATTGCGGGCAATACGCTGACGATCGACCCCAGCGCCGACCTGCTGGCGGGCACCGGTTACCGCATCGACTTCGACCTCGGCGCAGTCAACGACGCGGCGGGAAACCCGTTCGCCGGCACCACGACCTACAACTTCACGACCACCGGCGGCGGCAGCGTCAGCACCACGCCCACGCTGGGCGACGACGTGCTGACCGGCACCGCGGGGCCCGACAACATCAACGCGCTGGCGGGCAAGGACCGCGTCAATGCCGGCGACGGCAACGACATCATCGATGGCGGCCCCGGCGCCGATACCATCGACGGCGGCGCCAACAGCGACACCGCCACCTTCCCGTTGCTGCGCGGCGACTACCTGTTGTCGCGCAATTCCAAGGGCGAGGTGATGGTGCAGGACAAGTTCGGCACGCTCGACACGCTGATCAACGTCGAGTTGGTGCAGACGGCCTCGGGCACGATCGCCACGTCGAGCATCCCCTACCTGCCGACCTACGACGAAGCGGCCACCTCGTCGACGCTGGTCTTCCGCTTCTACAACGACCGCGACAAGGCCTTCTTCTACACCTCGAGCGTCGCCGAGCGGAACCTCATCATCCAGCAGAGCACCGACCCGGCCCATACGCCGAACGACCCGGT
>JALHRH010000573.1 GCA_022841565.1 Mycobacterium sp. | reverse complement strand
TGGCGCTGGATACCACGCTCACTGGTCGGCTGGTGCGGAATGCCATTGCCCCGCTGCCCGATCAACCGGATGCCAACGCCGTCGGGCGGGAGATCGCGCTGGTGGCGGAGATCCGGCGGCTGTATACGCCAGAGCAAATCCTGGAATGGCACCTGAACACCAATTTCTACGGCGGGGATGCCTTCGGCATCGAGGCCGCCGCTCAACGCTACTTCGGCAAGCGGGCGGTCAACCTGACGCTGGATGAAGCCGCGATGCTGGCGGCGGTGCCGCTGGCCCCGCAGTACAACCCCTTTGATAATGAAGTCGCGGCACGCGGTCGCCAGCTTGATCTGCTGCGGGCGATGCGCGCTGCCGAGATGATTACCGATCAGCAGTTGGAGACGGCCTCGACCACGCGGACGGTCATCCAACTGGCGGCGACCGGCGAGCAGATCGCGCCAGAGTACGCCATCTACGCCCGGCGACAGGCCGAGATCATCCTCGACGGGCTGGGTCTGGATGGGGCGCAGTTGGTGGCCCGCGGGGGACTCCGCATCACCACCGCGCTGGACCTGGACGCGCAGACCCAGGCCGAGTGTGCGCTGGCGGCGCATCTGGCGGCGCTGAACGGCGTGCCAGTCCCGGGTACAGCGCGGGATGGTCAGCCGTGTATCGCGGCTAATCTATTGCCCGCCGGTGCGGCCGCTTTGCAAAGCCCGCCCGATAGCGGTGTGATCGTGCTGATCGACAACACCACCGGCGAAATCCGCGCGATGGTCGGCGCAGCCACCACAGTAGATCGCCAGCCGGGGGTGACGCTGCAACCCTTCGCCTACTTCAACGCTTTCGTCAATGACCCGCGCGAAAACCCGGCGACGATGGTGCTGGACTTGCCCGGTCAGCGTTTCCCCGGTGCTACCGAGGGATTGATCTACCCGCCGACCAATCCCGACGGGCAGTATCGCGGCCCGATCAACCTGCGGGATGCGGTCAGCGCGTGGCTGCTGCCGCCTGCCGTCCAGATCACCCACGAATGGGGCATGGATAACGTGCTGCGCCGGGCGCACCGCATCGGCCTGAACAGCCTGGGCGACAGCAGCGACTATGACCTGAGCCTGCTGGAACGCGGTGGAGCGGTCTCCGCGCTGGATATGACCTACGCCTATTCGGTGTTCGGCGCGCTGGGCGACATGCACGGCGTGGCGGTGCGGGCGGTGGCCCCGGGCTACCGGCAGCGCGACCCGGTGGCGGTGGTGAAGATCACCGACCCTGCCGGTACAGTGCTGTGGGATTACACCGCCGAGCAGGCCACTCTCAGCCGCCTCTCGATCTTCCCGCCAGAAGTCGGCTGGCTCATCAACGACATGCTGGCGGATACCCGCAGCCGGGCGCGGTCGCTGGGGGAGATACCCGCGCTGGAGACGGGTCGACCGGCGGCGGTCGTCAACGGGCTGGTGGGTGACGGCACGCTCAATTGGACGCTGGGTTATACGCCGCAGTTGACCCTCGGCGTGCTGCTCCACCGGGCGGACGACGCGCCGATGGGGCTGGATGTGCGCGGGCTGCAAGGGGCTGCGCCGCTGTGGTCGACTCTGCTGCGCTTTACACATGACCGGGCGGGGTTGGCTCCAGCAAACTGGACTCGACCGGCCAACCTGTTTGACGAAGCCGTCTGCGAGCGTTCCGGCCTGCTGCCCAACGGAATCTGCCCGACGCGTACCGAGACCTTTGTGGTTGGGCGGGCACCGACCGAGACCGACACCTACTGGCAGAGCGTCGAACTCAACCGGCAGACGCGGCTGCTGGCGACCGCCAATACCCCATTGGAACAGCGGCAGGCGACCACCTTCTTCATTCCGCCGGCTGATGCGCTGGACTGGTGGAAGGCCAACAACCAACCCCTGCCGCCGGAAACCTACGACACGGCGGCGCGACCGGAAATCTTCAGTTCGGTGCAGATCCTGCAACCGCTGCGGCTGGCGTATGTCGGCGGGGTGGTCGAGGTGCGCGGCAGCCTCGATCCGGCCAACATGCAGTTCTTCCAACTGAGCTATGGGCAGGGACTCAATCCCAACGAGTG
>JALHRH010000572.1 GCA_022841565.1 Mycobacterium sp. | reverse complement strand
GTGTCCGTGGAAAGGCTGAGTCAGCTGATTGCGCAGATCCGCGACTCGGTCGAATCCATCTCGACCGGGGCGAAGGAGATCGCGGCGGGCAATCAGGATCTCTCCAACCGAACCGAACAGCAGGCTTCGAGCCTGGAGGAAACCGCTTCGTCGATGGAGGAACTGACCTCGACGGTGCGTCAGAACGCGGAGAACGCCAAGCAGGCCAACCAGCTTGTCGTCGGTGCGTCCGATGTCGCCGTACGTGGCGGCGAGGTGGTGCGGCAGGTGGTGGATACGATGGGCGAGATCTCGGCGAGCAGCAAGAAGATCGCGGACATCATCTCGGTGATCGACGGGATCGCGTTCCAGACGAACATCCTGGCGCTGAATGCGGCGGTGGAAGCCGCGCGTGCGGGCGAGCAGGGCCGGGGTTTCGCGGTGGTGGCCACCGAGGTGCGCAACCTTGCGCAGCGAAGCGCGAATGCGGCGAAGGAGATCAAGTCGCTCATTTCGGATTCCGTCGGCAAGGTGGAGTCCGGCGGTCGTCTGGTGGACGAGGCGGGCAAGACGATGGACGAGATCGTGATGTCGGTGAAGCGTGTGACCGACATCATGGGGGAGATCACGGCAGCGTCCGTGGAGCAGAGCTCCGGTATCGAACAGGTCAATCTGGCAATCACCCAGATGGACGAAGCCACCCAGCAGAACGCGGCGCTGGTGGAAGAGGCGGCGGCGGCAGCGGAGAGCCTGGAGGAACAGGCGCAGACGTTGTCGCAGGCTGTTGCGGTATTTGCGGTGGGCGCCAATGGCGCCGCCGAGCCGTCGGCGTGGGATGGCACCCGGGACCGTCGCGGTCCCGACCGTCCCAAGAATGTGGCTCGGCTCGCCAAGAAGCCGTCTGGCAAGCCCGTTCCCAAGATGACATCGGGCGCAAAAGGGCGGGTTGCCGCGTCGGGCGGAGCAGACCAGGAGTGGGAAGAATTCTAGGGAAGGTCCGCACAACCTACGCGGATCGCGTGGCGGTCTGAAACGGGCGATGGCAAGGCGGGCGTCGAAGGCGGTATCGGGAATACCGGCAAGGCGGCCAACACCGCCAGCGCCCGTTTCAGGCCGTCACCCGAAGGGACGGGGCCTTTCGGGCCGCTGGCGGCGTCGGCCCGTGCCTGGCGTACGTCCAGTACGCGGTGGCCCAGGCCTTCTTGCCATCGGCCCGAAAGACCTCCGTCGCGACCGCGTAGGTTGTGCGGACCTTCCCTAGGGAAGCTCTGATCTAGTGGTAGGGCCTGGTTGCGGGCGGCAACGCGACCGTACCACTCAGTCATGGCTTCGTACCTCGGGACGTTCCGCGTGCACGTGGTCCGAGCCCCCCACACCCGTGGCCGTGGGGCGAACCCAGGCGGCGGGCGACCGGTGCCACTCGGTGCCAGTCGCGACCTGGCACCTCCGGTCGTGAGAGATTCTTCGCCAGATCATGATTCCGGCCTTGTCCCCCGAGACCTCAGTTTTCGTAGCGGATTGTCGTTAATGCTCCAAGGTGGTGCGAACGCTCAGACGTTCCATCTCATCGTGATACCTCTCCGGGAGCAAGTGACATGGCAGCCGATCGTTCCAACGAAGACAGTTCCATTTCCGCACGTGTGGTTACCTCGTATCCGCCTGGCCAGGGTGAGGGCAGCCGGGAAGGCCGCCGCCCACTTCGCTCGCTGCTGATTCGCGGTGCGATCGCCGCGCCGCTCGTACTCGGCGCTGCCATCGCGTTCGCCACGAAGTCGGCTGAGCGCGTGGTGTACGACACGGACGGCGAGGCCATCACGCTGGAGGCGGGCCATTCCAGCCTTGCGAAGTGGCGCCTTCCGGACGTGCCGATGCCCGAGAACAACGTGAGCACACCAGAACGGGTGGAACTCGGCAAGAAGCTGTTCTTCGACCCGAGGCTCTCCCGCGACGGCAACATGTCCTGTGCCTCCTGCCACAGCCCGATGTTCGGCTGGTCGGACGCACTGCCCACCGGCCGTGGGTTCCGCTCCGAACTGCTGGGGCGCGCCACCCCCACCGTGGTGAACACGGCGTACAACCCCAT
>JALHRH010000571.1 GCA_022841565.1 Mycobacterium sp. | reverse complement strand
TCGGGCTTGCCCGGCTACGAGTACAGCAACTGGTACGGCTTCGTCGTCCCCGCCGGTACGCCACCCGCCGTGGTGCAGTTTCTCAACCGGGAAATCACTCGCGTGCTGTCCTCACCCGACATACGGGAGAGTCTGTCCAACGCGGGAATGGAGCCGGCACCGTCTTCGCCCGAAGCGCTGAACGCGTTCATGGCACTCGATCAGGACAAGTGGGCCAAGGTGGTGCGCGCGGCCAACATCAAGTTCGACTGAACGAGCGCACCGGCATGACCTTCACCGTCATCGGCCATTGCCCACGCACAGGCAAGGCCGGCTTCTGCCAGGCCACCAGCACGCCGGCAGTCGGGTGGCGTTGCACGGAAGTCGTGCCCGGCAAAGGCGTGGTCACCGTGCAGGCGCATGGCGACCACAGGCAACTCCAGCTGGCGCGCAAGCTCATGGAGTTCGGCTACTCGCCTTCGAAGGTGATGGCCGACCTGCAGCAGGACGATCGCTTCTTCGAGCATCGCCAGATCGCGATCCTCGACTTCAACGGCGTGACGGCCGTGCGCACGGGGTCGCTTGCACGGCCCTGGGCGGGCGAGATCGCAGGCGCGCAGTACGTGGTCACGGGCAACGTGCTGGTCGGCGAGAACGTGGTGCAGGCCATGGCGCGCGCCTTCGAGGACGCTGCAGGCGCCGAGCTGGAAGATCGTCTGCTGCTCTCCGTGGAAGCGGGCCGCGACGCCGGCGGTCAGGCGGAGGGACAAACCTCTTGCGCGCTCACCGTCTACGAGCGGCATGCCTTTCCCATCGTCAACCTGCGTGTCGACGTCGCCATCGAACCCGTTCAGGAGATGCGTCGGATCTTCGACTGGTTCAAGCCGCTCATTCCGTACTACGTCGCCCGCACCCTCGACCCGACGTCGGTCGTTCCCAAGAAGGCCTTTCTGGAGCAGAGAGGCCTGCCCTTGAACCCCTACGCCCGATGACAACCCACAAGACGTCCCACCATGACCTTCTGCATCGTTGCCCGTGATTCCGCCAGCGGCCTGCTGGGCATTTCCCAGGCCACCAATCCGCTCTCGGTGGGTGGCCGCTGCCCCTTCATCCGTTCCAACGTCGGCGCCGTCAGCACCCAGGCGTACACCGACCCCGGGCTCGGCCCGCTGGCGATCGAGTTGCTGACCCTGGGACACTCGCCCCAGAAAGTGATCAAGGAACTGGGCGAATCCGACCCGCACTTCGCCTGGCGCCAGATCGGCATCGTCGATCGCCATGGCCGAACGGCCGTGCACACGGGATCGGAATGCAAGGTGCACAGCGACGCCATCGTCGGCGACGGCTACGTGGTCATGGGCAACTATCTGCTGACGGACCAGGTCGTCCCCAAGATGAACGCGGCGTGGGAAGCCAGCGCCGGCCAGCTCTTCGAGGATCGGCTGATGGCCGTGACCGTGGCGGCACGCAACGAAGGCGGCGACCTCGGCGGTCATCGCTCGGCCTGCATGCTGGTGTACGACACCGAAGCGTACGCGCGGACCGACCTTCGGATCGACTTCGTCCCCAAGCGCGAGGGTCAGCCGGACGCGGTGGATGCGCTGCAGACCATCCTGGACCGCTGGAAGCCGATGATCGGCTACTACAAGGTGCGTCCGCACAACCCCAGCATGCCCGGGTGGAAGGACTGGCTCGAGGCAGAGGGGATACCGTTCGTCGACTGAGCCGCTGCGAGCCGTCAGGCTCGGAAGCGATGCCGGCCCTGCGGAAGGCGCTATCTCCGATGGAGAGAGCCCAGGCGCATCGTCTTCACGCCGACCGATACCGCTCGGGCGGCACGGCAGCGTCCAGCCCGCCCGCAGCCCGGTCGCGTCAACCCGAGCCCGTGACTGGGGTCGGGTCCGTTGCACTACCCACACCTGCAGCAAGCCCACCCCACCACCTCACCGCCCCCCGAGGCCGCGCCCCTGCGGCAACCTCCTCTGGTGACCGTGACGGCTTGCGACGACGCGGGTTGCTGGGCCAGCGACGGCACCCGCCTGCAACGCCAAGGCATGCTGCTGCTCGGACCGCGCGGCTTCTGCACCCGACTCG
>JALHRH010000570.1 GCA_022841565.1 Mycobacterium sp. | reverse complement strand
CTGCCTACGCCTCGTGCAGGACCGTCGCGCTGGTCTATGGGCAGCCAAGGACCGTCTTAGCAGCCAGCGGCTGGCCCGGTGCCATCACTGATTGGTTTTTGCTCTGGGACAATGGTCGGTGTGTCCGTCACCCCGCTCTCCCTGACGCCGGGCGTCCTCGCCGAAGCGGTCATCGACCTGGGTGCCATCGCCCACAACGTACGGGTATTGCGTGAGCATGCCGGAAGCGCGCAGGTCATGGCCGTGGTCAAGGCCGACGGCTACGGTCACGGCGCCACCCGCGTCGCCTTCACCGCGTTGGCCGCCGGTGCCGCCGAGTTGGGCGTGGCCACCGTCGAGGAGGCGCTTGCACTGCGGGCCGGCGGGATCTTCGACCCGATCCTGGCCTGGCTGCATCCGCCGGGATTCGACTTCGCTCCCGCGCTACAGGGTGACGTGCAGATCGCCGTCTCCTCCGTGCGCCAACTCGACGAGGTCCTGGATGCCGTGCACCGCACGGGCACTCAGGCCACCGTCACCGTCAAGGTCGACACCGGGCTGAACCGCAGCGGCGTCGCCCCGGCGCAATACCCCGCCATGCTGACCGCGCTCAAGCGGGCCGTCGCGGACGAAGCCATCATGCTGCGTGGCCTGATGTCGCATATGGTGTTCGCGGACTCACCGGAACAGCCCATCAACGACATCCAGGCGCAACGGTTCCGCGAGATGCTGGCCTACGCCACAGACCAGGGAGTGCGGTTCGAGGTGGCGCACCTGTCGAACTCGTCGGCCACCCTGGCCCGTCCCGACCTGACCTTCGACCTGGTGCGCCCGGGCATCGCGGTCTACGGGCTCAGCCCGGTGCCTACACTGGGCGACATGGGTCTGATTCCGGCGATGACCGTCAAATGCCCTGTGGCGCTGGTCAAGTCGATCGGTGCAGGAGAGGGCGTGTCATACGGGCACACCTGGATCGCGCCCCGCGACACCAACCTGGCCCTGCTGCCGATCGGCTACGCCGACGGTGTGTTCCGCTCCCTCGGCGGGCGGCTCGATGTGCTGATCAACGGCCGGCTGCGGCCCGGGGTGGGGCGGGTATGTATGGACCAGTTCGTCGTCGACCTGGGACCCGGCCGGCCCGACGTGACCGAAGGCGACGAGGCGATCCTGTTCGGGCCCGGCACCCGGGGTGAGCCCACCGCACAGGACTGGGCCGATCTGGTCGGGACCATCCACTACGAGGTGGTCACCAGCATCCGGGGCCGGATCACCCGAACCTACCGCGAGGTCGACGCCGTTGAGCGCTGACGACACCCACCGCATCCAGAGGGGTAAGGCCTGGCTTGCGGGCAGCGCCGGGCTGACCGCGGTGGCTACCCTGGTCGGCGCGTCGGCCCGCAAGACGCTCATCGAACGCACCGGATCCGACGAAGATCCTTGGGCTGGTGAAGATTTCGAGCGATTCGACAGCGATCGCGCTCAGGTGGTGATGAGCTCCGACGGCGTGCCGTTGACGGTGCGGGAGGCCGGACCGCCGGACGCGCCGTTGACCGTCGTCTTCGCCCACGGGTTCTGTCTTCACATGGGCGCCTTCCACTTCCAGCGTGTGCGGCTGGGCGAGGTGCTGGGTTCGCAGGTGCGCATGGTGTTCTACGACCAGCGTGGGCACGGCCAGTCCGGCGAGGGCGAGCCCGACTCGTACACGCTCACCCAACTCGGCCAGGACCTGGAAACGGTGCTGCAGGTCACCGCGCCGCGTGGACCGATCATCCTGGTCGGCCACTCAATGGGCGGCATGACGGTGTTGTCGCACGCCGGGCAGTTCCCTGACCGCTATGGTCGCCGGATCGTCGGCGCGGCGCTGATCTCGTCGGCCGCCGAAGGTGTCACCCGCTCACCGCTGGGGGCGTTTCTGAAAAACCCGGCGTTGGACGCGGTCCGGTTCACGGCCAAGTCCGCACCGAAGCTGATGCACCGCGGGCGCAATGTGTCGCGCTCGCTCATCGGCCCGATTCTGCGCGCCGCGTCCTACAGCGATCTGCAGGTCAGCCGCAGCCTCGACGCGTTCTCGCAGCGGATGATGAACGGCACCCCGATCGCCACCCTGGTCGGCTTCCTGC
>JALHRH010000569.1 GCA_022841565.1 Mycobacterium sp. | reverse complement strand
GGCACTCCTTCACAGCACACCGGCAAACTCTGGCCAGGTCTTCAACGCCCGAGCAACCAACCGGCGACGATGCCCCACGCACACCACATGAACTTGACACGACCTACAGCCAGCTAATCAGCTACGCCTGGGTGGGTTTGAGGAAAGGAACGGTCCGTGGGATTTCCCGAGCAACAGCAACCGGTGCCGGGCGTTCAGGCCCAGATGGAGCCCGTTCCCGATTGTGGTGAGAACAGCTACGTCGGATCCGACAAGCTGACGGGCAAGAGTGCGGTGATCACCGGTGGGGACAGCGGGATCGGTCGCGCCGTCGCGATAGCGTTCGCCCGCGAGGGTGCGGATGTGTTGCTGGCATATTTGAACGAGGACGATGACGCGCGCGACACGGCCCGCTATGTCGAAGATGCCGGACGCAAGTGCGTGCTGGTGTCAGGGGATCTCTCCGACCCGAGACAGTGTCGCGCGGTGGTGGATCGAGCCGTGGCGGAGTTCGGCCGCATCGACGTCCTTGTCAACAACGCCGCCTACCAGATGACCCACGAGAGCCTCGAAGAAATCTCCGACGACGAGTGGGACCACACGTTCAGGCTGAACGTCGGTGCCTACTTCTACCTCACCAAAGCGGCCTTGCCACATATGAGTTCGGGATCCTCGATCATCGGCAGTTCCTCGGTCAACTCCGACTCCCCGAACCCCACGCTGGCGCCGTATGCGGCGACCAAGGCGGCCATCGCCAACTTCTCCGCCAGCCTCGCTCAGATGTTGGGGCCCAGGGGTATTCGAGTCAACAGTGTGGCGCCCGGCCCGATTTGGACACCGCTGATCCCCGAGACCATGCCCGCCGAGAAGGTAAAGTCTTTCGGGGACAACGTGCCGCTGGGTCGGGCCGGACAGCCGGCCGAGTTGGCTCCGGTCTATGTGCTGCTCGCCTCCGACGATGCTAGTTACATCTCCGGTGCCCGGGTAGCCGTGACCGGGGGCCGGCCCATTCTGTGATCCGGTAGCGCCGAGCCCAGTTCGTTCTGGATGGTCGGTAGCGGGGTGTGGCCATCATCGAAAGGGATTGCCGCGCAGTCGTAGTCACGACATCGACGGCGCCACCTGCCAGCGGCCAGGGCAACTACCCCCGAATCACCGACACCGTGTTGCTGCCGAAGTTGGTGACGTAGACCGCGCCGGTGCCGGAGTCGACCGCCACCGCGGACGGAGAGTTGCCGACGCCGATGGTGGCGGTGACGGTGTTGGTGGCGGGGTTGATCACCGACACCGTGTTGCTGCCCTCGTTGGCGACGAAGACATAGCCGCCGGCCGGACTAACCGCCACCCCGCGCGGGAAGCTGCCGACGCCGATGGGCGAGCCGGTGACGGTGTTGGTGGCGGGGTCGATCACCGACACCGTGTTGCTGAGGGAGTTGGCGACGTAGACGTTGCCGCCCGGGTTGACCGCCACCCCCCTCGGCCCGCTGCCGACGCCGATGGGTGAGCCGGTGACGGTGTTGGTGGCGGGGTTTATCACCGACACTGTGTCGCTGCCGAGATGGGTGACGTAGACGTTGCCGCCCGGGTTGACCGCCACCGCGAACGGAGTGTTGGCTACCGCGATGGTGGTGGTGACGGTGTTGGTGGCGGGGTCGATCACCGACACCGCGTTGCTGAGGGAGTTGGTGACGTAGACGTTGCCGCCCGGGTTGACCGCCACCGCGAACGGAGAGCTAACGACCCCGATGGGTGAGTCGGTGACGTTGTTGGTGGCGGGGTCGATCACCGACACCGTGTTGCTGCCCTGGTCGGCGACGTAGACGTTGCCGCCCGGATTGACCGCCACCCCGAACGGAAAGCTGCCGACACCGATAGTCGCGGTTACGGTGTCGGTCGCAGGGTCGATCACCGACACCTTGCCCGGGAAGGTCTGGTTGGTGACGTAGACGTTGCCGCCCGGGTTGATCGCCACGCCCAACGGAGCGTCGAAGCCGGCGAGGGTGGTGACGGAGCCGCCGGACCCGCCGGTCCCGCCGACCGCCCCGGCCCCGCCGGTGAGCCCGACTGCGGCGCTGCCGGCGCCCCCGGTCCCTCCGACACTGGTGAAGCCGGCGGTGCTGGCGCCGCCGA
>JALHRH010000568.1 GCA_022841565.1 Mycobacterium sp. | reverse complement strand
ACGCATCCCCCTTCACATCGGCGTAATAGCGCAAGTCACCCACCGCCGCCGCCCCTTCACGCGCCAGCACCATCAGCGCATAGGCCAGCGCCTCGCCCCCGCCATTCGTCTCTTCACCGAAATCCGGCGCGTAGTTCACCTGATTGCGGAGGTTGGCCAGGGCGTTGCGCAAGGCGAGGTCCGGCACCGCATAACCCTGCGCCTTCGCCCGGCTCAGAAAATCGGTGACATAGGCATCCAACCAGAAATCGCCATTTCCCGGACCCCAAAGACCAAAGCCACCCTCTGCCGACTGGTTCGCCAGGATTTCCACCACCGCCTCGTCGATCCGGGTCTGGATGTTTTCAGCCCCCTTCAGGTCCATCACCCGCGCCACCTCATCGAAGTAAAGCAAGGGCAGCGCCCGGCTCGTCATCTGCTCGGTGCAGCCGTAGGGATAGCGGTCCAACGCCGCCAGCAACCCCGGCGCATTCAGCCGCGCCAACGGCCCCACCGCCAATGTGGCCTTGCCCGATCCCGCCACCAGCCCGGCAAACACATCACCGTCGAAGGTGAAGCTTTGCCCCGATGCCAGCTCCAGCCGTGACACCCGCGCAATCTCCGGGTCGTTCACCTGCACCGGCAAGGTCAGCGTCTTGCGCAGCACCTTGCCATCCGGCGTGGTCAGGCTGACGTCGATCGTCTGCTCCCCGACCGCCCCCGCCGTCACCGGCACCTCGAACACCGCCTTGGCCTTGTCGCCAAGGTCAAAGCCCGCCGGCACCGCACCAAGTGTCACCCCGTTCGCCACCACATCCAGCCCCATCCGCCCCGCAGGCCCGGTGGCATGGACAACTTCCAGAAGCAGCCGCGAGGTGTCGCCGGGCGACATGAAGCGGGGCAGGCTGGCCGTCACCACCACCGGATCACGTACCAACACCTCCGCCGAGGCTTGGCCCACGCCGGTCTTCGACCAGGCCACCGCCATTACCTTCACCGTCCCGTTGAACGACGGCAGGTCGAACGAGGCCCGCGCATAGCCATCCGCGCCCACCTCGACCGGCCCGGTGAAATATGCCACCAGCTCCTCCGTGGGGGGCGGTGCCTGCAACCGCGCTTGTGCGCCCGCGTCACCACCTGACCGCACGGTGCCCTCCGCCCCGTTCAGCCCGTCGATCAACCGCCCGTAGATGTCGCGGATACCGACGCCCAGCTTCCTTTGTCCGAAGAAATGCCCCTGCGGATCGGGCGCCTCGAACCCGGTCAGGTTCAGGATACCCACATCGACAGCCGCAATCGTCACATAAGCTGCCTCGCCCTCCGCCACGCCCTCGACCTTTACCGCCACGTCCAGCGGCCCACGCGGTGCCGCTTCCGCCGCCAACTCAACCGTCGCTGTCAGCGCCCGCGCAGCCGGATCGATGCTGGCATGGGTCAGCCCCAAGGCCCGCGCCGGGTTGCGACCCTCCGCCACGTCCATCGGCCGCAGGACCGAGGCGGTCACATAAACCCCCGCACCCCACTCGTCCGTCACCGGCAGCTGGATCAGGTTCTCGCCTTCCGTCACCTCGACCGCCTGCATCGCCACCAGCCGGTTCGACAGCACCGTCACCAGCGCCGTCCCCGCCGCCCGCGGCACGATCCGCAGCGTTGCCGTATCCCCCGGCTTGTAAGCGGGCTTGTCCAGCGACAGTTCCAGTGTATCCGGCGTCGCGGTCGTATCCGCAGGCGCATACCAGCCCGCATGGAACGACACCGAGGTCGCCGCCCGCCCGCCATCGGCACGCTCCACCAGCAACTCATACTCGCCCCACTGCACCGGTGCGGCAATCTCCACCGCCCCGGCTCCAGTCTGTACCTCGCCCTCCGCCACGACCGCACGGGTCACGACCGGCTCCCAGCTCCAGTTGCCAAAGCTTTGATACCACTGATAATCCCGCTCGATTCGGGTGATCTGCCACTTTACCGGCAGGGCCACCGACGCCTCAGCTTTATCCACCGCGATCACCTGAAACCGCGCCTCTGCCCCCTCGCCAACCACGCCGTCGAACAGGGGCTTCACGCCCAGCATCGGGTCCGCCGGCACCAGCCGCTTCATCACCGACCGTTCCACCGGCCGCCCCGACCCTTCGGCAACCC
>JALHRH010000567.1 GCA_022841565.1 Mycobacterium sp. | reverse complement strand
GAAGACTTGTCGATGCTGTGGCTGGGCGAGGGTGCTGATTTCAAATTCGCCGCGCCGGGCAGCTTCAGCGCCGACTCCACCGCCATGCTGAAAAAGCTGTTCTACCTGATGCTGGAACATATCGGCATTCCCGAATGGGCCTGGGGCGGCGCGATTGCCAGCAGCAAGGCCTCGGTCGATGCCCAGATGCCCGCCTTTGCCGGGTACGTCGGCGGACGGCGGACGGCCAGCGGCGGCGCGCTGCGGCAACTGGCGCGGGTGTGGCTGGCGGTCAAGCGGCTGACCACGCCGCTGCCGACCGAGACCTACCTGCGCTGTGTGTACCCGCCGATCATGGCGGAGGATGAGCAACTGCGCGTCCAGAAGATCAAGGCGGCTGATGACGCCGGTCTACTGCGCCGCGAGACGCACCTGGCACTGCTCGAGCTGGTGGAAGACCCGGCTGCAGAGGTGGTCGCGGCGGCGACCGAGTCGGCGGCGCAGGTGCAGGCCGAGCGCGACCGCTTTGACCGTGAATTCGACGCGCTGGCGGCGCAGAACCCGCCCGCCGACAACACCGCCGATCAACCGGATGAATTACGAACCGAGTAACCCCTATTTGTGTGGACTGGCGCTGCTGCTGTTCGCCGCGGCGCTGTACGTGGCGCTTAGACCGCCCAGGAGATAACGAACCATGACCGTACAACACGGCACCACCCTCCGCAACACGCTTGCGGATCAGTATGAGACGGCCATCGGCACGGCCCCCGTGCTGGAAATCCGCACCGGTGCGCCGCCCGCCACCCCGGCCACCGCCGACTCCGGCACGCTGCTGTGCTCGATCACCCTGCCGAGCGACTGGCTGACGGCGGCCAGCGCGGGCGTCAAGACCCGGAACGGCACCTGGAGCGCGGCGGCCTCGGCCACTGGCACGGCGGGCCACTATCGCTTGAAGCAAAGCGGCGGCACGCCGACCCACGAACAAGGCACCGTCACGGCGACGGGCGGCGGCGGGGACATGACGGTGGATAACACCAGCATCACCAGCGGCCAGACCGTGACCGTGACCACCTTCAGCAAGACCTTCGGCACCAGCTAATGCAACGCCTCTACCTGGCGCGAGCCGTCCCCGCTGTGCGGGCGGGCCTGGAGTTACCCAACTCCCAGACCGCCGAGCATTTCAGCACGGTGCCGGGGGTGCAGAGCGTGACCATGATGCCCTTCGGCAACGAGGGGCACTACCTGGCGGCGGTCGAGGCGGCGGCGGATGTGCACACGACGCTGGCGGCGCTGCCGAATGTGCTGGCGATCCCGGAAGACCTCGACAGCAACCTGACCGGGGTGGCGGCGTTGCGGACGGCACTGGGGAACCGGAACATCCCGGCTTACTGGTTCACCACCAGCATGACCTACCGGGAGGCGCTGCGCGGCATGGCGGGCGTCTTCCAGTTTGCCAACGTGTACTCCGTCGAAACCGGGCGGCGGCTGTTCCAGAACGGGATCACGCTGACCACGCGCATGAATCAAATTCCCGATGCCGAGCAGGCGCGCCTGCGTGAGGTGGCGGCCCTGACCGGCCTCGACGTTAGCGGCGTGACCGGCACGACCACGGTGCGGCAACTGCTCAAGCTGCTGGGCGACCAGTGGCTGAATCGTACCTTGTACGTGGGCATGGACATCTAACTATGACCGACCGCGATCTGTTTAATCGCGCAGATAATGCCTCATTGGGTTTGGATTGGTCGGCGATCCGGGGCACCAACCCCTATGATGTATTTTCCAATTCGGCCCGGTGCAATGGCGCATCAGCCGAAAACGCGAGCATCTACACGCCTTTTACGCCTGCCAATGACCAGTGGGCAGAAGCGACTGTGGTGGCGCGTTCTTCCGATACGTACATTGGCCCGGTCGTTCGCGGCAGTAGTAACAACTACTACATCTTTTATGGCGATCAAGGCAACCGGGCGCTATACCGCATCGTCAGCGGCACGGCCACCAGTCTGGCGAGTTCGGCCACCGGGTTTGCCATCAATGATGTCATCCGGCTGGAAGTCGAAGGGACCACGCTCCGCGCCTATGTAAATGGCGTGCTGTGGACGTCACTCACGGATAGCTCGCTCGCCTCGGGTAACACGGGCATTGGTACGTGGTCAAATAGTAAC
>JALHRH010000566.1 GCA_022841565.1 Mycobacterium sp. | reverse complement strand
CAGCGCTTCTTGAGGCGCGGATCAGGATGGATAAGGATAGACCGGATCATCATGGCGATTTACGAAAGCCGCCGTCCTGACGCAAGAGGCGCGAGCGTGACGGCCAGAAGGAATGATGCCCGGACGATGTTCCAAAAGATTGTGATATATCGGAGCAAATTTCCAACTTTGCCTGCAATTTTGGGATATACTTCCCTTAAACTTGTGCTAATCGGAACAAACGCCCACTCACACGAAAGCCCGCCATGACCTTCGATACCCCGATCTCCCGCAAAGGCACCCATTGCGTCAAATGGGACATGATGGAAACGCTCTACGGCGTTACCCCTGACGACGGCATCGCGATGTGGGTCGCCGACATGGAGTTTCGCCCGCCGCAGGTCGTGCAACAGGCGCTGGAAGCGATGCTGGCCCACGGCGTCTACGGCTATTTCGGCGATGACACGAAATACCTCGATGCGATCCGCTGGTGGATGCGTACCCGTCACGGCTGGGAGGTGGCGCGCGACCACATCTTCACCACCCATGGCCTCGTCAACGGCACCGCGATGTGCATCGACGCCTTCACCAAGCCGGGCGACGCGGTCGTGCTGATGACGCCGGTCTACCACGCCTTCGCCCGCGTCATCAAAGCTGCCGATCGCCATGTCGTCGAATGCCCGCTGACGAACGACAACGGGAACCTGACGATGGATTTCGCCGCTTGGGACGCGCAGATGACCGGGGCGGAGAAGATGCTGATCCTCTGTTCGCCGCACAACCCCGGTGGCCGGGTCTGGACCGCCGAAGAACTGCGCGGTGTTGCCGATTTCTGCACGCGCCACGACCTGATCCTGGTGTCGGACGAGATCCACCATGACCTCGTCTATCCTGGCCAGAACCATACCGTGATGCCGCTTGCCGCCCCGGGCATCGCCGACCGTCTGGTGATGATGACCGCCACCACCAAGACCTTCAACATCGCCGGTGCCCATTCCGGTAACGTCATCATTGCCAACCCCACCCTGCGCGCCCGCTTTGCCCAGAGGATGAACGCGATGGGCATCTCGCCCAATTCGTTCGGGCTGCACATGGCGACCGCCGCCTACTCGCCGGAGGGTGCCGCCTGGGTGGATGACCTGATGCGCTATCTCGACGGCAACCGCCGCCTGTTCGATGAGGGTGTCAACGCGATCCCCGGTGTCCGGTCGATGCCGCTGGAGGCCACCTACCTCGCCTGGGTCGATTTTTCGGGCACCGGAATGGCGCCGGAGGAGTTCATCGCCCGGGTGGAAAAGACCGCCAAGATCGTCACCAACCACGGTGCCAGCTTCGGCAAGGGTGGCGACAGCTTCCTGCGCTTCAACCTCGCCTGCCCGCGCGCGCAGGTGGCCGAAGCGGTCAGCCGCCTGCAAAAGGCCTTCGCCGACCTGCAATGAGGCGGCTTCTCACGCTGATCCTGCTGATCGCGGCGCTGGGCCTCGCCCTTGCCGCGGTCTGGCTGCAGCCGATGCCACCCGCACCGCCAACCCCGCCGCAGCCGATCGTTGGCCAGATCGACCATATCCTGATCGAGAAATCCGCCCGCCGGATGCAGTTGTTCCAGAACGGCCAGCCGGTCCGCAGCTACCGCATCGCGCTTGGCTTCGCGCCCAACGGCGACAAGACCCGGCAGGGCGATGGTCGCACCCCCGAAGGCCGGTTCCGCATCGACCGGCGCAACGCCGCCAGCGCCTATCACCTGTCACTTGGCCTTGATTATCCGCGCGCCGAAGACCGCGCCCGCGCCGCAGCGGGCGGCTACGACCCCGGCGGCGATATCTTCATCCACGGCCAGCCAAACGCGCTTGGCGACGGCTACAAGGTGAAAGGCGACTGGACCGCCGGCTGCATCGCCGTCACGAACGCCGAAATGCGCGAGGTTTGGGCGGTGACTTCGACCGGCACCACCGTCGAAATCCGCCCCTGATTGCTCTTTTCAGGAATACTCAGAAAACCGGAGCCAAGCGGGCCGGCCCGCGCAGGCGACCTGAAAGCCGCGCGGCGGAACACCGCCCCGCCAAACTACAGGCGCGGCAGATACCCGACCGGGGCGTTTTCGTCGCGCCAGAAGTCGAGCGCGGCCTTGCCCGTTACCGCCGTGGCGCGCTTGAAATCGCACACAAGCTCG
>JALHRH010000565.1 GCA_022841565.1 Mycobacterium sp. | reverse complement strand
GACGCTTACAAGCCGCGGCCGTGTGACGCGCCCGATTGGCTTGACGCCGCCCTAGGCAACGCGCCGCAGGGCACGATTGTTCGGGGCGGGGTGTACTGGGACGCCTATCGCGACCCGGTGTCTGTGGTCGTACTGCTGGACCGCAAGACCGGTCAGCACCTCGCGCAGTGGAACCTCTAATCTGCACGACGTACACCGGGCCGACCCTGCGGACGCCGACGAACTGGCTGCCCTAGCCGCACGCACCTTTCCGCTGGCTTGCCCCGCGTCGGTGCCGACTGAGCACATCGCCGCGTTCGTCGACGCCCACCTGTCCCCCGCCCAGTTCGCCGAATACCTGGCCGACCCGCGGCGGGCGATCCTGATCGTCCGTAGCGACGGTCGAATCATCGGTTACGCCATGCTGATTCTCGAGTCTTCCGATAACGTCGTCGAACTGTCGAAGCTCTATGCGCTGGCCGACTTTCACGGCACCGGGGTCTCGGCGGCGTTGATGCACGCTGCACTTGCCCACGCAGCCGAGTGGGGCGCGCACCGCGTCTGGTTGGGCGTCAACCAGGAAAACCAGCGGGCGCAACGCTTTTACATCAAGTCAGGCTTCACGGTCTGTGGCACCAGAACATTTCGGCTCGGCACCCACCAGGAAAACGACTTCGTCATGACCCGGGCGGTCGGGTAGTCAGTGCGAGCAGCCGTGAAGTGGCCCGCAGGTACTTCTTCCGGTAGCCGCCGGCCAGCATCTCCGCACTGAAGATGGTGTCCAGCTTGGCCCCGGACGCCATCACCGGAATACCGGCGTCATAGAGCCGGTCGGTCAGCGCCACCACTCGCAGCGCGACGTTCTGGTCCTCCAGCCCATGCACGCCGGTCACGAACACCGCCGTCACACCTTCGATCAGCGTCAGATAGCGCGACGGATGCATGGTGGCCAAATGCGCGCACAGCGCGTCGAAGTCGTCCAGCGTCGCGCCGGCTACCTCAGCGGCGCGGGCGGCAACCTCGGCGTCCGACAGCGGCGGCGGCGCCGGCGGCAAATCACGGTGCCGGTAGTCCGGGCCTTCGATTCGCACGGTGGTGAAGATCCTTGCCAGCGTGTGGATTTCACGCAGGAAATCTTGGGCGGCGAAGCGCCCCTCGCCCAGTTGCTCGGGCAACGTGTTGGAGGTGGCGGCCACCGAAACCCCACGCTCGACCAACGACGACAGCAAGCGCGAGATCAGCGTGGTGTTGCCCGGGTCGTCCAGCTCGAACTCGTCGATACAGACCGCGGTGTAGTCGGCCAATAGGTCGATGCACTCGGCGAAGCCGAACACCCCGGCCAGCTGGGTCAGCTCACCGAAAGTCGCGAACGCCTTGGGACTTTCCGTTGCGCCTGGACCGCTGCCGGGCAGCTGGTAGTACGCAGACGCCAGCAAGTGGGTCTTGCCCACCCCGAACCCGCCGTCGAGGTACAGACCGATACCGGGCAGCACCTCGCGTCGGCCGAACAACTTCTTGCGGCCGGCCCGTCGCTCTTCGGCCTCTCGGCAGAACTCCTGACACGAGGCGACGGCCGCGGCCTGACTCGGCTCCGCGGGGTCGGGTTGGTAGCTCGCGAAGCTGACGTCGGCGAACGTCGGCGGTGGGCGCAACTGGGCGATCAGCCGCTCCGGTGACACCGCCGGATGGCGATCCACCAGGTGACCTACCGTGTCCGAAGACGTGGACCCGTGCATGGTGGCACTGTAGCGACGTGCTGCAATCGACCACATGCCCGACTTCGAGGCCACCGTCGCATCCGGCCTGGCCGCCGAGACATCCCTGAAGCTGCTCGGCTCGCAGCGCGTGCTGGGTCACGGCGAACTGCCTGAGCTGTATTGCTATCCCGCACAGCGCACCTGGGTGCGGGCGAACTTCATCACCAGCCTGGACGGCGGCGCCACCGTCAACGGCCTGTCCGGCGCGTTGGCGGGTCCCGGCGATCGGGCCGTCTTCGTCGTGCTGCGCGAACTCGCCGACGTGATCGTGGTCGGTGCGGGCACGGTGCGTTCGGAGGGCTACTCGGGTGCACATCTGAGCGTCTCCCAGCGCCAACAACGGCAGGCCCGCAACCAAAGTGAAGTCCCGCCGCTGGCGATCGTCACCAAATCCGGTCACCTGGACCACGATCTGGCGGTG
>JALHRH010000564.1 GCA_022841565.1 Mycobacterium sp. | reverse complement strand
CTCCAGAAGCACGGTGTCGGACCAGCCCAGCTTGCCCAGGTGATAGGCCACCGAGCAGCCGACGATTCCCCCGCCAATGATGACAACGCGGGCGGTGCTGGGCAGGTCGGTCATCGAAGTGTCCTGTATTCGGCCAATGCGTTTCGGTAAGTTTCCATGTATTCAGCGGTATAGGCGCCATAGTTGAAGTCGAGCGCCGAATGTATTTCCTGCACCATCGACCACATCGCCTCGCGCAGTGCTGCCGCTGCCTTCATCGCGCGATAGCGCCGCCAGAGATCGGCATCCGGTGCAACACCGAAATAGGTTGCCAGGAGATGCGCCTCGGCGGCAAGATCCAGTCCGGCGTTGGCCGCCAGCCCACCCAGATCAAAGAGTGGCGAGTTCCAGCCGGCATAATCCCAATCGATCAGCCACATCCGGCTGCCGTCGTGCAGAAAGTTCGCCGGCAACAGGTCATTGTGCCCGAACACAAGGTCTATGCGCCCGACTGCGACTTCCAGTTCGGCGGCATCAGCCATCAACCCCGGCAACGCCGGACGGTGCGGCGAGTGGCCCTCGACCAGCGTCGCGGCATAATCCCTCAGCACCTGGAACACCCAGAACATCAGGGCCGGGCCGCGCAGATGGCGCGGGATTTCGTGATGCGCGCGCCGCACCAGTGCCAGCGCCTGATGCAGCAGGTCCGGCTGGCGCAGGTTCTCGGCGGTCATCGTGCGGCCCGCGATGAAGTCGATCACCAGCGCCCCCGCTTCATGATGCAGCACTGCGGGCGAAATGCCGGCCGCATGAGCCGCGCGGCTGGCCGCCAGTTCGTTGAACCGCATGATCTGATGCACCGGAATGTCGTCGCCGATCCGCACCACCGCGCGGCGCTGGTCATCCGTCACCAGCACGTTCATATTGGTGATGCCGCCGCCAAGCGGGGTTGCATGGGCGGTGCCATGCCAGATCGGCAGGGCAAGGGCGCGTTCGATCGGGGTCATCGGGCCTGTCATCCTTGCAGCATAGCCGATTGGCTTGGCTGGTGTGCGGTGAACACGCTGTCCGTCAGGCAGAAAAGCGACACCGGCACCTCGGTTCGAATGGTCTGCTTCGTTTCCAAGGCTGCGGCCAGCGGTGTCTCCAGGCACCGCTGGCCGCCGTCTTGCGCCTCCCCGCACCCCCGGCTGGCCGACGGACCCAGGTCAGGCGCCCCGGCAGGCAATCAGCGCTTCGGCCAGCCGGTCAAGGCGGATCGGCTTGGCCACAAAGGCGGCAAACCCGGACCCGAGGTACTCCTCCACCTGATGCGTCATCGCATTGGCGGTCACCGCAATCGCCGGCGCGCAGCGACGCCCCGCCTCACGCGCCTGCGCCTGCAACGCGTGCAGCGTCGACACCCCGTCCAGTCCGGGCATCGCGATATCCAAGAGCAGCACGTCAAACGCCTCGACCGCACACAGCCGCAGCGCCTCGCCGCCATCCGCCACGATCCGGCATTCGACCCCAAGCGCCCTCAGCATGGTCTGCTGGATCAGCCGGTTCGTGGCATTGTCCTCCGCTACCAGCACCTTCATTGCCGGCACTTCCGGCAGCGCTGGCGGGTCATCAGGCATCGGATCATCCGCCACCAACGGGAGCGCGATATCGACCCGCGCGGTCAATCCCCGGCCAGGCTCCGCTTCCAGCGTCACGTCGCCGTCCATCATCTGCGCCAGCTTGCGCACGATCGGCAACCCCAGCCCGGTTCCACCATAGCGCCGCGTAACCCCGCCGTCGCCTTGGGTGAATTCCTCGAACACGCGGGCAAGCTCCGTGGTCGACATGCCGATGCCAGAATCAACCACCTCGATCCGCAACCGCGCGGGTGAGGTGAAATCGACCCGCACCTTCACCGACCCCGTTTCGGTGAACTTGACCGCATTGCCGACAAGGTTGTGCAGAACCTGGCGGATGCGCTGCATGTCGCCCAACCTCGGGGCGTGACAATCGCCTTCGCATCGCAGGTCAAACGCAATGCCCTTTTCGCGCGCGGTCAAACCATGTGCCGCCTGGATCGCCCCGGCAAGGTCCGCCGGGCGAAACGGGCGGCTGTCCAGCGTCAACCGGCCGGCCTCGATCTTGGCAAGATCCAGCACTTCGTTGATCACCCCAAGCAGGTGTTCGCCGGACTCGCGGATCACCCGCACCATTTC
>JALHRH010000563.1 GCA_022841565.1 Mycobacterium sp. | reverse complement strand
GGGGGCGGGGGTGGGCCCACCACTTGGGGGGGGGGGGGGGGGGGGGGCGGGGGTGGAGTCGGTTCCACGGGCGGATCGGGCAGGATCAGCCGCGCGACCACTTCCTCCTGGACGAAATTGGAGGCCTTGCGCATGAGGCCCGCCTGGAGCGCATAGAAGAAGCCCACGTGCAGCAGCACGATGAGTACGAGAACGGCCGACTGGCGGCCGCCGGGCATCAGACCCCCCATGGGGCACCGGGACTGCGTCTGGCGGGCCGGCAGGGGGCGCCCGTGACCGTGCGACCAGGCGGGCGTGATCCTTCAGGGGCCTTGGCCGCCATGGAGCCCGGGTAAACCTTGGGGACACCCCCGATCGCGGGGTCGGATTGCGACATGCTCGAGACCATCGTGGACGTTCTGCCGGAAGTTTCGCCGCCGCGGTGCCAGCCCCGGCGGGAACTCGGGAATTTAGCCCATCACCCCAGGCACTGCAAACCATTCTCATTCACGACGATCGGAATCAGGAGTTATTCCCGGGTCGGTGCCGCGCCTGCTCAGGTAGGCGGGACGAGTTTCTCCAGGGTGGCGCGCAAGGGAGCGGGCAGTTCCACGGGGCGCCGGGTCTCCCGGTCCACGTACACATGAATGAAGTGTCCGCGGGCGGCCGTCTCGGGGTCATCGTTGCGGAACAGGCCGATCTCGTAGCGCACGCTGCTCGAGCCCAGCCGGGTGACGCGCAGGCCGGCGTGCACGGTATCCGGGAAGGTGATCGACGCGAAGTAGTTGCACTGTGTCTCGACGACCAGGCCGACCACGGGACTGCGCTCGATATCCAGCACGCCCTGTTCGATCAGGTACTGGTTCACCACCGTGTCGAAGTACGAGTAGTACACGACGTTGTTCACATGGCCGTAGACGTCGTTGTCCATCCAGCGCGTCGGGATGGTCTGGAAGTGCCGGTAGGCAGCGCGCGGCAGCGGTTCGGGTTTGCTCATGATGGGCTCAGTGTGTTTGCGTCTGGTCGGTGGGGTTGGGACGTCCCCGCATGTGCTTCCAGTTCACCGCGAGCATGCCGGCCAGGATGATCACCGCCATGCCCGACAGGGTGCCGCCGTCCGGGAAGTCACCGAAGGCGAGCCAAGCGAGCGTCGTGGACCAGACCAGCTGCACATAGACGAAGGGCGCCAGCGCCATCGGCGAGGCGTGCTCGACCGCGCGGATCAGCAGCCAGTGCCCGAAACCGCCCAGCAGTCCTACGCACAGGATCAGCACGCCCTGCAGCAGCGTGGGTGTCTGCCACATGAAGGGCAGGGCGACGCTCAGGGCCACGGCGCCCACCAGCGCGCCGAAGAAGAGCGTGGTCATCGAATCGTCGCGCCCCGCCACCTTGCGGGTCGCGATCTGATAGAGGCTGAAGAACAGCGCGCAGATGAGCGGGAGGAGCACGACGGGGCTGAACACGGCGCCCCCGGGCCGCACGATGATCAGCACGCCGAGGAAGCCCAGCATCACGGCGATCCATTGCCGGCGCCCGACCTTCTCGCCCAGGAGCGGCCCTGACAGCGCCGTGACCATCACCGGGCCGACAAAGCTGATCGCCGCGGCTTCCGCGAGCGGCAGGAACTTGAGCGACAGGTAGAAGAAGGCCGTGGAGCAGACGAGCAGCAGTCCGCGCAGCGACTGCAGGGCCGGGTGCTTTGTCCGAACGAGGCCCATGCCCATGCGCGGGCCGAACACGACGAGGATGAAGGCGAACTGCACGAAGTACCGCGCCCAGATGAGCGGCGCGACCGGATAGGTGCGCAGCAGATACTTCGCAAGCGTGTCCATGGACGAGAACATGAACACGGCCGTCATGATGAGGAGAACGCCCCGGAGGGGATGGCGGGCGTGCGGCGTACTGCCCATGCGTCAGGGCAGCGGCAGGCCGGCCTGCGGCGGCAGCACTTCGCGCCCCGCGAACACGGCACTGCCCAGGACTTCCTCCAGGCGCAGACATTCGTTCCACTTCGCCATGCGTTCCGATCGCGAGAACGACCCCACCTTGAGCTGGCCGGCGTCCCAGCCGGTGGACAGGTGCACGATGGTGACGTCTTCCGTTTCGCCCGAACGCGCTGAGACGATCGTCCCGAATCCGGCGGCCATGCCGGCTTCGAACGCGGCGTGCGTCTCGGTGACGGTGCCGGCCTGATTGGG
>JALHRH010000562.1 GCA_022841565.1 Mycobacterium sp. | reverse complement strand
CGCGTGCTGAATTCCAGCTTCGAGGACTACGCCTATTGCGACCGGCTTGCCGACATTGCCAACACCACCGTCGGCAAGTTTGCCAACATCGCCGCGATGACGCGCATCGGCCCGACCGATCACCCGATGGGCAACGCAAGCCTGCACCATTTCCTTTACCGCTCGACCTCGTACTGGGACGACATCCCTGACGACGCCGACTTCATGGCCCACCGCGCCAGCCGCCGCACGGTGATCGGTCCCGACACATGGCTTGGCCACGGCGTGATCGTAAAGCCCGAGGTGACCATCGGCGCCGGCGCCGTCATCGCGTCGGGCGCGGTCGTGACAAAGGACGTGCCGCCCTACATGATCATGGCCGGCCTTCCCGCCCAACCGCTGCGCCCCCGCTTTGCGCCCGGCATCGCCGACCGAATGATGGCACTGGCCTGGTGGGATTGGCCCCATGACCGCCTTCGCAGCGCGCTGCCTGATTTCCGCAGCCTGCCCGCCGAAGCGTTCCTTGAAAAATATCAGGGCTGATCCGGGCTGACCGTCAGCGTCACCCGGTCGCCCGCAAACCAAGTGGTGCCGAATTCTACCGGCACGCCAGCCACATCCACGTTCACTGCAACCGACCGCAGCACCGGACTACCGGTCCCGATCTGCAGTGCTGCCGCCTGAACCGGGTCCGCCAAATTCGCGGTCAATCGCGTCTCGGACCGGGTGTAATCGGTCAACCCGCAGGCAGCCAGCGCCGCCGTCACCGAAGATTGCCCCTCCATTGCCGCCAGCAATCCGGGAAAGCGCCTGGCCGGAAACACCGACCGGAACGCAGCGATCGGATGGCCATCCGCCAGCGAGACCCCCTCGATCACATGCACCTCCTCAACAGGCGAAAGCTGCAACACCTCCGCCTCAGCCGATGCCGCGATCCGCGTTTCCAGCCGCGTGATACGGCGGTCGGGCGAGCGGCCCGAAGCCACCAGATTCTGGTGAAACCGCACCCTGCGCCCCAAGGCATACTCGGCCGGCCGCGCCGCCACGAATACGCCCGCCCCCCGCCGCGCATGTACCAGACCCGCTTGGCCAAGGCTGGCCAGCGCCCGTCGCACGGTGTGGCGGTTCACCCCGAAACGCAGCGCCAGCAGTGCCTCTGTCGGCAGCTTGGCCCCGCGCGGATAGATGCCTTCCGCGATTTCGTCTCTCAGCGTAGCGGCGATCGAGGACCAGATCGTGTCGCGGCTCATCGCTTCGGTCAAAGCCTTCTCCTGTCATGAAAATTTCACAACTCTTCTGTTGGCCATGTTACCCGCCTGCCGTAGTATTTGTATAGTTGTATAGATACTTCGACAACCTGGAAATGACGGTGATCGCAATGAGTCTTGGCCTTCCGGACCGCCCGCACTGGATGGCGCTGCTCGCCAAGGCAGCTCCTGCCCGCTTGGCGCATCTCATGCCAGATCTGCCCGAGCATACGGCCCTCCGCAGCCCGGAAACCGGAACCGTCATGGTGCGAGGCCGGATCGGGGCCACTGGCGGCCCCTTCAATCTGGGCGAAATGACCGTCACCCGCTGTTCGGTCCGGCTTGGCTGCGGCACCGTCGGGCATGCCTGGGTGCAGGGCCGCGACAAGGCTCATGCCCGGCGGGCCGCGATCATCGACGCGATGTTGCAGACCGATGCCGCCAAAACCCTCTGGCAAACGGTGCTCGGCCCGCTCGACAGCGAGGCCAGGGCGGCTCGTCATACCCGCGCCGACAAGGCCGCAGCCACCAAGGTCGAATTCTTCACGATGGTCAGAGGAGAAGACGCATGATCGCCGCGGCCCTTTCAGGCGGATTCAGCGAAGCCCCCGTTCAATCCGCCCGCGCCTTCCGCGCCATCCTCGAGGCAATGGCCCGCCCTGGCAGCATCCACACCGTGATCGGCGCTCATCCTCCCGCACCCCTCTCCACGGCCGCGGGGGTGGCACTCCTTACCCTGTGCGACGCCACGACGCCGCTCCATCTGGCCGGCCCAAGTGATTGTCAGGCAATACGCGACTGGGTTGCCTTCCATATCGGCGCACCCCTCGTCGCAGCCGAAGACGCCGACTTCGCTCTTGGCCGCTGGAACGACCTTTTGCCGACCCGCCGCTTCCGCGTTGGCCAACCCGACTATCCGGACCGCTCTGCCACACTCATCGTCGAGATGGACC
>JALHRH010000561.1 GCA_022841565.1 Mycobacterium sp. | reverse complement strand
ATCCTCATCGGGGAATCTCGCGCGGAACCGAAGGAGGTCTCAGGTGGCGGGTGTGGGACAGATCGCGATGAACAGTGCGCCCGTGTTGGGCGGGCTGATGCTCGCTCTCACGGCGGGACAGTTCCGAGGACCCGACTACCGAGCATTGATCAAGCAGGACATGGATCTGCTCGACCGGCTCCCGCCGGAGGCCTCCGAAAGGCGGGCCAATCTTCAGCGCAGCATCGACACTAGGATCGACGACCTGATCGCCGCTGCCGATAAGACCAATGCGCTGCGCAAGGCCGCCACGTCGTACCGCGGCAACTGGCGCGACATCGTGCTGTTTCTCTGTGTGGTGTTGTTCGCGGTCATCTGGTGGGACGTCAACCACAGCCGGGCCAACTGGTTACCGACGTTCGTGGTCCTGATCCTGTTGTCTGTGGTCACCGCCGCGTACGCGTTGCGCGGCATGGTGCGCGCGGGTATCTCACTCCTGCATCGCAGGCGCCAACGGTCCTGACGACGGTGGTCAAAAAATCCGGCCCCCCTGGGCAGATCTTGCACTCGCTGTAGGTGTCGCCCCTTCCCAGGCTTCGGCACGCCGCGATCACCAACCCGATGAAAGCTCGCCGGAACCTAATTGAGACATATCGGTCGCGACCTTCGATCGGCCCCTCCATCGCGTCCGCTTCGTTGCCAGAGCGACTCGTCGGCAGGGCTTTACATCTTTGCGACGCCCTCTGTCGCGTGACTGGCGCAGCTGGGCGCAACTAATTCGCCAACTTATCTAACTTATGTATTTTTGCAAGAAAGGATTGCCCGGTGCTCGGCGCGGTGTCAGGCTGGCTATATGCCAGAACCGGAATCGTTCGTCGACCAGGCCATGGTCGGCCTTGCCGAGCCCCAGCCCATGTACAAAGCGCTGCGTGAGTCGGCCCCGGTATTCCGATCGCCACAAGCGGTGGTGCTCAGCCGGCTTTCCGATATCGAGATGGCTCTCAAGCGGACGGACCTGTTCTCCTCGAACATGGACGCGGTCGATCTGGGCAATCTGCGGCCACTGATCCCGCTGCAGATCGATCCGCCCGAGCATGCAAAGTACCGGCGCATCCTGGATCCGCTCTTCACACCGCGCGAGATGGCCCGCCGGGAACCGCAAGTCACCGCGCTGGTCAACGAGATGATCGACCGCTTCGCGGAGAGGGGCTCATGCGACTTTCACGAAGAATTCGCGGTGCCTCTACCCTGCACGGTGTTCCTGCAACTGTTGGGCCTGCCGCTGGAAGATCTCGACAAGTTCCTGGTGTGGAAAGACGGCGTGATCCGGCCGGAAGGCTCCGTCGGCTACGACAGCCGGCACGACGCGTCGGCGCCCGTGGCGCAACAGATCTATGACTACTTCGAGCGGGCCATCGACGACCACCTCGCCAACCCTCGCGACGATGTGCTGTCAGCGATGATCGCAACGCATTTCAAGGAGGGCGGCGGTGCGGCGCTCTCCCGCGAGGAGCTGCTCGACATCTGTTTTCTTTTCCTGATCGCCGGGCTCGACACGGTGACAGACTCACTGGACTGCTTCTTCGTCTACCTCGCCCGGCATCCCGAGCATCGCCATCAGCTGGTCGAGCAGCCTGACATTCTGCCGCACGCCATCGAGGAGCTGCTGCGGTGGGAGACACCGGTGCCCGGCGTCGCCAGGGTCGCCATGCACGATGTCGAGGTCGGCGGCTGCCCCATCAGCAAGGGCGAGCGGGTCAGCCCATTGCTGGGTGCCGCCAACACCGACCCGGCCGAGTTCGCGGACCCCGAGCGGGTGGATTTCGCCCGGAGCCCGAACCGGCACCGGGCATTCGGCGGTGGCCCGCACCGCTGCCTGGGATCCCACCTGGCCCGCATGGAGCTGCGGGTGGCGTTGCGCGAATTCCACCGGCGCATACCGGATTACGAGATCCCTCCCGGTACCGAACTGAAGTACACTGCCGCCCTGCGTTCGGTGGAAGCGCTGCCGCTCACCTTCCCGGTGCCGGCGCGGTGACGCGCGTCTCGGTAGCCGCGGACCGCTGCGTGGGTCACGGACGCTGCTATTCACTGGCGCCGCAGATCTACGATTCCGACCACGTGGGCCACTGCGTCGTGCTGGTCGACGACGTCTCCGGCGACTTCGAGCAACAGGCACTGTTCGGTGCGCAGAACTGCCCGGAAGAGG
>JALHRH010000560.1 GCA_022841565.1 Mycobacterium sp. | reverse complement strand
GTCCACTGGTTGCAGAGGATCACCGCCGCCCTGGCCAACCAGCCGGCGGAGCTGTCGGCCGTCGAGGCGGTCGTCGGCGCATTCGGTGACCTCGCCGGCGGTTTCGCCGAGATCGAGGACCAGGTTCGCGAATTGGCCACGCTCACCCGGTCTTCCGAGACGCTGGACGCTTGGACCCTGCGAATCTACGTGCGGTACGAGGCGGCGATCGCCGACCTGATCGCCCCACGGTTACCAGGGCTGGCTCCCCGAGATCCTCGGCCTCGTCTGATCGGTGCATTGGCGATGGCGACCGTCCGGCTCGCCTTGGATGACTGGCTGCTGAACGGCGGGTCATTGCCCGACCGGGTGCGCCAGGGTCTGGCCGCGGTCACGATCGGGTGAGTGATTCGACGATGAGTCGTGTCGTCAGTTCGGCGCGCTGCGGCGAATACCCCTGCGCGCCAGCCGGAATCGGGTACACGTCCTGAAGGCGCGTCCGAACGCTGTCACGCATTCGGTGTGATTCGTCGACGCCAGGATTCGGTCGGCGTCGTCGAGCATGACATCGGCGACCAGTTCGGGACGGCTGCGCCACCAGCGATCGATGGTTGTAATCTGCGACGAGACGAGACGGTTCGTCTTGTAAGGGGAGAGGATGACAGTCTGTGCGGCCGAAGCCGAGCCCGGTGATTCCTGATGTCACCCGCGGGCCCACTGGGGCGGCAGCGTGACCCTCGGACTCACCCCGGAGCAGCAGGAGCTCAGCGCTGCGGTCGCGCAGTTCGCGGCTCGTCACGCCCCGATCGCCGCGACGCGGGACAATTTCGAAGCTCTCGCCGCCGGGAAGCTACCTGGTTGGTGGGAAGCTCTGATCGCCAACGGCTTTCACGCGGTCCATGTGCCGGAGCGGTTGGGTGGCCAGGGCGGGCGGCTGATGGACAGCGCGTGCGTGCTGGAAGCTGCGGGCAAGGCGCTGCTGCCCGGCCCGTTGCTGCCGACGGTTACTGCCGGCGCCGTCGCGCTGCTGGCGGACCCCACCCCGTCGGCGGAATCGGTGCTGAGTCAACTCGCCGCCGGCACACCCGCCGCGGTCGTCCTTCCCGGCAACGGGGAGTTCCGGGCCCGTCCCGACGGGCAGGGCTGGGTGGTCACTGGGGCATCCGACGTCACGGCGGGCGTCTGCTCGGCTCGGTTGATTATGGTGGCGGCCAGCGGCCCGGACGGCGCGCTGGTCTGGGTGCTCATCGAACTCGAAAGTGAGACGGCCGCAACACAACCCGCGGACGGAACGGACATCGTCACTGATGTCGGACGGCTACTGCTGACCGAACACCGCGTCGCCGGGGTCCTCACCGGCATCGACCCGGACCGGGCGGAATGCGTCGTAGCGGCGCTGGTGGCCAGCATGACGGCCGGCATCACCCAATGGTGTGTCGAGGCGGTCACCGCGCACCTACGCGTCCGGGAGCAGTTCGGCACCGTGATCGGCACCTTCCAGGCGTTACAGCACAGCGCGGCGATGTTGTTGCTCAACAGCGAACTGGCGACCGCGGCGGCCTGGGATGCGGTGCGCGCCGTCGACGAATCGCTCGATCAGCACCGGATCGCGGCGGGCGGCGCTGTGGTGATTGCGGTCTCGCCCGCTCCGGACCTCGTGCTGGATGCCTTGACGATGTTCGGAGCGATCGGCTTCACCTGGGAACATGATGTGCACCTGTACTGGCGCCGCGCCATTAGTCTGGCGGCATCGGTCGGTCCGGCCAATCGCTGGGCGCGCCGGTTGGGCCGCCTCACCTGCACCCAGCAGCGCGACATGTCGGTGCATCTCGGCGATGCCGATGCCGAATTCCGGGCGGGGGTAGCTGAAACATTAGATGCCGCATGTGAATTGAGTAACGACGGGCCGGGACGTCAAGGCGACTACGAAGACTTCAAGACCGGGCCGCAACGCACCCTGATCGCCGAGGCGGGTCTGATCGCGCCACACTGGCCGCCGCCGTGGGGCCTCGACGCCGGCCCCCTGCGTCAATTGATCATCGACGACGAGTTCGCCAAACGGCCAGAGCTGGTCCGTCCCTCCCTCGGCATCGCCGAGTGGATCCTTCCATCGGTGCTGCGTGCCGCGCCACAAGATCTGCAGGAAAAGCTGATACCACCGACCCAACGCGGCGAGATCGCTTGGTGTCAGCTGTTCAGCGAACCGGGCGC
>JALHRH010000559.1 GCA_022841565.1 Mycobacterium sp. | reverse complement strand
GACGGCGGACTCGCCGGCGCCCTGTTCGGCCTCGCCGGTGCTGGCGGCCCCGGTGGCACCGGTGCCACGGGTATCGGGCCTGGCGGGTCGGGCGGGGCCGGCGGTGACGGTGGCGGCGCCGTGCTTATCGGTGGCGGCGGCAACGGCGGCAACGGCGGAACCGGCAGCGTCACGGGCAGTGCCGGCAGCGGCGGAACCGCCGGGACGCTCTTCGGTCAGACCGGGCTGAATGGGTTGTCCTAACAGCCCTTGGTCGCAAGACGAGTGCCGGCATCGGCGGCCGGGGCCACCGGCGGAGACGCCGGGCTCGTACTTGGCCACCACACCGCTGGGAAATCGAGCAGGTGGCAGCGGCTGGCCTGCGCTCGGGTCCCGACGGATTTGGTGACTGCCGCGCATCCCGTTCTAGCGGCCAACACGGCAGCGCCAGTAGAACAGCCGGGCTGCTGCTCCCACCGCCATCCACGCCAGAACCCGACACCTCGAATGAGGGCAAACCAGCAAGCGGCAGCATCGGCGGGGCAAGGGGGTAACGAAGGCCAACTGAGGCCAACTAAGGCGCAACTAAGGCCCGGTTAGCCGCGCCATGCGGCATGACGTGGAAGTTCGTTGGCGGCGCGGTGGTGGTGTTGCGGCACGTGCTCGTGGCGTCGGAATCGGTCCGGCCGACCCCTGCAACATTGGTGGTTGTCTTTGCCGAAAATCGCGCTACGGTGCTGTTATCTGTCGCTGCACAGCGACAGTTAACAGACACTGGCCGAGTCTGTCGTCGGAGACCGATTGGGAGGTGTCATGTCGTTTGTCAGCGCGACGCCCGACCGCCTTGGGGCAGCGGCTCGCAACCTGGCCGGCATCGGTTCAACGCTCAATGCTTCCAATGCGGCCGCGGCGGCACCAACTCTTGCCGTCTCGGCCGCCGCCAGCGATCAGGTATCGGCCGCGGTCGCGGCGTTCTTCTCCGGCCACGCTCGCGGCTATCAGACACTCAGCGCACAGGCGGAGAGATTTCACACCGACTTCGTCCAAGCACTCAGCGCCGGCGCCAACACGTATGCCTCGGCCGAGTCCGCCAACGCCGCCCCGCTGCAACAACTACGCGATGCCACCCCAGACACCCCCTCGCTCGGCAACGGAGAAGCCGCCAAAACGGGCACCGGAGCACCTGGAACCCGCAGCGGCATTCCGTCCGATGCCGGCGGCACGAGTGTCACCACCGCAGACCCTAGAGTCGCGGCAGCGCTAGAGCCGGCGGGCATTGCATCGGACAACTGCGCGGGCACGGGCTCGTCAACCGAAGCCGGTGCACTCGGTGGGTACAGCGGCACCAGTGGACTCTTGCTCCGCGCCGCCGGCCTGAGCGCATCTGGTGTTCGCTGGTCTTCCGGTGCTGCCGGGGCCGGCGCGTCCGGGGGGTTGTTGCGCCGACTCGCCAACGCCGACGGCGGGTACGACCTGGCGGGCGGCAGCGGGCGGATCATTGCTGGCCCGCGCATCGGCGGGTGGCTTGGCGGGATTCCCGGCGCCGGCCTCGCCCTGCGTGGCGGCGCCGCCGGCGGAAGCGCGACGTTCGTCCTACGAGGAACCGAGGCACCTGTCATCCAGCGCGGTGCCAGCGGTATCAGCGGCTCGTAATGGGAAAGCGATCGATCCGCAAGCGATAAGGTAAACGGATCATCCTTTTCCGTGGATCGAATTCGAGGCCGCCGCCCGTGATCGGCACCTACGAGCACCACGACCGCGGTGGTCTCTCTTGGCCGACAAAGTATTTGGTCGATTGTGAAATAGGGATTGAATGCGAGCGTCATGACCGGGGTCACCGTTTGCGGACTTCAACGACCGGGCCGTGGTCAGTTTCGCCATGCCGGGAAGCGGGAAATCCAGCAGATCGGAGCGGTTGATCCAAACCCAATCAACGCCACAGTGGCAACGGCGACTCGGGCGACTGGGGCGACCAGATCGGGGCGACATTCCACAGTTGACCCCAGGAGCGCCATCAGGCAGATATATTCTGCTGCAACGTGTTTGAGACTGCTCGATCGGCTTTGGAGAACGGCCGACGTGATCTCGAACACGGATTACCGGCTCTTCGCAGATGAGGGTGTAGTGATGGTAGGCGCGTCGTTGCCGGGATAGGGGTCGAGGTCTTCCGAAAATGAGGGTTCCTACACACCTCACCCGAAAGACCTCGACG
>JALHRH010000558.1 GCA_022841565.1 Mycobacterium sp. | reverse complement strand
AAGCCGGGCGCAGCGGGTCGCGACAATAAAGGGAGAGCGATCGCAAGCGCGGCGAAGCCGGGCGCAGCGGGTCGCGACAATAAAGGGAGAGCGATCGCAAGCGCGGCGAAGCCGGGCGCAGCGGGTCGCGACAATAAAGGGAGAGCGATCGCAAGCGCGGCGAAGCCGGGCGCGGCGGGTCGCGACAACAACAGGAGAGCGATCGCAAGCGCGTCGCGAGGTTAGGAGCGTTGACATGCCGGCCAAGGCAAGTGTGGCGATCGTCGGATCGGGAAACATCAGCACCGATCTGCTCTACAAGTTGCTGAGATCGGACTGGCTGGAGCCCCGCTGGATGGTCGGCATCGACCCGGAGAGTGAGGGCCTGGCGCGGGCCCGCAAGCTCGGGCTGGAGACCAGCCACAAGGGGGCCGACTGGCTGCTGGAACAGTCCGAGAAACCTGATTTGGTGTTCGAGGCGACCAGCGCCTACGTGCACAAGGCGGCGGCGCCCAAGTACGAAGCCGCCGGGATCCGGGCCATCGACCTGACCCCGGCCGCCGTCGGACCGGCGGTGATCCCACCGGCAAACTTGCGCGCACACCTGGACGCCCCGAACGTCAACATGATCACCTGCGGCGGGCAGGCGACCATACCCATCGTGTACGCCGTCTCCCGGGTGGTCGAGGTCCCCTACGCCGAGATCGTGGCGTCGGTGGCGTCGGTGTCCGCGGGGCCGGGCACCAGGGCCAACATCGACGAGTTCACCAAGACCACCTCGCGCGGCGTCCAGACCATCGGCGGGGCGGCGCGCGGCAAGGCGATCATCATCCTCAATCCGGCCGATCCGCCGATGATCATGCGCGACACCATTTTCTGCGCAATCCCCGAGGACGCCGACCGGGACGCCATCGCGGCCTCGATTCACGAGGTGGTGGCCGAGGTGCAGACGTATGTCCCCGGCTACCGTTTGCTCAACGAGCCGCAGTTCGACGAGCCGTCAATGAATTCCGGCGGTCAGGCGGTGGTGACCACGTTCGTCGAAGTCGAGGGCGCCGGAGATTACCTGCCGCCGTACGCGGGCAACCTGGACATCATGACCGCGGCAGCTACCAAGGTCGGCGAGGAAATCGCCAAGGAGACGCTGGCCGTGACGGGAGGCGCACGATGAGCGGCCACATTTTCGAAGGCGCGTGGGACGTCCGCATCACCGACACCTCGCTCCGCGACGGGTCACACCACAAGCGTCACCAGTTCACCAAGGACGAGGTGCGGTCTATCGTGGCGGCTCTGGACGCCGCCGGGGTGCCGGTGATCGAGGTGACGCACGGGGACGGCCTGGGCGGCTCGTCGTTCAACTACGGCTTCTCCAAGACGCCCGAGCAGGAACTGATCAAGCTCGCTGCCGAGACCGCGCAAGAGGCCAAGATCGCCTTCCTGATGCTGCCCGGCGTGGGCACCAAGGAAGACATCAAAGAGGCGCAGGACAACGGGGGATCGATCTGCCGGATCGCCACCCACTGCACCGAGGCCGACGTCTCCATTCAGCATTTCGGCCTGGCTCGTGAACTGGGCCTGGAAACCGTCGGCTTCCTGATGATGGCCCACACCATCGCACCGGAGAAGCTGGCCGCGCAGGCCCGCATCATGGCAGACGCGGGCTGCCAATGCGTCTACGTCGTGGACTCCGCCGGAGCGCTGGTGCTCGACGGGGTGGCCGATCGAGTGTCGGCACTGGTTGCCGAGCTCGGCGAGGACGCACAGGTGGGCTTCCACGGGCACGAGAACCTCGGGCTCGGGGTGGCCAACTCGGTGGAGGCGGTGCGTGCCGGGGCTAAACAGATCGACGGCAGCGTGCGCCGGTTCGGTGCCGGTGCGGGCAATGCCCCGGTGGAGGCGTTGATCGGGGTGTTCGACAAGATCGGCGTCAAGACCGGCATCGACTTCTTCGATATCGCCGACGCCGCCGAAGACGTGGTGCGCCCGGCCATGCCGGCCGAATGCCTGCTGGATCGCAATGCGCTGATCATGGGGTACTCGGGGGTGTACTCGAGCTTCCTCAAGCACGCCGTCCGTCAGGGTGAGCGCTACGGTGTGCCGGCTCACGAGTTGTTGCACCGGGCGGGCCAGCGCAAGCTGATCGGCGGCCAGGAAGACCAGTTGATCGACATCGCGCTGGAAATCAAGCGGGAGCAGGAAAGTGGTGCTGCGGTAAC
>JALHRH010000557.1 GCA_022841565.1 Mycobacterium sp. | reverse complement strand
GGAACGGCACGCCTACCGGATCATCAGCGTGCGCGCCGGTCTTGTTCGTGGTGTTGGCCTGCCAGTTGGCGCTCGGCGGGAACTCGGTCGGCGCCTCAGTGATCGGGCCACCCGTCCATGAATAGCGCTGGTACTCAACGCGCGTCTGCTCGAGGATCTCGGGCTGAGCGTCTCGTTCGATACACGAGACGTTCGTGCTCTGGCCGCCCGTCTCCGGATCAGGTTGTGGCACCACAGCGACGGCGGCGCCGGCACCGCCGACGCTCATGCCGAGGGCAAGGACGGTGGCGGTTGCAGCCGCCAGTACTCGGGAACGCAACATTGAGTGCTCCTGGGGGTTGGAGCCCAAAAATCCACGCAGTGTCTTGGCGAGGGTGTTCGGGTATTCGGGTGGGTGATGCAACGCACCGACGGGTAATCGGCGTGTTGTGCGCAACCCTCGACGAACTTCGGGTATGCCGAGCCTGCACTGATCGTGAAGAGTACTCCTCAGATCCGACATCCGACAAGAGGACGACGATCCTCATAAGTAATGCCCGCGTAGCGATGGTCGTGCCTCATAAGTCGATGCCCGGATAGCCGTAACGCTGGAGGGCATGAGAGAAGGCTTGTCAGTGGCGACTCGGACTGAGATCACGGCGAAGTACGCGCGGGCATACCGGATGGCATCCAGGGTGGTGAAGTCGCGGCTGCTTGATGAGGTGGTCGCCGTGACCGGCTGGTCGCGGGATAACGCCAGACGACGGTTGGCGCAGGCCAACACGCCGCGACCGGTGCTCACCAGATCGGGGCGGCCGAGAAAGTTCACGGCTGACGCGTTGACCGTGCTGCAGCGGGTCTGGGCGGTCAGTGGCGGGGCGTGCGGGAAGTATCTCGCCCCTGCCATGGGCGATCTGCTGACGGCCTTGGAGGCTCACGGTGAACTTGTGCCCGGGAGTCGACGATACTCACTCTCGGTGCGTGCTGAACTGTTGGCGATGAGCGCGGCCACCATCGACCGTTACCTGATCGAGGCGAAAGCTCGCGCAGGTTTACGGGGCATCTCAACCACGAAGCCGGGGGCGTTGCTGCGCACCTCGATCAGCATTCGCAAAGCCGGCGACGAGGTCGAGGGCGAGCCAGGGTTCTTCGAGGCTGACACCGTGGCGCACTGCGGGCCGAGCCTGAGGGGTGAGTTCGCACGGACGGTGAACTTCACCGACATGGTCACCGGGTGGGTGTTCACCACCGCGATCCGCAACAACGCCCGCGTTCACATGTTGGCGGCTCTGAACCGAGCGGTTGAGGCGATCCCGTTCCAGATCGCCGGTCTGGACTGCGACAACGGCAGCGAGTTCATCAACCACGACGTCGTGGCCTGGGCCGGTGAGCGTGAGATCTTCTTCACCCGCTCCCGCCCCTACAAAAAGAACGATCAGGCCACGATCGAGTCGAAGAACAACCACCTCGTGCGTCGTTACGGTTTCCACTGGCGCTACGACACCCCCGAGGCTCTTCTGCTCCTGAACCGGCTTTGGCCGTTGGTCAACGACCGGTTGAACTACTTCACCCCGACGAAGAAACCCATCGGGTGGGCCACCACCGCCACGGGACGTCGGAAACGTGTTTACGACGCTCCCCGCACCCCGCTGACGCGACTGCTGCAGGCCGGAACCGTCTCCCCCGCACAGGCCAGGGAATTGATTGAGCGTCGTGATGGGATCAATCCGGCCCAGCTCGCCCGCGACATCCAACAGCTTCAGGACCAACTCACCGGGCTCGCCAGAGACGCCACCTTGAACCTCGCCGCAGCGACCACGAAACCCCTTCCGAACACCAGCCGAGGCGTGAAGCTACGCCCCAGCGCCTAACGCCCCCCGCGGGCAATCACTTATGAGGCACGACCCAGATCAGCCGGGCAGTTTGACATGAGGCACCGCGCCAGTGCGGGCGCCGAGAGCGCCGCGCGGGGGTGGTCGAGCGACATGGCGAAGGGCGTGGGTGGTGCGCCTGCCGGTCGCAGACTATTGGTCACATGAGTGCGGATGCGCGTCGAACTGAGCAATCTGCACACATGTGCACCGGCCGCCCCGGGGCACCCGCGCGGCCGCGGGCATGTCGTACGGTGGGGAGCCGCACCACCGTCCAGACGGCATGCACGAATACTCACGACGCGGGAGAGGTCGATGCCCGAGAGCAATCCGGAGAACGCGAAGGTCGTCGCCGCC
>JALHRH010000556.1 GCA_022841565.1 Mycobacterium sp. | reverse complement strand
CCGTCGAGAATATACTGAAACCCCTTGCCCTCTTCGCCAACTCGGTCTTCGATCGGTACTTCGAGGTGATCGATGAACAGCTCGTTGGAGCTGACGGCGTTGCGACCCATCTTGTTGATCGGCCGGATGTCGATCCGGCGGCGGTCGAGGTCGGTGAGGAACAGCGTCATGCCGTCGGTCTTCTTGGCGACCTCGTCATATGACGTGGTGCGGGTCAGCAGCAGGATCTTGTCGGACTCCATCGCCTTGGAAATCCACACTTTTCGGCCGTTGACGATGTAGTGGTCGCCGGTGCGCTTGGCGAATGTGGCGATGCGCGAAGTGTCAAGCCCGGCACCGGGTTCGGTCACTCCGAAGCACACGTGGATATCACCGGTCGCCACCCGGGGCAGGGTGCGCGCCTTGAGTTCGTCGGAGCCGTGCACCACGACGGGTTGCATGCCGAAGATCGAGAGGTGGATGGCGCTGGCCGCGTTCATGGCGCCACCGGATCTGGAGACCTCTTCGAGCAGCAGCGTGGCTTCGGTGATACCCAGGCCGTGGCCGCCGTACTCGGTGGGAATCGTCAAACCCAGCCAGCCGCCGTCGGTGATGGCGCGGTAGAACTCTGTTGGAAACTCGTGCGCCTGGTCTTTTTCCATCCAGTACCGGTCGTCGAACTTGGCCGCCAATTCAGCCACCGACCGCCGGATCAGCTCCTGATCCTCGGTGAGCTCGAAGTCCATACCACCTCTTTCACCGCGCCGGAGAACCTCAGTCCTTATTGCCGGTGAGTTCCTTCGCGTGGGCCGCAAAGTCCGCGAACGACGAACCCGCGCGCTCGTCCTTGTGGTGGCTAAGCGCCCGGATGGACACGTCGTGCCCCTCGGCGGCCTTACGCAACGCCCCGACGGTCGCCTGCTCCGGCGTGATGTGGGTGAACGGGTCGAAGGAATACCAGCGCATCGCGTTCTGATGGGTGATCTTGTTGATCTCGTCGTCCGGCACGTTGTTGCGCGACAGCACCTCCCACAGCTCCTCGGGCGCGCCTGGCCACATCGAGTCGCTGTGCGGGTAGTCAGCCTCCCAGCAGATGTTGTCGATGCCGATCATGTTGCGCAGCGAAACGCCCACTTTGTCGCTGATGAAGCAAGTGAGGAAGTGCTCACGGAAGACGTCGGAGGGCAGCTTGTCGCCGAAGTCCTGATGCGTCCATGTCGAGTGCATCTCGTAAGTCCGGTCGGCGCGCTCGAGGAAGTAGGGAATCCAGCCGGTGCCGCCCTCGGACAGGGCGACTTTGAGCTGCGGATACTCCTTGATGGGCCGCGACCACAGCAGGTCCGCGGCGGCCTGCACAATGTTCATCGGCTGCAGGGTGATCATCACGTCCATCGGCGCATCGGGCGCGGTGATCGCCAGCCGGCCCGACGACCCGATGTGGATGTTCATCACGGTGTCGTTGTCGCACAACGCCTTCCACAGCGGATTCCAGTACTCGTTGTGGAAGCTGGGGTAGCCCATCGCGGCGGGGTTCTCGGTGAAGGTCAGCGCGTGCACACCCTTCTTGGCGACCCGGCGCACCTCGGCGGCGCACGCCTCGGCATCCCAGATCACTGGGATCGCCATCGGGATGAACCGCGCCGGGTAGGCACCGCACCATTCGTCGATGTGCCAGTCGTTGTAGGCCTGTACCAGCGCTATCGAGAATTCGGGATCGTCGGTGGCGAACAGGCGTCCGGCGAAGCCCGGGAAGGAGGGGAAGCAGATCGAGGCCAGGATGCCACCGGCATTCATGTCCTTGACGCGTTCGTCGACGTTGTAGCAACCGGGCCTGATCTCGTCGAGACCGGTGGGCTCGATCCCGTACTCTTCCTTGGGCCGGCCGGCCACCGCGTTGAGCGCCACGTTGGGGATGACGGTGTCGCGGAACTTCCACATGTCCGAACCGTCGGCGTTGTGCACCAGGCGCGGCGCGTCGTCCAGGTACTTCGCCGGCAGGTGGTTCCTGAACATGTTCGGCGGCTCGACGGTGTGGTCGTCCACACTGATCAGGATCATGTCCTCTTTTCTCACGGGTTTTCCCTTTCAACTGATCCACCTGACGAATCCATTCGAATGCGCAGGCCGTCAACCCGCAGAGCCGATCCCCACCGGCGCCCAGCTCTCGATATAGTTGAAAACTATCTTCTCGCGAAGTGAGAATCAACATCCAGCGTTGGCGAATCGCCCACGGTGGTTCGCCCCGATTGACGCGCCGTCCGG
>JALHRH010000555.1 GCA_022841565.1 Mycobacterium sp. | reverse complement strand
ATCGTCACTGGCGCCTCGCGGGGCATCGGGTTGGCGATCTCGCAGCAGCTGGCTGACGCGGGCGCTAACGTCGTGCTTACCGCCCGCAAGCAAGAGGCGGCCGATGCGGCCGCAGCGCAGGTGGGCGAGCGCGCCCTGGGGGTAGGCGCGCATGCGGTCGACGAGGACGCCGCACGGCGCTGTGTAGACCTTACTCTTGAGCGATTCGGGCGGGTGGACATCCTGATCAATAACGCCGGCACCAACCCGGCCTACGGTCCACTGATCGAGCAGGACCACGCCCGCTTCACCAAGATCTTCGACGTCAACCTTTGGGCGCCGTTGCTGTGGACGTCGCTGGTGGTGAAGTCCGGCATGGGCGAGCACGGAGGAGCGATCGTCAACACCGCATCGATCGGCGGCATGCACCAGTCCCCGGCCATGGGCCTGTACAACGCCACGAAGGCCGCGCTGATTCACGTGACCAAGCAACTGGCACTAGAGCTTTCGCCGCGCATCCGGGTCAACGCCATCTGTCCGGGCGTAGTGCGCACCCGGCTTGCCGAGGCGTTGTGGAAGGACCATGAGGATCCACTGTCCAGTTCGATCGCGCTCGGCAGGATCGGTGAACCCAACGACGTGGCCGGTGCGGTCGCCTTCCTGGTTTCGGACGCGGCGAGCTGGATCACCGGCGAGACTTTGGTGATCGACGGGGGTCTGCTGCTGGGGCCGGCCCAGGGCTTCCAGTCCGGCGGTGGGCTGTGACCACCGAAGCCGAGTTGGACGCGCTGGTGCAAACGCTGTTGGACGAGCACGACCCGGCCAGCACCGCGCCGCGGGATTTCTTGGGCGCGCGGTATGACGCGGGCCTGGCTTGGGTGCACCTGCCGGTGGGCTTTGGCGGGCTGGGCCTACCGCGGACCGCACAGGAGCGGGTCGACACCAAGCTGGCGGACGCGGGAGCGCCGCCGGGCGGCACCCTGCAGAATTACATCGGCATGGGCATGGCCGCGCCGACAATCGTTGCTTTCGGCACCGACGAGCAAAAGCGAAAGTTCCTGCGCCCGTTGTTCACTGGCGAACAGATCTACTGCCAATTGTTCAGCGAACCGGGTGCCGGATCGGACTTGGCCGCCGCGGCCACCCGTGCCGTACGCGATGGCTCAGGAAATGGGGACTGGATCGTCAACGGACAGAAGGTGTGGACGTCGCAAGCGCAGCATGCGCAGATGGCGATCCTGGTCGCGCGCACCAACCCTGACGTACCCAAACACGCCGGTCTGACCTACTTTCTGTGCGACATGACACAACCGGGTGTCGATGTCAGGCCGTTGCGCCAGATCACCGGCGAAGCGGAATTTAACGAAGTCTTCCTCACCGATGTCCGGGTGCCGGACGCGAACCGGCTCGGCCCCGAAGGCGGAGGTTGGCGGGTGGCCACCACCACGCTCAACAACGAGCGGGTCGCGATCGGTTCGCGCGCCGGCACTCCGCGCGAGAGCGGCCATATCGGAAAGGTCACCAAGGCGTGGCGCGGTGATCTGGCACTGCGCAACCCGGCCATGCACGACGAGTTGATGCGGCTGTGGGTCGACGCAGAGGTACTGCGCCTGACCGGTGAACGGCTGCGGCAGCAAGCCGCCAGCGGCCAGCCGGGGCCGGAGGGCGCGGGTATGAAGATCGCCTTTGCCCGCATAGCCCAAGCGATCACCGGGTTCGAGGTCGAGCTGCACGGTGAGGCGGGGCTGAGTTATGACGACTGGACGTTGCGCAGGCCCGAATTGGTTGACCTGACCGGCCGCGAGCCCGGCTACCGCTACCTGCGGGCAAGGGGCAACTCGATCGAGGGCGGCACCTCGGAGATCCTGCGCAATACGGTCTCCGAGCGGGTGCTGGGTTTGCCGGGCGAGCACCGGGTGGACAAGGCCGTTGCGTGGAAGGATCTGCCCCGATGAGCGACCTGCTGTACTCCGACACCGAGGACGCGCTGCGTGACAGCCTTCGGCAGTTGTTCGCTGACCGGTGTCCACTGGAATCGGTGACGAAGTGTTATGACGCACCGCCACCAGACTTTTCGGGAGTCTGGCGCACGCTGGCCGCAGAACTGGGGGTGGCGGGTCTATTGGTGCCGGAGTCGCTGGGTGGGGCCGGGGCGAGCGCCCGCGAGGCCGCGGTGGTCATGGAAGAGATCGGGCGGGCCGTTGCGCCGGTGCCGTTCTTGTCCAGCGCCGTGCTCGCTACGGTCACCCTCCTTCGTGCTGGCGACACCG
>JALHRH010000554.1 GCA_022841565.1 Mycobacterium sp. | reverse complement strand
TCCAGCAGATGAAGGAAAGCCTGTCCCATGCGTTATATCATTACGGCCCTGCTGGCCAGCACCGCCCTGCCCGCCTTGGCCGAAGTGCCGAGCGTCGTCACCGACATTCCGCCCGTTCACTCGCTGGTGGCGCAAGTGATGGGCGACCTTGGCAGCCCGACACTTTTGCTGGCGAAGGGGGCGGACGAGCATGATTTCCAGTTGCGCCCCAGTCAGGCGGGCGATGTCGCGGATGCGGCGCTGGTGGTGTGGATCGGACCGGAGTTGACGCCCTGGCTGGATACGGCGCTTGCCAACCGGCCCGAGGGGGCGGCGGCGCTGGCGCTGTTGGCGGCACCGGGGACCGTGACCATCGGCTTTGGTGAACAGGCGGCGGATGGGCATGACGACCATGACGATCACGCTGGCGAAACGGCGGAGGAACATGCAGGCCATGCCGACGAACATGCAGACGAGCATGGGCATGATGGGGACCATGATGGGGAGCATGATCACGGCGACTTCGACCCGCATGCCTGGCTTGACCCCGGCATTGCGAAGGTCTGGCTTGGGTTGATCGCGGCCGAACTCTCACGGCTCGATCCGGCGAACGCGGCCACCTATGCGGCCAATGCCGCGACCGCAACGGCGGGGGTCGATGCGCTGGACGCCGACCTGACCACCCTGCTGGCACCGGTAAAGGACCGCGCCTTCGTGACGTTTCACGACGCATACGGCTATTTCACCGCCCATTACGGCCTGGCGAGCGCGGGCAGCATCGCGCTGGGCGATGCCGCCGATCCTGGCGCGAAACGGCTGACCGAGATCCGCGCGACGCTGGAGGCAGGGTCAGTGGTCTGCATCTTCCCCGAAGTGCAGCACGATCCGGCGCTTGTGGAGCAGGTGGCCGAAGGCACGGACGTGGTGATCGGCGGTGCGCTTGACCCGGTGGGGTCGTCGCTGGAGCCGGGCGTCGGGGCCTATGCAGCCCTGCTGACCGGGATCGCCGAGACGCTGGTGGCCTGCAAGGCGCCCTGATCGAGCTTGACCATTGCCGCCCGCCCCGCCAAGCCAGCGGGGTGGAGTGGGGGAAAGAACATGCAAAGCGGGATCGAGACCATCGGCACGACCACAAGCGGCGTGCCCGTGGAGCGGATCACCATCGCGGCGGGCGAGCTGACGGTATCGCTGCTGACGCTGGGTGCGGCGCTGCGAGGGGTATGGCTGGCGGGGGTGCCGCAGAACCTGACCGTCGGGTCGGACGATGTGGCGCTCTATGAAACCGCCTTTCGGCACCACGGCACACTGATCGGCCCGGTTGCGAACCGGATCACCGGCGCGGCGGCGCGGATTGCCGGAGTGACGCACCACTTTCAGCCCGATCCGGGCAGCGACCTGATGCTGCATTCCGGGCCAGCCGGAACGCACCGCAAGGTCTGGGCCGTGGTGGACCGGTCGGAGAGCCATGTCACGCTTGGCCTGACCCTGCCGGACGGCGAGGGCGGCTTTCCCGGCACCCGGCAGGTGCGCGCGACCTATCGCGTCAGCGCCCCGGCGACCTTGCGGCTGGAGATGGCGGTGACGACGGACCGCGCAACGCTGATCAACTTTGCCAGCCACGCCTACTGGAACCTTGATGGCAGCGCGACGTGGTTCGGCCACAGGCTGCGGATCGCGGCCGACCATTACCTGCCGACGACCGAAGCGATCACCCCGACCGGCGAGATTGCAGCGGTTGCAGGCACCGCCTTCGATTTCCGCGCGCCACGGGTGGCAGAACGGGATGCGCCGCCGCTGGATACCAACTTCTGTGTTGCCGACCGCCGCCGTGCGCTGACCGAAGTGCTGGAACTGACCGGGCGGTCGGGTGTGCGGATGCGTCTGGCCACGACCGAGCCGGGCATCCAGATCTATGACGGGCGGAACGTGGGGGCTCCGGGGTATCCGGCCTATCAGGCCGTGGCGATCGAGCCGCAGCTTTGGCCCGACGCGCCGGGGCATCCGGGCTTTCCACCGATCGACCTTGCGCCGGGCGAGGTTTATGCGCCCGTCTCGGAATGGCGGTTCGACCGGGGGTAAGACCGGGGGTAAGACCGGGCGTAACGCCGGTCAGACCAGACCTTCGGCGCGGAACAGGGCCTTGAGGTCGGCTTCGGGCCGGGCGCCGAAGTGGCTGATCACCTCGGCTGCGGCGACGCACCCCATGCGGCCCGAGGTGGCAAGGCTTTGCCCGGTCGCCAGACCGTAGAGGAACCCGGCGGCGAACTGGTCGCCCGC
>JALHRH010000553.1 GCA_022841565.1 Mycobacterium sp. | reverse complement strand
TGTCCATTCGGCCCAGGGGGGCCGGGCACTAACGGCGGGTTGGGCGGCGTCGGCGCACCGGGCAAGGGTGGCTCGAAGGGCCCGGCCTTCTAAGGGCGGGCCGACTCCTTCGGCTAGTGGGTCAGCGTGGACGGCCGGCGCGCGTGCAGCGATCGAGCCCGCCAGGCTGGTTATGCGCCGTGGCCGGCCGGCACCCGCTCGCGCTCGACCGTCGGACCGGGCGGCGTGCCGTCACCGAAAGGTCTGCCTCCCCATGCTTCCCGGCCGTGCGGGGCCAGCCAGTTGGACAGTTCGGGCCCCGTCGGCACGATTCCGGTCGGATTGATGTCAGAGTGCACCATGTAGTAGTGCTGCTTGATCTGGACGAAGTCGGTGGTGTCGCCGAAGCCCGGCGTCTGGAACAGGTCGCGGGCGTAGGCCCACAACACCGGCATCTCGGACAGCTTTTCCCGGTTGCACTTGAAATGTCCGTGATAGACCGCGTCGAAGCGAGCCAGCGTGGTGAATAGTCGCACGTCGGCTTCGGTGATGGTGTCCCCCACCAGGTATCGCTGGTCGGCCAAGCGCTCGCTGACCCAGTCCAGCGCGGCGAACAACCGGTCGTAGGCCGCTTCGTAGGAGTCCTGGGTACCGGCGAAGCCGCACCGGTACACCCCGTTGTTGATCTCGGTGTAGATCCGCTTACTGACTTCGTCGATCTCGGCGCGGTGCTCCTCGGGGTAAAGCCGCGGAGCACCTTCGCGATGAAATGCCGTCCACTCCGTGGAGAAATCCAACGTGATTTGCGCGAAGTCGTTGGTGACCACGGCGCCGGTCGAGATGTCGACGATCGCCGGGACGGTGATGCCCTTGGGATAGTCGGGATCGCGTTTGAAGTAGGCGTCCTGCAGTCGCGGGATCTTGAGCACTGGGTCGACGCCGCCGGGATCAAGGTCGAACGTCCAGCTGCGTTCGTCATGGGTGGGACCGCAAAAACCAATGGAGAGAATGGGTTCCAGCCCCAATAACCGCCGCACGATGATCGTGCGGTTCGCCCACGGGCAGGCGCGGGCGACGACAAGCCGGTACCGGCCCGGTGCTACCGGATAACCGTCACGCCCGTCGGCGGTAATCCGGGTGGTGATGTAGTTGGTGTCGCGGTTGAACTCGCCCTTGCCGGCGACATAGCTGGCCATGGTGACGATTCTGCCCCGTGCGCTTCCGTGCCGAACCGAGATGGCCTGAGCATCGCCCCACGGGCGATCGTCACCCTGGGGGTTGCGGATGCCCTGGTGAGATGCTCAAGCTCACTCGTTGCACAGTAGCTACCAAATCAAATAACCAATTGATTAATTCCTGCACAGTGTTACAGTTTCGTGACGTCGATCTGGTTTCGCAGCGGCATTCTGAGGCGGGCTGCCACGAACGGGTAGCGAGGTGCACCGTGTCGTTTCTGACGGTTTCTCCCCACACGCTGGCCGCGGCGGCTACCGACGCGGCAAGGATCGGCTCGCGGATCGCAGAGGCCAACGCCGCAGCGGCGGCCGCGACCACGGGCCCGGCGGTCGCGGCAGGTGACGAGGTCTCGGCAGCCATCGCCACGCTGTTCGACACCTACGGCCAGCAGTACCAGTCCGCCAGTGCGCAGGTGGCCGCGTTCCACAACCAGTTTGTGCAGCACCTCGCCGACGCCGCGGGCAGGTTCGCCAGCGCCGAGGCCACCAACGCATCGCTGCTGCGGCAGACACTCGGCCTGGGGTCCGCCGCCGAGAGCACTCCGCTGACCCGGCTTCAGGCAGCCATCGGCGCTGCACCCGAGATTTTGGTCGGCGACCCTCTCGAAGCGATCAGCCAAGCCTGGATCACCAGTCCCCTGGGTGTGCTGGCCGACCCCTTCATCAACACTCCCTTCGAACTACTGACCGGACGCGACCTCATCGGCAACGGCACCGCCGGGGTCGTTGGCGTCAATGGCGGCGAGGGCACCGACGGTGGCTGGTTGTTCGGCAACGGCGGCCAAGGCGCCCCGCAAACGGCGACCACACCGGCCGGCCGCGGCGGTGATGCTGGGTGGATCGGCACCGGCGGGCGAGGCGGCGCCGCGTTACCCGGCTTGGGCGGCAACGGCGGTGACGGCGGTAACGGCGGTTGGCTGTTCGGTGACGGCGGTGCCGGCGCGCCCGGCGCCGCGTCGCTGAACCCGCTGATCCCCGGCGGCAACGGCGGTGCCGGCGGCAACGCTTTGCGGTTCGGGCACGGCGGAGCCGGCGGGGCCGGCGGGGCCGGCGCCCC
>JALHRH010000552.1 GCA_022841565.1 Mycobacterium sp. | reverse complement strand
ATTTCCCTGACCCAGGCGATGGCTGCGGGCGACGATCAGCCGAAATGGGTGTCGAGCGGTGCCTATGCCTTTACCAACGCGCTGTTCGATCTGGTCAACCGGCTGGCTGACAGCGCCGCCATGCAGACCGACGAGCACGTTGAAAGCGACGCACCGGAGGAGGCCGAATCCGTAGCCGAGGGGATCGCGGGGCCAAGCCTGGTGTCCAGCCATTTCGACCGGCTGCGTCTGGTTCGCGGCGGTGCGGCCACGCCGCCTGGGGGTGACCGGATTCTGCCGCGCCGGGTTCAGGCGACCGGTGCCCGCGCCGCGCGCGGCGAAACCGCGCGCCCAGCGGCCTTGGGCGACAACGTGGTGCCGTTCGGTGACCGCGCGTCGACCGCCGTGCAGGACGGTGCGGTTGCTGCCGGCCCGGGTTCGTCTCTGACCCAGTCGAAGGGCTGACGGCCGGAACCTGAAGGATGACAGCCGTGGGTATTCATGAAGCTTTGCAATCGGTGGCGAAGGCGCATCCAGAGGCGCGCGTCGTCGCTTATGCCGACCTTGCGTCGCGCATGATCTTGACCAGTGCCGGCTCGCAGGACCTGACGCAGGAGCATCTGGACAAGTTGTGCCGCGAAGCGCTCGCCTGTTTTGCCGAGCCGATGTCGGCCCTGGCCGAGCAGGCCTTTGGCACTGCCCGCGGCGCGGTGGTGCTGGATTCCGCAGGGGTCAAGCTGTTCCTGCGCGCCGAAGCCGAGACCGATGACGCGATCTGCTGCATCTGCGATCAATCGGTTGACCTTGCCGCGATTGTCGCGACACTTCGACAGACGCTGGACGAGATCAGCGATGATGCGTGACAGCGTTGTGCGATTGGTGCGGCCGGGGCCCTTGAAAGACAAGACGAGTCCAGTGATGGCCCGGTTACGGGCGCTGCAGACGCCGGCGATGTTTTCGTCGGGCGCGCTGCGCGTGATCGCGGGACCAGATACCGCCAGCCCGTTGGCGGCCATCCTGCGCGAGATCAACGAGACGCTGCTGGGCCGTTCGCTTGTGTTTTCAACCGGCAGTGGGGCCAGCCTGACGCTGGACGTGGCCGGGCGGCGGGTGCTGCGGGTGACAGCGGCAAAGGGGCTTGAAGCCGCCGAGGCCTGCCTTGCAGCGCCGGCCCTGGACGACGCGAACCTTGCCGATCTGGCGCGACTTTTGACTGGGCTGGCCGGCGCCGGGCCGGATCTGCGCGTCACGACAGCACCCCTTGGCCGCACCGAAGGGATGAGCGTCGGCCTGCCGGTCGCGCGGCTGGCCGACCATCTGGACATCGACCTCGACAGCGAGGAGCGCGCGGCACCTGCGCCCGAAGCCCAGCCCAAGCCGGCAGAGACGGAGGCCGCGGTTGCCGAGGGGTTCGTTGCGGCCTTCATCACCCGGATGGGCGATGGTCTTGCCGCCTGGCTGATCCGGTCCGCGACGGGAGAGGTGTCACAGGGCGGACCCGAGGAAATGGTCGCCCCGCTTTCCGAGTTTCTGGCCGACGAGGCCGAAGCGCTGAACGAGCAACTGGACCGGATCGCTGCGACGCTGGACGAACCGGTCTGCAGCCTGCTTGGCGCCGATCTGTTGACCGGGCACAGCATCCTGTGCCTGCGGGCCGACGGCAGCCTGCTGCTCGGTGTGGTTGCCGGCAACGCGGCGGCGGAAGTTCTGGCTGCTTGGAACGCGGTGCGCGGCTAAGCGACCGCGACAGGCCCGCGGCGTGTACCGTCGGGCGCGAAATGAAACAGCTTGTCGGTCGGCAGCGTCAGGAAAACCGTCTCTGACACGGCATAATCATGCTCGCCGAACAGCCGCACGGTCATCAGGCCATGCACGTCATGGCGCACGTAAACCAGCGTTTCGCCGCCCAGTTTTTCGACGTGGTTGACTTGGGCGGACAGGTCGCCAGTCTGACGCGACAGACCGATGTGTTCCGGCCGCGCGCCGATCTTGCCGGGTGGGTAGCCGAGAGCGGCGGCGTCAAGGAAGTTCATCTGCGGGCTGCCGATAAACCCCGCGACAAAGGTGTTGGCGGGGTTGTTGTAAAGCTCCATCGGGGTGCCGACCTGTTCGACCTTGCCTGCACGCAGGACGACAATGCGGTCAGCCAGCGTCATCGCCTCGACCTGATCGTGGGTCACATAGATCATCGTAGCCTTGAGGTCGCGGTGAAGGCGGGCGATCTCGATCCTTGTCGCCACCCGCAGGGCGGCGTCGAGGTTGGACAGCGGTTCGTCAAACAAGAACAGTTTCGGCGTGCGCACGATGGCGCG
>JALHRH010000551.1 GCA_022841565.1 Mycobacterium sp. | reverse complement strand
AAAGCCATTGCCACTCTTGACTATGTCTCACACGGTCGGGCCGGTTGGCAGCCACGGGTCAGCGTGACCGCGCACGAGGCCGCGCTGTTCGGCAGGCGGACTGTGCGGCCCGAGGAGTTGTTTCCCGAAGCCCGGGGCTATGTCGAGGTGGTGCGCAGGTTGTGGGACAGCTGGGAGGACGACGCGGTGATCCGTGACGTGGCCACCGGCCGCTACATCGACAGGGACAAGCTGCATTACATCGATTTCAGCGGACCATTCTTCTCGGTCAAAGGGCCGTCGATCACGCCCCGGCCGCCGCAGGGCCAGCCGGTGATCGCCGCCCTGGCCCACGCCACGCCCGTCTACGAGTTCGCGGCCGTCACCGCCGACGTCGTCTTCGTCACGCCATCCGATACGTCTGTACACAGCCTCGTGAACGAAGCCCGCGGGGTGGGCGAACGCTTGAAAGTGTTTGCCGACATTGTGGTTTCGTTCCACGGCGAGACCGACTTCCGGTCCGACACGCTGGTCTGGGGCGGCGGTCCTGCCGACCTGGTGGACATGCTGCTGCAGTGGCAGCGCTCGGGCGTCGACGGCGCCCGGCTTCGTCCCGCCGTGCACGACACCGACCTCCGGGTGATCGCCGACGAGGTGGTGCCGCTGTTGCAGCGGGCGGGCCGATTCCGCGACAGTTACCGCGACGGCGAAACGCTGCGCGAACGACTCGGGCTGCCGGTGGCGGTCAACCGGTACGCGGCGGTGAACCGATGATTCCGTTGTCGATCCTGGACCTGGCGCCGATCAGTGCCGGCAGCGACGCAGCCACAGCGCTGCACAACACCATTGATCTGGCCCAGCATGCCGAGCGGTGGGGCTACCGCCGCTACTGGATGGCCGAGCATCACTTTGTGGGCGTTGCCAGCTCGTCGCCCGCCGTCCTGATCGGCCAGATCGCCGCGGCCACCAACACGATTCGGGTGGGCGCGGCCGCGGTTCAGCTGGGATACACCACCGCCGTCGCGGTCGTCGAAAACTTCGGCATGCTCGAGGCCTTCTACCCCGGTCGCATCGACCTCGGCGTCGGCCGGTCTGGGCAGCGCCGCTCCGAGGAGGGCAAGCCGAAAAAGCCACGCGATCCCCGCCCACCGCGGGTTTGGCATGAGGTCGACGGCGTGGTGATTCCGACACCCTTCGACCTACGCGGGATGCTCGATCTCGAACGGTTGGCGGCCACCATGGAAATCCTGCAACAGCCCCAGGCGGTATCGTCGGACTTCGACGAGCAGGTCAACGACATCCTGGCCCTGCTGGACGGCAGCTACCGCGCTGGCGAGTACGAGGTACATGCGGTGCCCGGCGAAGGAAGCGGGCTGCGGCCGTGGATCTTTGGCAGCACCAGGGGGCAAAGCGCTCGGGTCGCCGGGGCGCTGGGCTTGCCGTTCGTTGCGAGTTATCACATCACGCCGGCCACCGCGCTGGAGGCGGTCGAAGCCTACCGCGACACGTTCGTGCCGTCCGCTGTCCTGAAGGAGCCCTACGTGGTGGTGTCGGCCGACATCGTGGTCGCCGACGACGCCGCGACCGCGCAACGCGTGGCCGCGGGTTACGGCCAGTGGGTCTATTCGATCCGCACCGGTGTCGGTGCCATGCCCTATCCGGCCCCGGAGGACTGCGGGCCGCTCACCGACGAGCAGTACGAGTTGGTAAAGGACCGCATCGCAACACGATTCGTCGGCAACCCGGACGAGGTGGCCGATCGTTTGCACGCTCTGCAGCGGGTCACCGGAGCCGACGAACTCGTCGTCACCTCCGTCACCCACCGCCACGAGGACCGGTTGCGCTCACACGAGTTGATCGCCCAGAAGTGGGGGCTGAGCTCTTGAGTCGCAAGCCCATTCATCTGGCGGCCCACTTTCCGGGGGTCAACAACACCACGGTGTGGACCGACCCCGCCGCGGGCAGCCAGATAGAGTTCGAGTCGTTCGTGCATCTGGCGCGTACCGCCGAACGCGGTTTGTTCGACTTCTTCTTCCTCGCCGAAGGGTTGCGGCTGCGCGAGCACCGCGGCCATATCCACGACCTGGATGTGGTGGGCCGGCCGGACACCTTCACTGTGCTGGCGGCGCTGGCCGCGGTGACCGACCGCATCGGCCTGACCGGCACCATCAACACCACCTTCAACGAACCCTTCGAAGTGGCAAGACAATTCGCGACGCTCGATCACCTGTCGGACGGCCGGGCCGGCTGGAACATCGTGACTTCGTCGGATGCGTTCACCGGTGCCAACTTCCGCAGGGGCGGCTTTCTTGCGCACGCTGACCGCTACCGGCGGGC
>JALHRH010000550.1 GCA_022841565.1 Mycobacterium sp. | reverse complement strand
GATTTGGACAGGTCCGCAGTGTTGGGTAACCTTGCGTTTACCAACGCGGGGTGGAGCAGCTCGGTAGCTCGCTGGGCTCATAACCCAGAGGTCGCAGGTTCGAATCCTGTCCCCGCTACCAGCGGAAGTGGCCCTCAGGCGCAAGCCTGGGGGCCGTTTGCGTACTGGCTCACCGCCGACGACGTCGTTTGCGCAGGTCCAAGACACTCGACAGCACAGCATCATTGATATTGATGCTATGCTGTCAAACGTGCGGACAACGGTGACTCTCGACGACGACGTGGTTCAGCTGTTGCGCCGCCGAATGAAGGAACAGCAAGTGTCGTTCAAGAAGGCCCTCAACGACGCCGTGCGCGATGCTGCCGCCCAACGCCCGCAGGCGAGTGAATTCGCCACTCGCACTGCCGATCTCGGCGTACCGGCGATCAACCTTGATCGGGCGCTGCAAGTCGCTGCTGACCTCGAGGACGAAGAACTGATCCGCCGTCAGCGGCGCCGTGCATGAAGCTCGTCGATGCCAATGTTCTTTTGTACGCCGTGAATTCGTCGAGCGAACATCACGAGGCATCCCGACGATGGCTGGACGGTGCGTTGTCGGGTTCAGATGCTGTGGGCCTCGCCTGGGTCCCGTTATTGGCGTTCGTGCGGCTGGTGACCCGACAGGGGTTGTTTCCCTCGCCGCTGCCGCCGGAGGCTGCGATGGAACAGGTCGCTGAGTGGCTGGGCGCCCCAACAGCCGTGGCGGTCGAGCCCACGCCGCGTCACGCCGAGATCTTGGGCAAAATGTTGGCGGCCGTCGGCGCTGGGGCCAACCTGGTCAATGACGCTCACTTGGCGGCGTTGGCCATCGAGCATCGCGGCAGCGTGGTCTCCTATGACAGCGACTTTGGCCGGTTCCCGGACGTGCGCTGGCATCGCCCCGACGCCCTGCTGTAGCAACCTCGGTTTAGGTCGAATACCGCGGCGCTGGGCAGTGCGATGTCTGCCAGGCGCATGGTCGTCGAGCCAACATCATGAGGCAGCACGACGATGGCTGGACGGCGCGCCGTCGGGTTCGGATGCTGTGGGGTTCGCCTCGATGATCGCCGCAGGCAACGCCAAGTCCGGCCCGGCTCGAAAGGACCGTTCGACGACATTAACGCACCGATCCCCGAACCTGTCGGTAACCTTGCCTACGCTCTACTCGTGGAATACGCGACGATCGACGCCCTGCGGGATCGGCATCCTGCCTGGCGACTGCTTCGGGCCGGCAACGCCACGCTGATCCTCGCTTTTCTTGGGGTGTTTTTCGTCGAGGGCAACCGGGGGGCATGCCCGGCGAGCCAGGTCGCAGCAGCGTTGGACGACCACCTGTACGCATTGAACGCCGAGATCCCCACCGAGAACGGGCAGGGACGGTTTCCGAAGGACGCTCGTTCCTACTTGGAGGACTGGGCGGCCACCGACGCCGCGTACCTGCGACGCTTTTACCCCGCCGGCGACGACGAAGTCCACTATGAGGTGACACCGGCGTTCGAGAAGGCCTACGCGTGGGTCATCGGCCTCAAAGGCCGGTCTTTCGTGGGGACCGAGTCCCGGCTGCACACGGTGGTCGAGCTGTTGCGCCAGATCGTGCACGGCACCGAAGTCGAACCCGGTGTGCGGCTGGCCGAATTGCGGCGCCGCCGCGACGAACTCGACGCCGACATCGCGGCCGTCGAGGCCGGCGTGGTTCAGGTGCTGGACGCGACCGGGGTGCGCGACCGCTACCAACAGCTCGCCAGTACGGCCCGGGAACTGCTGTCGGACTTTCGCGAGGTCGAAGAGAACTTCCGGCTGCTGGACCGGGCCGCGCGAGAGAAGATCGCGGCCTGGGATGGGTCCAAGGGCGAACTGCTCACTGAGCTCGTTGGAAGCCGCTCGCAGATCGCCGGCTCGGACCAGGGCCGGAGCTTCCAGGCGTTCTACGACTTCCTGCTCTCCGAGTCGCGCCAGGCCGAACTGGCCGAACTCCTGGCCAAGGTGTCCACCCTCGAGACCATCGAAGCCGACCATCGGATTCGCGGTATTCACCACGACTGGTCTGAAGCGGCCGATCGAGCGCAGCGCACCGTCCGGCAGATCTCCGAACAACTGCGCCGCTTCCTCGATGATCAGGTTTGGCTGGAGAACCGGCGAGTGCTCGACTTGGTCAGAACGGTGGAGGGCACCGCGCTCGAACTGCGTGCCAACCCGCCGACTTTCGGGCTCGAACTCGACCAGCCGGGCATCGAGATCGCGCTGCCGTTCGAGCGCCCGCTCTACCAGCCGCCCGCAACGGTCGCGGTCGAAAGCCACATCCCAGCCGAG
>JALHRH010000549.1 GCA_022841565.1 Mycobacterium sp. | reverse complement strand
CACATGCTAAAGTTTCCAATCGAGGTCGTGTTGGGGTAGTTTGGGTTGTCTTCATACTCCCCATCCTACCCTACCTCCTCACCTTTGCCCGGTACGAGATAATCTCACGGCACTACCATCTATCGCATCCGCCGTTTTATTGTGGATGCCCTCAAGAAGCTGGATGCACCCCGCGCGATTGTAGCCTTTAACGACATTGCCCTCGAAGCCGATGACCCGGAGATGCGGAAGGCCGCGCAGACGGCACTCGATCAGTTGCAAACCATTAAGCCTAAGTAGGGATAAGTCGTGCGACCAATGGAAGTCCCTGTGAGGCTTCGTCCGCCCACCGTAAGGACGCGCAACGGTGCGTACGTCCGCAATCCACCCTCAACTGCCTAAGTCCAGAAGATGAGAGAAAATCGGAACAAATATTCCGATTTAGCGGTCGGGACTGTGATAGGATGCGTATATCGAAGGAAACAGCCTACTGGGATTGCAGCAATTGCTGCAACACTCCCCCCGGTGTGATTGCCGCAAAAAGGTGCCATCCGAACAAGGAGTCCTTGTTTATGTATCTGCGGGCGCTCATTAGACCGTGAGCACCCGCCCCAGCACGCCTTCGACCTCGGCGCGGGTCGGTGCGTTGCGACCGGAACCGCGCTTCTGCACCGAGGCCGCCCCGGCGGCGTTCGCCAGTTCCGCCGCGCCCCACCAATCCAGGCCGTGCAGCCGCCCGTAGACCAGCGCCGCGTTGAAGCAATCGCCCGCGCCGACTGTATCCACCAGCGGGACGTTGAATCCCGGCACCGTGATGTGCTCGGTCGGCAGCACGACGGTACAGCCCGCGCTGCCCTGTTTGACGACGACCGCTTGCGCCCCGGCTTCAAACAGATAGGTAAAGGCCGCCTCGCCGGTGCGGCCTCCTGAGGCCAGCGGCACTTCTTCCTCGGTCATCATCAGGATGTCGCAGCTTTCGACCAGGTGCCGAATCCGCACCGAGTCGATGCCATGACCGAGGGTCGGGCCGGTGTCACAGAAGATCGGGACCCGATGCCGCCGCGCTGCGGTCAGCACGCCCTCCAGCAGCAGCGGCAATTGCTCTTCGTGCAGGTTATAGCCCTGGGCGAAGACGGCTCCGGCGCGGCGGACCAGTTTCTCGATGGCCGGGGTGAACTCGACCAACGGCCCTTCTGCCAGACTGCCGACGAAGGTATGGGCATGGGTGTCCCGGTCGATCAAGTCCAGCACCACACAGGTGCGGGAACCGGGCAGGATCGCCACGCCACTCAGGTCAATGCCTTCGGCCCGGAGGATGTCGGTTAAGGCCATCCCGAAGATGTCGTCCCCAATCGCGCCGACCGGGTGCACATCCAACCCCAGGCGCTGCCCCAGGATATTGAAGTTGCAGCCACCCCCGGCCTCCATGTACATACCGCGAATTTCCTGGTGCTGGAACGGCAGGATCGGCAGGCGGGTGGGTGTGATGAGATCGACGACCAGATCGCCGATGGAAATGACGGTTGGAGGCATAGTGGTACTCATATGGTTGCCGGTTACCTGTTGCCGGTTAATCGACTGGCCGTTAGTGCATGATTGAGCAAAGGTTTTGTGGACGCCCTGTTGAGTGTCCCCATTTATCGAAGATTAACCGGAAACCGGCGACCGGCAACCCTCGTTAACCCTTCCGGGCCAGCGCTTCCAGTCCGACCGCCAGCGTGGGCAGGTCATAGCCTGCGTTGATGGGATCGGCGTTGAGCGTGTCCAGAATATCCGGGCTGAAGGCGCTGATGCCCCGGTAGGCGCCCGCGATGGCGCAGGCAATCGCACCTACGGTATCGGCATCCCCGGAGAGATTAGCCGCGTAGATTGCGGTCTGCTGCGGATCACCTTCAGCCATTGCCAGCACGCCGAAGGCCGCGCCGACCGTTTCCGGCACACTCAGCGAGGTGCCGACCACATCGTAGAGTTCGCGCAGACGGGCGCGGGCATCGGTGCCTTTGCGGGCGATCTGCACCGCCATCTCAATCCGCCGGGTGACCGATGGCCCCAGCCACGCGCCGCCGCGCTGCCGACCGAGTTCCGCCCCCAGCAGTCCGGCGGCGATGATGGCATCCAGCGTGGCATCTTCATTCATGGCGATGGACACGGCTGCCGCGACCGCCGCCGCCCCGGAGATCGCCACGCTGGTATTGTGCGTGGGAATGCAGGAAATATGCGCGTCTTCAATCGCCCTGATTGGGTCGTTCGGATGGATCAGGCCGACAACGGATACGCGCATCGGTGCGCCGTTGGTATCGCCCATCCGCCCGGTCATGTGCGGATCTTCGCCACGTTTGAGCGCCAGCACC
>JALHRH010000548.1 GCA_022841565.1 Mycobacterium sp. | reverse complement strand
CAGGGGACCGGCACGCTGGTCACGAACCCGGACCAGCCGACCATCCTGACCGACTTTCTGGAAGGCGTGTGGAACCTTGTCACGGTGCTGTTCCGCCAGGGTCAGGCCGACTGGACCGAGACGATAGACCCTGCCGACAACGCGCGTTCGGCCTTTGAAGGCGCGCGCGGCGGTGAGGTTGTGACCCGTGTCACCCGCAACAGCGAAGGCAGCATCTATTTCACCGTGGCCACCCCTATCATCGTGGGCGGCGATCTGGTGGGGGTCGTGGCGATCACTTCGAACAGTCAGGAGATCGATCGGCTGGTCCGCTACGAGCGGGAACAGATCCTGCAAATGTTCGTTCTGGCCGTGGTCCTGTCGATCAGCCTGAGCCTGATGTTGGCCTCGACCATCTCGAACCCCCTGTCGGACCTGGCTGCTGCCGCCGAAGTGGGCCGCGACCGCGACTCGCGCCGGGTGGCGCCAAGCCGAGTCCGCATCCCCGACCTTGCCGCCCGCCCCGACGAAATCGGTCGGCTGTCCGTCGCCATGCGCGGGATGGTGTCGGCCCTGTACGACCGGATCGATGCCAACGAACAGTTCGCCGCCGACGTGGCGCACGAGATCAAGAACCCGCTGGCATCACTGCGGTCGGCCGTCGGTTCGCTGCGCTTCGTCAAGAAGGAGGAACAGCGGGAAAAGCTCTTGGACGTCATTGAACACGACGTCCGCCGCCTGGACCGGCTGGTCAGCGACATCTCCAACGCCTCGCGGCTGGATTCGGAGCTGGTGAAGGAGGAGGAAGAAGAGTTCAACCTTCTCAAGACCCTGTCCAACCTTTGCCAGTATCTGTCGCAGCAGGCTGGCGAGAAGGGCGTCGATTTCATCATCGACCTGCCTTCGGACCCGATCGCGATCCACGGGCTTGAGGCACGGCTGGCGCAGGTCTTCGTCAACCTTGTCACCAACGCGATTTCCTTCTGCGAAGATGGTGATGCGGTCCGCGTCTGGGCGCGTCGCCGGGAAAACCGGGTGTTGATCGTGGTGGAAGACACTGGCCCGGGTATTCCGGAACAGGCGTTGACCAAGGTGTTCAAGCGGTTCTATTCCGAGCGCCCGCAGGCCGAGTTCGGCAAGCATTCCGGCCTGGGGCTGGCGATCTCGAAGCAGATCGTCGAGGCCCACGGCGGGGTGATCTGGGCCGAAAACATCCGCCCGACCGCCGCCGACCCGACCTCGGAGCCATTGGGCGCGCGGTTTGTGGTCGGCCTGCCGGTGTGACCAGCGAAATCCTGCACGCCAGTTGTGTCGCGGCCGAGGGTCGCGGCCTCTTGATCCTGGGACCCTCGGGCGCGGGCAAGTCGGCACTGGCGATCCGGCTGATCGTGCTGGGGGCCGCACTGGTGTCGGATGACCGGACCCGCATCGTGGTCGCGGGCGATACGCTGCAGGCAAGCTGTCCGAATCCGGACCTGCGCGGCCTGGTCGAATCGCGCGGCCTTGGTCTTTTGCGTGCCCCTGCTGTCGAAAGTGCGGAACTGGTGCTGGCGATCGATCTTGGGCACCCCGAAAGAGAGAGACTGCCTCCCTTCCGGACGGTCACGTTTCTGGGAAGACCGATCTCCCTTGTGCTGCAACCGCAGAATGACCATTTCCCCGACGCCCTGATGCTTTATCTTCGCCACGGTCGTCAGGCATGACGTCGCCTGGATTTCCAATGACACCTGAGACCACGCAGGACCATCACCTTGTCTTCGTCACCGGCCCTTCCGGCGCCGGGCGGACGACTGCGATCCGTGTGCTGGAGGATCTGGGCTATGAGGGCATCGACAACATCCCCCTGTCGCTGGTCCCCCGGCTGATCGAGGGTGCTCCCCTGGGCCGCCCCATCGTTCTGGGCCTTGACGTGCGCAACCGCGACTTCAATGCCACCGCCCTGATCGAGCTGATCGATAGCCTGACCCGCGATCCCCGCGTGCGACTTGAGGTGCTCTATCTGGACTGCGCGCCTTCGGTGCTGATCCAGCGCTATTCCGAGACCCGTCGCCGGCACCCGCTGGCCCCCAACGAGACCCCCGCACAAGGCATCGAACGCGAGATCGACCTTCTGGCCCCGATCCGCGTGCGCGCGGACCATCTGATCGACACCACGGAACTGACGCAGCATGACCTGAAGGCCGAACTTGCGGCGATCTTCGACATCACGCCGACGGGACGGCTGTCCGTCTCCGTCCAGTCCTTCAGCTACAAGCGCGGCACTCCGCGCGGGATGGACATGATCTTCGACTGCCGGTTCCTGGCGAATCCCCACTGGCAGCCCGCGCTGCGTCCGCTGGACGGCCGCGACCC
>JALHRH010000547.1:1856-2333 GCA_022841565.1 Mycobacterium sp. | reverse complement strand
TCTTGCGGTCTATCGGATCACGCGGCAGCGCAGGTGCGCGACGCCCGGAGCTCAAGCACGCGGATCAACACTCGAGGCCGGGGGCGCCGGCCGGCAAGCCGTCGAAAAGTCGCTCACCCGAGCCGAGTATCACCGGGTTCAGCTGGAGATCGATCTCCGCTACGAGGCCGGCTCGGATCGCCTGCCGGGCGCACGAGGCGCCTCCGGCGATTGAGATGGGCCGGTCACCAGTAGAGCGCATCGATTCATCCAGGTCGGTCCGTCAACAACATGATCATCCGCACGTCCTGCGTGCCCACTGCCAATCGTCTTGGCGCTGAGGCAATCCGATTCACCGACCGAGAGTGCTCAGGATTCTTGAAGCGCACCAGACCGTGATCCACTACACCCCACTCGCGATAGCGCGGATGAGTTCGGCGGTGCGATACGGCTGTTCGATCATGACGAGGTGACCCGCGGGGGCGATGGTGATGTGTT
>JALHRH010000547.1:0-1846 GCA_022841565.1 Mycobacterium sp. | reverse complement strand
CCAGGGCCGGCGCGAGCGGAGCGGCGGCGGCGAGCATCAAGCCCGCCGCCGCCGACAACAGCCATTTCCGGATCATCGCCTTGTACCCTGGCGAGTCCGATCACCCGCGTCAAGCCGAACCGATCTCTCACGCGGCCAAAACCGTCGACACCAGCGGCTTCAACGTTTCGAACAGCGGCTGGCGGGCTTAGTGGTGGCTTAGTGGGCCACTAAGCCCCGCCCGCGATGGTGCGGATGAGGTCGGCGGTGCGATACGGCTGTTCGATCATGACGAGGTGCCCCGCGGGGGCGATGGTGATGTGTTCTGCCCCCAGGGCGGTGGCCAGCCGGCTTTGCTGGGCGCGCCAGCGGTGGGTGCGCCATCCCGTGTGGGCGGTGACCACCATGCGCCGCACCGGCGGCAGTGGGTGACTGTCCCGCAGCGCGCACAGCTCGGCGGCGAGCTCGTGGTAGCCGACGTATTCGGCGAATAGAGCAGCGGCAAAGCCGGGTTCGTTTGCAGCGCTGCGAATTTCAGCGTGCAGCTGCGCGTCGAGTCCGCCGGGACGTCGTCGTTGGATGAGAGTGAGCCCGACACGCCCCAGGGGTGCCTGTAGGTGCAGCTTGTGCAGCAGCGCTGCGGCAGCTTCAGCGGCGGTGAGCTTGGCTCGCAGCGGCAGCGTGAGCCGGCGGTGGTCGGAGGCGATGCTGGAATCCAGCAGCAGTAGGGCACGGGTGCGGTGCGGATGCAGACGCGCGAATGCTTCGGCGTAGAAGCCGCCGACCGAATGCCCCACCAGCACCGCCGCATCCGGGCGACGCAGGGCATCGAGCACGCTCGCGATTCGCTCCGCCTCACCCCGGACGGTAGGCCGTTTTTTGGACGCCGAAGCGCCACTCACCGGTGTGCCGGGCCGGTCGAATCGCACCACGATGTGGTCATCCGCCAAGTCCGCCGCCGTGTCCCTCCAGTGCAGTGCGCGGCCACCCAGGCCGCTGCACAGCACCACCACGGGACCGCTGTCGCCGTCGACGAGGATTTCTACTCGATAGCCGCCGACGTCGACATCGACGCGCTGGCTCATGGGCCAGTGTCGGTTCGTGCCCGGGCGGTGCGCACCGCGGCGTAGATCAGCCAGCCGGCGAGCGCGACCAGTTCGGCCCGTTGTGCGACGCCCACCATGCCGACGGCGTCGGTGTGGTCGATGAGGATCGCGACACCGGTCCAGATCGAGGTGCCAATCAATGCTGCCAACAGGAACAGTCCGGTGCGACGTATCGGTGCTGAGGAGCCTTCCTGGTAATCGGCGATCGCAAACGCCAACAACGACGCGATCGCGGCCACCAACGCCATCCCGCTGCTGAGCCAATGCAACTGGTGGCTCAGCGGCACCGCCCCCGAGGCCTCTCGCGCCGCGCACGCGGCGTCCGAGCTGGGCGCGCACACGAGCGTCCACACCGTGCTGTCCAACAGGGTAGCCACGGCGAAGACACCGACCGCCCACCATCCTGCCCTGGTCCACCGACCACCCCGAGCGCCGATCAGCGCAGCGACAACCGCCACGGCGAGGACGACTGCCGAGGCCCTATCGCAGCCTCGGAACCACTCGCCGTACGGTTGATCCGCCGCGGCGAGCTCACTGATATACAGGTCTGGATCGGGCAGCGTGCGAGTGAACGCGATCTCGAGAACCCAGTTGGAATACAGCACGGCGCCGACTGCGCTAGCGGCCACGGCGACCCATCGAAGCGCGCGCGACTGCTGGTGACTGATGTCTATTACCACGTTGGAGGGCGGCCGCACTGCCATGAGGCCATCATGCCGTGCCGTCACGCGGGCGACGGGTCTTCGGGAACTTTCGGGCGT
>JALHRH010000546.1 GCA_022841565.1 Mycobacterium sp. | reverse complement strand
ACGGCAACCCGTAGAACTTGGCGTCGACGCTGACGGTGGTGCCGGCCGGGTAGTACTCGCGGGGCCGGTAGTGAATGCGCGCGCCCTGGGACTCGTCGGGCAACCACGCCCAGCTGCCCTCGACGGGTGGGTTGGTCTTGACGGTCAACGCCCGTTCGACAGCCGCCTTGTCGCTGACCGGGGCGTCGAACTGGATGATGATCGGCGCCGCGATCCCGACGGTCTGGCCGTCGGCCAGCTGGAACCCGCCGTCGACCTTTTTCTTCGGCGTCACGGTGATGAACTTGCCCGCCACCGGAATGGCCTTGCCGTCGTGGCCGACGGCCGAACCGCTCCAGGTATAGGTCGTGTCGTAGCCCAGCGGCTCGGTGGTCATGAAGACGGTGCGGTCCTGATTGAACGTGCCCGCGACGGGCTTGCGGGCGGAGTTGGTCAGCGCGACCCGTTGGAACCAGCCGTCGGTGACCGCGACGCTGATCGGCGCGATCGGCACCACGTCTTCGGTGGCGTTGGCCGGCTGGTAGGTGAGGCGGGGCGCCGCCGGCGGCTTCTTCTCGGATTGCGGGGTGACCTTGCCACCGGCACACGCGGCCAGGACGCTCGGTGCGAACACCCCGAGGCCGATAGCCGCCAGAGCCGCGCGCCGATTGATCGGCCCTTGGCTTGCGGGGGTGCTGGAGATGCTCACAATGGTCAAAGATACCGGTCGATCCGCCCCCACCCCCACCGAAAAAAGGCGCGGCGGGCGTTCTCGCGACCGAAAACGGCAGCTATAAGGCGCATCCGACCAGGACAGGCTCGGGTTCCAGTGTGATACCAAACACGTCACGAACGCCGTCCCGGACGGTGCGCGCCAGTACCATGACATCCTCTGCGGTGGCGTTGCCCCGGTTGGTCAGGGCAAGTGCGTGCTTCGTGGACAGGCGGCACGGCGCGTTCTCGTCCGGATAACCCCTGGCGAAGCCGGCGCGTTCCACCAACCAGCCCGCGGCCAGCTTGACGCCGTCGGGCGCTGGATAGCTCGGCACCGGCCCGTCGATCGCTGCGGCCAACCGCTGATAGTCCTGCGGTGTGACCACCGGGTTGGTGAAGAACGAGCCCACGCTCCAGGTGTCGCGGTCGCCGGCGTCGAGCACCATTCCTTTCCTGGCCCGCAGCGTTAGCACGGCCGCCCGAACCGCTTGCGGGTCGCCACGTTCGCCACTGGCCGCTCCCAGTGCCGTCGTCAGCTCTCCATAGCGCAGCGGTGCGCTGCGCCCGGCGGCATCAAGCGCGAACTCGACCTCCAGGACGACGCCGGGCAGATGGATTCCGTCCGCCCGCTTGAGCATGCTGGTGCGGTACCCGAACCGCAGCTGTTCTGCGGGCACCCAGCGCACCTCCCCGTCGTGGCGATCCAGCAGCCTGACCCGGGTGATGGAGTCGGAGACCTCTACCCCGTACGCGCCGACGTTCTGCACCGGCGTGGCCCCGGCCGAGCCGGGGATACCCGAGAGGCACTCCAGCCCGCCCAGGCCGTGCTCGATGGACCGGACAACCACGTCGTCCCACACCGCGCCCGCCTCAGCGCGCACCAGATTGCCGTCGACGACGATTCCGGCGCTGGCCAACCGGACCACCGTGAGGTCTGGTAGCCCGTCACCGACCACCACATTGGAGCCGCCCGCGATAACCAGGACCGAGCCATGACCGAAGCCGTGCGCTTGAGTGTCTAGCGCCCGCAGCACCGCGATCACCTGATCGCTGCTCTCGCAGGTGATTACGCGTCGCGCCACCGGACCCACCCGGAGCGTGGTCAGCGGCGCAAGCGGCACCGACTCGGCGACGCGCGCGCCGGCAAAGAGTGAACCGACTTCCCGTCTCATGAGCTCCGTTTCACGGCCGTAACGGTAGCGTTTCCAGTTATGCCGCGTTCATTCGACATGTCGGCCGAGTACCAGGGCACTGTCAGAGACGTCCACCGGGCCTTCCACGACTCGGCGTACTGGCAGGGCAGGCTCGCCGAAACCCCAGTCGATGTAGCCAGCTTGGAGTCGATGCGCATCGGTGGCGAGTCCGGTGACGACGACACCATCGAGGTGATCACGCATCAGACGATGCTCAGCCAGAACCTGCCCGCGCTGGTCACGCAGCTGCATCGGGGTGATCTGTGCGTGCGGCGGGAGGAGACGTGGGGCCCGGTCAGAGACGGCATCGCGACCGCGTCCATCGCGGGATCCATCGTGGGCGCGCCAGTGAACCTGTGGGGCACGGCGCTGCTGCAACCCATCATCGAATCGGGTGGTGCCCAGATGACGTTGCAACTGACCATCCAGGTGCGCGTCCCGTTCATCGGC
>JALHRH010000545.1 GCA_022841565.1 Mycobacterium sp. | reverse complement strand
GATGGCGGCGCGACCGGTGCCCGTGCGGGCCGCTTGCGTGAGCGTCCGCGTGGGCTTGGGCACGCCGGCCATGCGGAGCCCCTCCTCGATGACGGAGTCGGCGTAGGGGTTCCCGCCGATCTCGTGCCGGATGATGGCGACCACCAGGGCCTTGAGGTCTTCGTGCTTGTGGAGGTCCAGCACGTCGTCCGGTCCGTGTCCGGGCATCTGGTCGTCCACGAAGCGGACATAGGAGGTCGTGTTGTTCTCCGTGCCCGGTGCCCAGCGGTTGATGATCTGGCGGATGGTCTTGAGGCCGTGGCGGTCCTGATACGTGATGAGCAGAAGCGCCAACGCGCGGATGCCGTATTCGTGCGACACGAACACAGCGAAACGCGAACGCCCGCCGTTGAGCGGGGGCGCCTCGAGAGGCGGCGTCGCCAGGCCCTGCCACTTGTTCTGCGGCTGGTGGTCGATGTTGCCGGGGTTCTTGTTGCGGTAGCCTCGGCTCTTCGTCACGTCCCTATTCGCGGTCATGTCTTTCTCCTGTTACGGGGGAGGAGGAGGCACAGCGCGATCCTCAACGATCAGGCTGTGCTCGGCGGCGGCGTCCACGAGCGACGTGGCCTCGACGCGATAGCGCCAAGTCCCCGCGACGGTGGGAGTGAAGAACCCAATGGCGTGCTCGTCCTCGGCGTCGGGGGTCATGCTGTATTCGGTGGACTCCGTTTCCCCCGGACCGACCACAAGGAGACGCAGAACGGTGGGGTCCACCACCACGCCCGCGGCGTCCCGGAGCTTGGCCATCACACGAACACCATTGCCCAGAAGGTAAGTGCGAACCGGTGGCTCGCTGTGTCCGCAACCGCTCATGGCAGCCCCCTTGCGTCGTTCATGTCGATTCGTCCCGCGCGTCCGTCGTGGATCAGCAGGCGCCCAGCCGGGCCGTCTGTCATTGCCAGAAGCAGCGCGTCGGTGTCGCTCATCTCAATCCACCCGAGGCGCTTCCTCTGCACTGTCATCACAATAGGCTGGCCCGTGAGGGTGTAGGCCCCTGGCCGTCCGTCTGTCCGACGCGAGCGGTAAAGACCGGCGTCGGAAGGGGTCAGCGCGTAGGCGCCAGCGGCGCCCTGCACCTCGAAGATCGGATAGAGCGTTGCCGCGTATCCAGATACTCCGAACACCGCGTTCGTCGCGCGGAGAACCCGCGACGAACGCAGGGCGGCGGAAGAAGCGGCGACGCTGAAGGATCCGGCCTGCCCCACAACGGCGCGACGGTAGGTGAAGAACCCGTCGCTCGCCGACACGGTGAAGACGCCAAGAGCGGAGAGGCCCCGATACGCCTTCCGAAGGGCGGCGGCGTTTCCGGCGATGGAGAACGCGCCCGCAGCGGCGATCAGCCGACGACCCTGGTTCAGCCCAGCCGCGCTGCCGGTGAGAGCGAACGCGCCGGGGGTCGCTTCCAGCTCCCGCGCGCTGCGCAGCCCGGCGGCGTTGCCCGTGAGGGTGAACGTCCCGGTGGCTCCCTGCAGGGCTCCCTGTGTCTGCAGCTCCGCGGCGTTCCCCGTGAAGGTGAACACGCCGGGCTCCGCGACCACATTGCGAGTCCGGGCAAAGGCTGCCGTGCTCCCGGCGAGGGTGAACGCGCCGGCGTCCGACGACAGTTTGCGTCCGCTGTCCAGCTCTGCCGCGTTCCCGACGACGGTGAACGCGCCGGCTTCCGCGACCAGCTTGCGCGCGCTGTCCAGCTCAGCCGCGTTGCCGGTAACGGTGAACGCGCCGGCTTCAGCGGTCAGCCCGCGCGAAGTGTTCAGCTCTGCCGTGTTTCCGGTGAGGGTGAACGCGCCGGCGCCGGCGACCACATTGCGAGTCCGGGCAAAGGCTGCCGTGCTCCCGGCGAGGGTGAACGCGCCGGCTTCCGCGACCAGCTTGCGCGCGCTGTCCAGCTCAGCCGCGTTGCCGGTAACGGTGAACGCGCCGACGTCCGACGACAGCTTGCGTCCGCTGTCCAGCTCTGCGGCGTTCCCGGTGAGGGTGAACGTGCCCGCCGCGGCGACCAGCCCGCGCGACGTGTCCAGCCCTGCGGTGTTGCCGGTGAGAGTGAACGCGCCAGCTTCCGCGATCAGCTTCCGCGCGCTGTCCAGCTCAGCCGCGTTGCCGGTGAGGGTGAACGCGCCGACGTCCGACGACAGCCTGCGTCCGCTGTCCAGCTCTGCGGCGTTTCCGGTGAGGGTGAACGCACCGGCTTCAGCCGACACAGAGCGGACGCGCGCCAGCCCCGCCGTGTTGCCGGTGAGGGTGAACGCGCCGGCTTCCGCGACCAGCTTCCGCGCGCTGTCCAGCTCAGCCGCGTTGCCGG
>JALHRH010000544.1 GCA_022841565.1 Mycobacterium sp. | reverse complement strand
GCCGCCGAGGACGCCCCGGAGTAATACCCGAACATCGCGGCCACATCGGCGGCCCACATCTGCTCGTAGCGGCCTTCAGCGGCCATGATCGCCGGCGCGTTGAGCCCCAACCAATTCGATTGCACCAGTTGCACGAACGCGGTGCGGTTAGCCGCCACCGCCACCGGATGGATGGTGGCCGCCTTGGCGGCCTCGAACGCCGCCGCGACCACCTTCGCTTGTCCAGACGCCCCCGCGGCCTGCGCCGACGCGGCAATCAAGAAACCCGCATACGGGACCGCCGTCGCCGCCATCGCCGCGGCCGCTGGACCTTGCCAGGCCCGCCCCGCCAGCCCCGAGATCACCGACGCAAACGAGTCGGCCGCCAATTCCAATTCGGCGGCCAGCCCCTGCCACGCCACCGCGGCCTGCAACATCGGCGCCGACCCGGCGCCGACGAACATCCGCAGCGAGTTGATCTCCGGCGGCAGCGCCGCGAAATTGGTCATGGTGACCCCCTGTCGTGGACTACCAGACGGGGCAGCCAGCCCCCAAAGCGGCATTCAAGGACGTGCGAAATTTTACGACGTGGTCAGCGCAACTTCTTGGTTTCACCGCAATAGCTTGCGAGGCTCGATCGTCCTGCCAGACCGATCCGATACCCAAATCACATCAGCTGTCCGACGATGAATCCTGCGAAAACCACTGCAAAACCACCTATCTCACCGATGATGAGAGCGGCCATCGCCACTGCGGTCCCCTTCATCGGAGTGTCGAACTGATTCTCGGTGTCACGCCGCGCGCCGTGCAGGATGTAGCTGCCGATCGCGCCGACGAAAAAAACCACCGCCACCGCTGTCGCGGTCAGGTTCACCCAGACCGGCCACGCACTGAGTTCGACGAACGCCGCGAACAGCAACGTGGCGAATGCATACAGCAGCGCCGCCCGGTGGGCGATGTCGACATAGACGTGCGCGCGGTGGTCGGGTGCGGCTGTGATCTGCCGGTATTTCCAGACCCCGAGCCCCAGCGCCAAAAGAAAGATGAACCCCGTCGCCAGCAGGGTGAGTTTGGTATCGAGTCCAAGAACCATCGTTCGGCCGAGTCTACTGTCAAGATCATGCGATTCGCATTCAAGACCTCACCACAGAACACCACGTGGCCCGACATGCTGGCCGTCTGGCAAGCCGCCGACGACATCGACGTCTTCGAATCCGGCTGGACCTTCGACCACTTCTACCCGATCTTTTCCGACCCCACCGGGCCCTGCCTGGAGGGCTGGACGACGCTCACCGCCCTGGCTCAGGCCACCAAACGGCTGCGGCTGGGCACCCTGGTCACCGGCATTCACTACCGCCACCCGGCGGTGCTGGCCAACATGGCGGCCACGCTGGACATCATCTCCGACGGGAGACTCGAGCTGGGGATCGGCGCCGGCTGGAACGAAGAAGAATCCGGCGCATACGGCATCGACCTGGGCAGCATGAAGGAGCGCTTCGACCGGTTTGAGGAGGCCTGCCAGGTGCTGATCGGGCTGCTCAGCGGCGAGACCACCACCTTCGACGGCAGGTACTACCAGCTCAAGGACGCGCGCAGCGAGCCGAAGGGGCCGCAGCGGCCACACCCGCCCATCGCCATCGGCGGCAGCGGGGAGAAACGGACGCTGCCGATCACCGCGCGCTACGCGCAGCACTGGAATTTCGCCGGGGGCACGCCTGAGGAGTTTGCGCGCAAGCGCGACGTGCTGGCTGCGTGCTGCCACGACATTGGGCGCGACCCGAAGGACATCACGTTGTCGGCCCACCTGGGCCTGGGACCCGATCGCCAGTACGAGCAGGTCATCGAGAATGCGGCGGCGTTGGGTGCGGAAGGGCTGGACCTCGGCATCGTCTATATCGCGCCGCCGCATGACCCCGCCGTCGTGGAGCCGCTGGCCGTGACCATCCGGGATTCGGGCCTGCTGGGCTAACTCTGAGCAAACCGTGCCAGGGGCCGGCCGCAGCGACGCCGCCGGTGACCGCGAGGGTCAGATGGCGAAGCGCAGCAGCTCTTGAGCCGTGACGAGGCGCTCGTGCTTCGCCGGAAATTCGCGGCTCTTAACCGGATGACGAACCAGCGACCAGGCGATTCGCCCCATTCGTGTCCGGGGAACTGGGTTCATGTGCACGGTGATCACTCCTGCGATCGGTTAACGCAACCGTGGCTCCTGGGCGGCCTGAGCGTGCCTTGTTGTGACGGAGCCCACAGGAACTGATTAGACAGCAGACGTCCGGCAAACGTTTGGCGGCGCGCCGAACATTTATCAAATGTTTCAGGTGTGATTGATGTGGTTACATCAGTGGGGCTGCGGTCGGCTTGATCGG
>JALHRH010000543.1 GCA_022841565.1 Mycobacterium sp. | reverse complement strand
GTCCCAACTATCAGCTATCGATTATCAGCTACCGACTCACCCCAAACGGTACCTCATACGGGGGCAGCAGGGGGTTCCCGCCGCCATCGGCGACGATCAGGCGGAGGCGGTAATCCCCGTTCGGCAGCACACCCACCGGCACGTTCTCCAGCATGTAGCCGTTGACCACATTGTCAAAGTGTTGGTTGCCGAAGTCCTGCCATTCCGGGAACGGCCCGCCGATGATCTGGAACTTGTAGAACTGACCGCCGCCGGTTGGGAACTGCGCTGTCCCGATGATCTGCACCTCGCCGTTGAGGACAGTCCCAGGGCCGGGCGACTGCACCACACCCACCGCCACGCCGCTGTTGGCGACGAAACCGCCCCCTTGCAGCAGGTCGGGCGAGCAGGCGACGGTCGGCAGGAAGGCCAGCCCCTGCTGCCGGGCATAGTTCTCCGCCGCGACCGCATCATCCGGCACGGGCGGCGGCGCAATGAACAACTGCGGCTGCGCCCCGGCGGCTGATCCGGCGATTTCCTGCGGCACTAGACAGTAGATGGGTGCCGGGGGCGGTTGCTGCCCCGGCGGCATGTTGAACTGGATCAGGTTGGCGATCTCCGGCGCCAGCTTGAACGCCAGCACCTGGTACACCCCCGGCGAGACTTCCTGCAAGAGCGGCCCCGTCGTAGGCGATTGAGGCGGCGGCGCAGCCTGCGCGTAGATCAGATTGCCGTCGGCATCCGGGATGCCCGCCGGGCTGTTCAGGAACCACTCGTTGATGCGGCTGCAATCCGTCGCCGGGTCACGCAGGGAGCGCACATCACAAATCTGGCGCAGTTCGAGTCCGGTGGCATTCGCCGGTGGATTCTGGAAGTCATCCGGCTGGAGCTGACCGCTGCCATCGGCGAAGGCGTTCAACATGCCGGGATTGTTGTAAATGCCGGTGATAACGCTGTTCCAGATGGGTGCCGCCCCGGTCAGGCCGGAGGTATTGACCATCGGTGCGCCGTCGTTGTTGCCGACCCATACGCCGACCGCCACATTCCGGCTGTAGCCGATTGTCCAGTTGTCTTTGACATCGTTGGTCGTGCCGGTCTTGACCGCCGTCACGATATTGCCCGTGTTGAGCGGGCTGTTCGGCCCCATGGCGGCTGACCGGGCGCGGTTATCGCTCAGGATGTTGTCGATGATGAAAGCGATGCGTGGGTCGAGCACGGTGCGCCCGTACCCCCGCCGCTGGATGGTCTCCGCCGTCAGGCTCCCGCGCGGGCAGCTATCCTCGTACTGGTAAACGATGTTGTCCTCATTATCCAGCACGCAACGGATGGAAGTCGGCCCGACATACGCGCCGCCATTGGCGAACACCGCATAGGCGTTGGTCAGTTCCAGCAGGGAGACTTCCCCGCCGCCCAGCGTCAGTGAGAGACCGTACTGGCTGGCATCGCCGCCGAGGGTCGAGACCCCAAAGCGCCGCATGATGCCCAGTAGATAATCCACCCCCACCTGCCGCAAAGTCTGTACCGCCGGGATGTTATAGCTGTTCGCCAGCGCAAAGCGCATGGACATTGGCCCGTGGAACGCGCCGTCATAATTGCGCGGCACATACTGCGGCTGCCCCGGAATGCCGATGCTGGTCTGCGTATCCCAGATCACGCTGCCAGGGGTCATCACCCCGGACTCCAGCGCGGCGGAGTAGGTGAAAGGCTTCATGGTGCTGCCCGGCTGCCGCAGCGCAATCGCCACGTTCACCTTGCCGTCAATCGCCTCGTTGTTGTAGTCGATGCTGCCGACCATGCCGATGATCTCGCCGGTCAGCGGATGCAGGATCACCACCGAGGCATTGCTGACGTTATTGGCACCCAACCGCGCTACTTGCTCCTGCGCGATGTTCTGCGCCATGCGGTTGATGTCCAGATCAACGGTGGTATAGACCCGCCAGCCACCACTCACCACGAACTCCGGCCCGTACTGCGCCAGCGGGCAGATGTTCACCGGGTCATCGCAGGCGCGGGTCATGCGTTCCAGTTCCCGCTGGGCGTAGACGGTGAAGTGCGGCGCTTCCAGTGTCGAATTGGGAGTGACGTAGGTCAGCCCCTGTTGCAGCGCCGCCGACCGTTCTTCCGGGGTAATCAGGCGCAGCAGCACCATGCGATCCAGCACCAGGCGCCAACGGGCTTCGACTGCCGCCTGTACGGTTTGATCGGGATTCAACGGGTCGAGGTCTGCCGGGGCTTGTGGCAATGCGGCCAGCAGCGCCGCCTCGCCCAGAGTCAATTCACCAACGTTCTTGCCGAAGAAGGTCTGCGCGGCGGCCTGCGCCCCGTAGGCCAGGTTGCCGTAGTAAATCTCGTTGAGGTACAGCGCCAGAA
>JALHRH010000542.1 GCA_022841565.1 Mycobacterium sp. | reverse complement strand
CTACCGCCGAAAGATACGAAATCACCACTGAGGCAATCAGATACAGCGGGGCAACGAAAGCCCGCAACAGCAGAACGAGGATGACGAACACCACGAGCAGGGTCACGATGACGATCAGACGTACGTCGTGGTCGTAGTAGGCGCGCATCGCGCTGTACATCGCGGCATGCTGAACAACACCGAATGTGATGCAAGCCCATTCCAGCGTGTCCGGTGTCGTCGTCAGCGCATGAGTACGTATTTGTTCGGTGTCCATCTGGCCGAATTCGATGGGGTCGAATGCGATGACTTCGGGATCGTCGATCCGGCGACGGACAATGACGTCGTCATCGAATTCGAACCAGTCGTGATAGCTGTCGTGACGGCGCACATGGGCATTGATTGCGGCAGTCATCGCCGGAATGTCGCATGTGCCGGCGATCTCCCAGGACACCACCATCAACCGGGGAAGATGTTTTCCGGCCTCCCTGGCGGCATGGGCCGAGCGCAGGTGTTGCGCCCGTTGATAGCTCGGAGCCAGATCGCTGGGTCGCGCAATGCGCGCCGCGTCACGTGCCGCAGGTGAAGCCGTCCATGTGGTAACGAGGCCATGCGGCGGCTGCCATTCGTTGATGGTGCCCAGTCCTACCATTTTCAACCCCTGTCTTTTGTTCTGGCGATTGTTGTGCGCGCGGGAAGTACTGACGCGAAAGTGTTCCGCGCCAGCTTTGAATTTCGCGATTGATTGGGCGGGGTGCCCGCTTCTTGGCTTGAGACCGAACATAGGACCTCGGCGGGCGCACTGTCGCGCTTGTAGTTAATGGCGGGGATAAACGACGATTGCGCGGTTTTGCGCGTTGTGCTCACCGAGTCGGTCGATGGGCCGGGCGGCCCGCGCTGTCAATCGGATGGCAAGGCAGCAGCCGTTCCGTCTACCCGGACGACCCGTTGGTGCGTTCGACCTGACAGCCCTCTCGGCGACAGCCTCGCCGGTGCGCCAGCCCCGGAAACACAGATGGCGGCGCGGCTCGCAGTCGCCCAGGCTCGAGCCCGCGCAAGCTGCGAGTCGAGGTCGATCAGCTGGGCAGATCAGGCCCAGGCGCGTCGGCCGATTCCGGCCATCATGATCGGTGTGAAGACCCGGATGTCGTCACCGAACCGGGCAGCAGCCGCGTCGGCGTCCTCGCGGGAGATCAGCCCGGCCTCCACCACGGCTGCGCGCAGGCTCTCGAACGATAATCTGAAAAAATCGAAACCTGGTGTCGAGGAGTTGATTATCTTCGCCCGGCCCTCGCCGCGCACCTCCGTCAATCCAGCGGCGGCCAGATCGGCGACGACGCGGCGACCGTAATGTGGCTCGAATCCGGAGCGCTGCATGAATGACAGGATCGCTCCCGTGACCCGGTCGAGTTGAGCGTCGCCCTCGTCGAAGCCGAACGGCGTCCAGTCGAAATCCTCGATTACCATCCACCCGCCGGGGCGCAAAGTCTTGGCCAGGCGGTCGAGAATGTGTCGTCGGTCCGACAGGTGTTCGAGCACCAGTCGGGAGTGCACCAAATCGAACTCACCGCCGGGCAGTTCGTCGGTGCGGATGTCGAGACGCCGGACGTCGATCGTCTCGCTGGCCAGTGATTCGATGAAGCGGGTGTCGATGTCGACGGCCACCACGGTGGCTCCGCGACCGGTCATCCAATGTAGGAGTGACCCACCGCCAGCTCCGACTTCCAAACAGCGCCAAGGCTTTCCGGAGCCGTGCAGGCCAAGTTCGGCCAGCAGCGCCTGAGTGCCCGGGTCCCACAAGCTCTCCATGGCGGCCAACCGGGTTCTCTCCTCCGCGAAGCCCTGGTCGTAGACGTACTCGCTCGACATGGCGCTCAGGGTATCCGCCCGGTGGGCGGCACACCGCCGTTTCAGCCGGTCGCACCGAATGCGCCTTGGCTACCGGTGCCGCCGTTTCCGCCGTTGCCGCCCACACCACCCGCTGCGGTGGTACCGCCGAAGGCGGGACCACCCGCGCCGCCGACGCCGCCTGATCCGGCCGCGCCACCCCCACCGCCGACGCCCCCCGCGCCGCCCACACCGCTGCCGCCGGCGAAGCCGAGCCACCCGCCGGCTGCTGCAGGGAGCCTGCGGTCGGAAAAAACGTCAAGCAATCGCGTTGATGCGCGGGGGCCCGCGGCCCACTGCCGCCGCGGTACCAAAGGCTGGCTATTCTGCGCCGGGGCGAGAACCCGGGTGAATCGGATGACGGCGAGTAGCCTCACGCTCTGTGGAGGCCGCTGGGGACCGAGTCGTGTCGCAGGGTGACATCTCGGCGGAGATCGCCGCTATCGCCGCCGACCGCACCCGGTACCCCGAATCGCAGCCGCGCCTC
>JALHRH010000541.1 GCA_022841565.1 Mycobacterium sp. | reverse complement strand
GTCTACGTGTGGGATTGGGATTTCTTCATCTCGGCGGCCTGCCTGGCCCGCCAGGCCAGGCAGGCCCGCGAAGAACGCCGTGCGCCAACCGGTTCCGCCCGGTTGGCCGTGCTGTCGGCCGGTGTCCCACGCCACGCCAGCACCCCGCTTTTCGATGTGCCGACCACCGCCGGAATGCAGACCGTCGTCATCTCGGTAGGTGCACCCTTCGACGAGGTGCTGGCGTCGGTGGCGGCCGCTGACCCTACGCACCTGGTGGGCTACCCGAGCGTGATCGGACGCCTGGCCCGCGCGGTGATCGCCGGTCGACTCCATATCGCCCCGGTACGGGTGAGCACCAACTCCGAGCCGCTGCTCGACGAAGACCGGCGGTCGATAGTCGAAGCCTGGCGACCGATGATCCACAATCTCTGGGCTCAACAGAAATCGGCGTACAAGCGGTGGGCTGTGGCCGCGGTGCGGGCCTGCACGTGTGCGAGGACGAAGTTGTACTCGAGCGGGTCGACGCCGACGGGATGCCGGTGGGTCCCGACGAGCCCGCAGCGCGGACGCTTGCCACCGGGCTGTCCAACCGCTGCTTTCCGTTCATCCGCTACGACCTCGGTGATCAGGTGCTGGCACTTGGCGGTGCATGCGCATGCGGTAGCGCGTTCGCGCGAATCGCCGATATCGCCGGCCGCCGCGACGACGACTTTCAGTACGGCGACGTCACGGTGCCCGCACTGGCCTTTCGCCACGTGCTGGGAACCGATTCGCACGTCTTGGAGTACCAGGTCGTCCAGACCGCGACCGGAGCCGACATCGCCGTGGTAGGCGCACCCGATACCGGGACGCTCACCGATGCGCTGACCGCGGCCCTGCAACGTTACGGGTTGGCCCGGCCGGCCATCCGGATGCGGTTGACCGAGAGCCTGGAGCGTCATCGGGGCAGCGGGAGACTGCGCCGGTTCATCCCGCTACGGTAATCGGGCCACGAGGGTCACCCGCCGGCCAGGCGGTAGATACGCGCGGCGTTGTGGTGGGCGATCAGGTCGACGACCCGGATGGCGTCGGTCTCGCTCCAGTCGCCGGCATCGACGAATCCACGCAGCACACGATGGATTCCATTGCGCCATAAGGTGGCTCCGAGGAAGTGCAGTTCCGATGGCCCGAATCCGTCGGATGAGTACAGGATCTTGCGGAACGGTGCCAGTTCGAGGAGTCGGGCGATGAACACCGGCGCCCGGGCGCCTAAATGGTTCACTGTCAGCCCGCCGTCGAGGTAGACGTTGTTGAACGCCTGGGCCAGGTAGCCGGCCTCTCGTTCGTAGGGATAGCAGTGCAATAACACCACGGGGGTGTCCCCCGAATCGCGCAGAAAGTCCAGCAGGTACAGCGGATTGGCCTTGTGCAGGTCGCAGTCTCGGTCGCCGAAGCCCACGTGGAACTGCAGTGGTTTGCCCAATCGCAGCGCCTGGTGCAACCCGAAACGCAGCAGCACCCGATCGCACAGCCGGACACCACCCTCGTCTCGCCAGCGCTGCGCGGCGGCGCGGACCTCGGTGCTCGACGGCTCACTCAGGTCGCCCTCGAAACCGCCCCGGTAAGCCAGGACCGACTTGACGCCCACAGCGCTGGCGGCGCGGCGGTTCAGTATCTCTTCGAACGTCGACGCGTAGTTGCCGCCGGCCTGCGCGGCGTCCTCGGCCACCTGCTCGAGACGCACCACTTCGTAGGCGCGGCAACCCGACAGTTCACTGAGTTCGGCGACATCGGTGACACCTTCGGCGAACCCGGTGTCGACCAGCCAGTTGCTCACGCCGGCGGCGCGCAGGAACCTCCGCGCCAGATCAGTCTCACTGAACTGGCTACGACGCTCCCAATACGCTTGCGGATCAACATGTCTGGGCAGGTCAAGGAGGGCTGCACAGTGATTGCGTACCGCGAAGCCGAGTTGCGTATCGAATCCGGAGTCGAAGCCGGCAAGTGGCTGCGTATTGGCCTCATTGAGCGCGTTCTCGAAACGCCGCCGGTCCCCGGCGGTCTGCCAGCAGCCGTGCACATGCTGATCTATCAGCGCCATCTGCTGAATATGCTGCGCCAGCTCAGAATCTGCGGGAAAGCTCATAGACTCCAAGCCATCCGGAACTTGTCCGCTAGTGCTTCAGCATCGAGGTCGGCGTATCGGTCGTGTTCCATTCGCCGCACCGCGGTCACCATGTCGACCACCGAATCGCCCAGCATCTTGCGCATGAGCGCCGAGTTTTCCAACACTGCAATTGATTCCATCTGGTCCCCGGGTAGCAGCCGGGTACCGGCCGCCACCCGGTCCGCGTCGGATAGCTGCGCCGGGTCTACCGTGGTTTCCGGCAGCAACGACGCTCGACTGGTAATGCCGTCAAGCGCGAGCCC
>JALHRH010000540.1 GCA_022841565.1 Mycobacterium sp. | reverse complement strand
GTCAGCACCGGCAGCAACCCGGACGACCTGAACAAGGTTACTGATCCGAAGTTCATTTCCGACTCGCGCAGCCTGTTCGGCTTCTAGGCAGAGAGGAACACCATCATGGCTGTTACTGCTAAATACGTCCGCCCCCTGGAGGGGTCGATCACTCGCCTGGTTAAGGCCGGTGGCGCAATTGCCATGGGCGATGCGGCCTACCTCGACACTGATGGCGATTGGCTGGAAGCTGATGCCAACGTGAGCGCGGTGGCTGCGGCTGCCCGCGCTGTCGTGGTCGCCGTCAATGAACCCGGCGAAACCACCGCAGCCGATCAGGACGCGATCGAGATCTGCGTGTTCGGTCCGGTCGGCGGCTTCAGCGGCCTGACCCCCGGCGCGCGCCTGTTTGTCAGCAGCACCGCTGGCGAACTCACCCACACTGCCCCCACCGGGGCTGGTACGTGGACGGCCCCGATGGGTTATGCCCTGACGGACAGCATCGTATTCGTTGAGCCGGGCATCGCTGCCCCGACCAGTAACTCGTAAGGGAGGCGATCATGCCTGAGATCCTTGGACCACTGACCATCGCCCAGCGGGCACTACCGGCGGGCGTTGATGGCACGAAGATGGCCGAATGGGCCATGAAAGACGGCACCACATTCCAGGCGTTCGTCAATCGACTGAGCGCGGCTGTGGGTGCATTCAACCAGGAAATGACCAACACCTGGGGCTATTTGTTCCACATCACCGAAGAGATGATGATAGAATACGAAGACGGCGGCACCGTCACTGAAGCGCCTGAGATCACCGACCTGAGCAAGGTTGACCCGGTGCAGGGCGACACCATCGGCCACATGATCGACCTCAAGCCCTACGGGCGCGGCGCGGGCGGCTCCTGGCGTTACTTCCGTGACAGCCGTGAGGCCAAAATCCGCGCGACCATTAACACGGTCATGCGGACACACCGCTGGCGCTTCGAGAAGGCGATCTTCCGCCGGTTGATGACCAATACGGAAAATCAAATCGGCTCTGCCGGTTATGATGTCCCGTTCGTCCGGGGCGGCGGCACCATTGCCTACACCCCGCCCGCCTACGACGGCGCATCCTTCGACAGCACGCACACCCACTTTCTGGGCTTCAACTCGGCGGCCAGCAAGACCTTTGCTAACGTCTTCAATGACCTGGCGCAGACTCTGGCCGAGCACGGACATGTGGCTCCCTTCACCGCCCACGTCAGCACGGCGGACACGGATACCATCACGGCTCTGACCAAGTTTGTCCAGTTTGTCGCGCCGGTGGTGACCACCATCGACCGCGGCGGCGAGACCAGCGGGAACCAACTGTACGCCAGCGGTCAGCCGCAGGTGTACGGCGGCGTGATCGGCTACTTCCAGAGCAAGCATGGTCTGATCGAGATCCGTGCGTTTAACCGCGTGCCGACTGGCTATGTCAGCATGTTCAAGTCCTACGGCAACCTGGATCAGCGCAACCCGCTGGCCGTCCGGGTCCACCCGGATCAGGGCTTCGGCGTGTTCGTCATCAGCGAACCGAGCGGCGACGCTCAGTATCCCGTGAAACAAGTCAACCTCGAATTTGAATTCGGGGTCGGCGTTGGGATGGATCGCACCAACGGCGCGAACGGTCTGCTGGTCAGCGGTGGCACCTGGGCCAACCCGACCATCAGCTAGTCCACAGCCGACGCAGCACGCAGGCGGGGGCGCGGCTCCGCCTGTTTTTGACTCTGGAGGACACATGGCACGGTTGGCAGTCTGGGCGACCTGCGGGATGAACCCGGCGACGGGTTATGGCAAGATGGAAATTGGCATCACCCGCGCCCTGCTGGCCGCCGGTGCCGAGCTGCTCCCGTTCCCCGACTCGACCGCGCCGACGCTGGTCATCGGTTCGCCGCGGCGGATCGAGCAGTGGCCGGGCAAACTCCGCGCCTGGTCTTACACCATGTCCGAATCGACCGCCCCCTCGCCCGAGTGGGTGCAGTGCCTCAATACCTACTATGAACGGGTGATCCTGCCCGCGCCCGACTTGTGCGACCTGTACCGCGATGCTGGCGTGACCATCCCCACCCACTATATCCCCCTGGGCGTAGACTATGCGCCGATCCCCCACATCGAGCGGCAATTCCCCAAAGACGGCGAACCATTCATCTGGCTGACGTACTCGCTCGGCGACATGCGGAAAGGGGCCGAACTCGCCATGTTGGCGTTTAATCGGCTGTTCAAGGGCGACCCGCGCCACAAGTTGCTGGTCAAGTGCCGGGATAATCCGCACTGGCTGAGCGGCCTGGTCGATGACCAGATCGAGATCGTGCGCGGGCAGATGGGCGAGGACGACTGGCACGGCCTGCTGGCGCGGTCGCACGCCTTCATCTTCCCCAGCCGGGCGGAGGGCTTCGGTC
>JALHRH010000539.1 GCA_022841565.1 Mycobacterium sp. | reverse complement strand
AGGCACGTCGAGGTCTTTCGGGTGAGGTGTGTAGGAACCCTCATTTTCGGAAGACCTCGACCCCTATCCCGGCAACGACGCGCCTACCATCACTACACCCTCATCTGCGAAGAGCCGGAAAACGACACCTGGGACTTGGCTACCAGCGTAGGGGCGACGGCGACCTTGGTGGCCGCGGCCCGCGCGATCGCGACCAACGCGGACAACTCCATCATCAACGACCAGTTCGCCGAACCCCTGGTTCGCGCGGTCGGCGTGGATTTCTTCACCCGATGGGTCACCGGCGAGCTCGCCGCTGCGGACGTCGACGACGAGGAGTCGAGCTGGAAGCTCGCACACATGCCTGCCGCCATGGCCGCTCGAACCCGCTTCTTTGATTCGTTCTTCCAGGACGCGACGCAGGCCGGCATCCGACAGGCCGTCATCCTCGCCTCCGGTCTGGATGCCCGCGCCTACCGTCTGAGCTGGCCGGCCGACATGACGGTCTTCGAGGTCGACCAGCCCCAGGTCCTGGCCTTCAAGACGACCAGCCTCGGCGAGCTGGGCGCCACCCCAACAGTCGACCTGCGTAAGGTCGCCATCGACCTGCGGCAAGACTGGCCGGCGGCCCTTCGTGCGGCGGGGTTGAACCCCAACCGCCCCACCGCGTGGATCGCCGAGGGGCTGCTCGGATACCTGCCACCCAAAGCGCAGGATCTGCTGTTCGACAGCATCACCTCGCTCAGCGCCCGCGGCAGTCGGCTTGCGGTCGAAGCCATACCGCCTCGGCCGGAGCGGGATGTCGAAAAGGCACGGGAGATGATGCGCAGATCGACCGCCAAGTGGCGTGAGCATGGATTCGAACTGGATTGGGAGGATCTCGGATTCGAGGGCGAGCGTACGGACGTCGCTACCTACTTGCAGGAGCTGGGATGGCGCTCAGTCGGTACACCGATGAGTCAGCTGTTGTCCGACAACGGGCTGGCGGCCGTCCCGCAGTCTCACGACTCGGTGTCAATGGCCGACACCGTCTACTACGCCTCGATACTGAGTAGGTGAGCGCGCCGCGCCGCACCCTGAACAGCGTGGTGACCGGGATGTGGAGCTTGCTGTCTCCGGCCTACGATCTGCCGTTTCTGCAGCACTGGGTGTATCGGCCGCCGCACGACGAGGTGATCGCCCAGCTGCGAGCCCGCCGGTCCCGCCGGATCGCCGACGTTGCTTGCGGGACCGGGATTCTCAGTAGCCGGATCGAGCGAGAACTGAGCCCTGACCAAATCTACGGCGTCGACATGTCCAACGGCATGCTGGCCCAGGCCCGCACCAAGTCCGATCGGGTGCACTGGTTACGAAGTCCGGTCGAGCAGCTTCCCTTCCAGGACGGCGCGCTCGACGCGATCGTGACGACCTCGGCGTTTCATTTCTTCGACCAACCGGCGGCACTGTGCGAATTTCATCGCGTGCTGGCGCCTGGTGGCCTAGTGGCCGTAGCGTCCCTCAGCGCTCGGCAACACCTCCTGCAGGTTCCCAGTCGCTGGAAACCGCAGCACAATCCGCCTGCGCAGGAGATGCGGACGCTATTCGAGGACGCGGGATTTACTGTCAGCGACCAGCATCGCGTCCGTCGTCCGATCTGGACCCAGGTCGTTTCGGATCTCATTACGGTGGGCACCAAACGCTAAGCCCAACCGGTTATCTGCCGCAAAGCGGCGGTCGTGATCGCACGCCGAGATCCGTAAATGGCGGGGGACCGATCACATCACGTGTATCCGCACGACCATTGGGGTAGCCGACTAGCCGTGAGCGGTTCCAGGTCAAGCGATTCCGGCGGCATCGGCGATGCCGCCGAGTCATGTCACATGCACACTGGTATTGCTAATGCTCACACCGTGGCGGCATTCCGACACTCATTCGGCGAGTGGCTGGTCGGCCACTTGGAGCTTGGCGACGAGCGGGTTGCCGATATCATCCTGGCCACCGACGAAGCGATGTCCAACTGCGCAGACCATGCCTATCGCATCATCGACCACGTGGGCAGCATGACACTGCAGATCGGCTACTACGCGGTCACCACCGAATTGATGGTGAACGTAATCGACCACGGGCGCTGGCTGGAACCCAACTTCGACGTCTCCCGCGCGCGTGGTCGCGGCATCCTGCTGATGCGGGCACTCGCGGATGACTGCACCATCGACGGCGGCCGTGACGGCACCACGGTGTGCCTGCGGTTCTACCGATGCCCGCCCAAGAAACTCATCCTTGGCGAGGCCTGTTGAAGCTGGGGTTTCGATCACGGCGAATACGGCTGATATAGATCGGGTTGGCCCTTCACAAACGCCTCCGGGGGTGTCAGGAAGGGATTGTCAGAAGTTCCCTTTCGAGGATCTCAGTGTTGCTGCGCTCAGGTTCTCTTGACACGCC
>JALHRH010000538.1 GCA_022841565.1 Mycobacterium sp. | reverse complement strand
GCATGGGAACCTCCGCGGATTGGTCATCTGTTGTTACCAATTCAGTGGGCTTCACGCAATGCCGGAACGAGGTTGCATTTAATGCGGTATAGGACTATATAGTCCGAAATCGTATCAAAATGGAGCCCGTGATGTCCCTGAGCCGCCGCAAGACCCTCGCCCTGATCGGCGGGGGCGTGATCCTTGCCGCAACTGCCGGTCTTGGCGCTGTGGCCAGCCGCACACCGCGCACGGCGGCGCTGCCTTGGGCGGGGGCCGGGATGGAAACCGAGCCGCGCCGCAAGGCGCTGTCCTATGCGCTGCTCGCACCCAACCCGCACAACCGGCAGCCTTGGCTGGTGGACCTGTCAGAGCCGAACGTGGTTACGCTCTATGCCGATACCGCGAAGCTTCTGCCGCACACCGACCCGTTCAGCCGGCAGATCACCATCGGGCTTGGCTGCTTTCTGGAGTTGATGCGGATGGCGGCGAGCCATGACGGGCAGCGGGTGACGATCACGCCGTTCCCGGAAGGGGAAAGCGCGGCGGGGCTTGATGGCCGCCCGGTTGCGCGGGCGGTGTTTGTGGCTGACGGGGCGGTGACGCCGGACCCGCTGTTCGCCCATGTGCTGGACCGGCGGTCGTTGAAGGAGCCGTTCGACACCGCGCGCCCGCTTCCCGCCGACACCTTGCAGGTGCTGGCCGTGGCGCGCCATGCGCGGTTCGGTGGCACGGTCGATGCGACCGAGGTTGCCGGGTGGCGCGCCTTCACGCACAAGGCGTTGAGGATCGAGATCGAGACGCCGCACACCTACCGGGAATCGGTGGACCTTTTCCGCATCGGGCGGGCCGAGGTGGATGCAAACCCGGACGGCATTGATTTCACCGGCCCGATGTTCGAGGTGATGGCCGCGACCGGGCTCTTCACCCGCGAGGCGGCGCTGGATAGCTCGTCTCAGGCCTACACGGCCGGGTTGGCGGCGGTCTTTGCGAACACCGACACCGCGATGGGGCATGTCTGGTTGGTGACGCCAAACAATACCCGCGCCGACCAGATCGCCACGGGTGCGGATTGGCTGCGGGTCAATCTGGCGGCGACGGCGGCAGGGGTGGCGTTCCAGCCGCTGTCACAGGCCTTGCAGGAATACCCCGAGATGGCGGTGCCTTACGCCGAGCTGCATGCCAAGCTTGCGCCAGAGGGCGGCACGGTTCAGATGTTGGCGCGGATCGGCTACGGTCCATCGGTAAGCCCAAGCCCGCGCTGGCCGTTGGAGGCAAAGATCGTGAATGCCTGAACCGTCGCCCGAGGAGACCTTCTTTCAGTTCTTCACCGAGGTGGGCATCCTTTCGCAGTTGAGCCGCGCCCTGTTCGAGGCGCGGTTGCCGGACGGGTTTACCCTGTCGCAGTTCACCGTGCTGAACCACCTGATCCGGGTGAAGGATGGCCGCACGCCGTTGGAATTGGCGCGGGCGTTTCAGGTGCCGAAAACCTCGATGACGCACAGCCTTGCGGTGCTGGAACGGCACGGGCTGGTGCGGATCGCTGCGAACGCGCGCGACGGGCGGTCGAAATGCGTATGGATCACCGAGGCGGGGCGCGGCTTCCGGCAGACGGCGATTGCAGGCATCGTGCCGGACATGGCAGCGATTGCGGCGCGGTTTCCGGTCGACAGGCTTGGCGCGGCGCTGCCCGTGCTGGGCGACCTCCGCCGGGTCATGGATGCGATGCGTGACGAAGACCCCGGGCCGAACCGTTAGGCCGAATGCGCGCCCCCGGCGAGGGCGGCGATGTTGGCCAGCACTTCGGCCACGGGCTTTTTCGCGCCGATGTCCTTGACGATGGCCGAGCCCACGACGCAGCCATCTGCCACGCTGGCGATGGCCTTCGCCTGATCGGGGGTGGAAATGCCGAAGCCCACGATGACCGGAAGATCGGTCGAGGCCTTGATCCGGGCGACCTCGGGGCCGACATCGGTTGCCACGGCGGCAGCCGCACCGGTGATGCCGGTGACCGAGACGTAGTAGACGAAACCAGAGGTGTTTTGCAGCACCTTCGGCAGGCGCTTGGCGTCGGTAGTGGGGGTGGCGAGGCGGATGAAGTTCAGCCCGGCGGCCTGCGCGGGGATGCAAAGCTCGGCGTCTTCTTCCGGGGGCAGGTCGACGACGATGAGGCCGTCGATGCCGGCGGCCTTGGCATCGGTCAGGAAACGGTCGACGCCGCGCGAATAGATCGGGTTGAAGTAGCCCATCAGCACGATCGGGGTGGTGCTGTCGCCGGTGCGGAAATCGCGCACCATCTGCAGGGTGGCATCCATCGTCATGCCGCCTTCCAGTGACCGCTGACCGGCAAGCTGGATCGTCGGGCCGTCCGCCATCGGATCGGTAAAGGGCATGCCAAGTTCGATCACGTCCACCCCGGCG
>JALHRH010000537.1 GCA_022841565.1 Mycobacterium sp. | reverse complement strand
AGTTGTCCTCGGTCATCACCTCGGCCAGCGTTGCCTGAAGGCAGGCGAACTGCATCGGGTTGGCGGAGAGGGTGGTGCCCATGCCGGAATGGCCGGAGGGGCGGCTGGCGTTGGCCGTGCGATAGCGGTCGGCCAGGGCGGGGGACAGGCCCCAGACGGCGGTGGGCATGCCGCCTGCCACGCATTTGCCGACGACGAAGATGTCGGGCGAAAGGTCATGCACGCGGGTATAGCCGCCGCGCCCGGTGGAAATGGTGTGGGTCTCGTCGATGATGAGAAGGGTTCCGGCCTTGGTCGCGAGGCTGCGAAGGCCGTCAAGGAAGCCGGGCGCGGGCAGGACCATGCAGGAGTTGGTCATCACCGGTTCGGTGAGGATCGCGGCGACGTCACCTTTGGCAAGGGCCGCTTCGACCCCGGCGAGGTCATTGAATTCGACGCAGACGGCGGTTTGGGCGAGGTCTGTCACCTGACCCATCAGGCCGGGGCGGTTGACGGTGTGGCCGCCTTCCAGCGTGACCATCGTGTCGTCCACCGTGCCGTGGTAGCAGCCGTTGAACACCAGAACCTTGGGCCGCCCGGTGACGGCGCGGGCGACACGCAGGGCGAAGCGGTTGGCGTCGGTGGCTGTGGTCGCGATCTGCCAGCGGAAATCACCGAAGGTGTCGGTGAGCAGGAGGCCAGCCTCCAGCGCCGCTTCGGACGGCAGCATGTAGGTCAGCCCGCGACGGGCCTGACGGCGGATGGCTTTCGCGACCGGAGCGGGGGAGTGGCCGAACATCGAGCCGGTATCGCCAAGGCAGAAGTCGTCGATGCCGTAGCCGTCGATGTCGGTCAGCCGCGCGCCGTGGGCTTCGGCCACCAAGGGCAGGTGCGGCATCGGCCAGTCGGTCATCCAGTGCATCGGCACACCGGAGAGGAAGTTGCCGGCGCCCTTGGCCATCGCCTTGGCCGACACGGGGCGGCTGGCGGCGAAGCGGCGGGCTTCGCGGGCGGCAAAGGCTGCAAGACGGTCCTTCGGGACCCCGGCGATCAGTTCGGCAGACATGGTGCGACATCCGTGGTTACGCCGCAGTTATGCGCGATAATTTGATCAAAAGGCAAGCAGGCCCAGCGTCGGGCGGTTCAGGCCACCCAGTCGCCTTCGAAATCCTTGGGGATCAGGAGGTTGTGGGGGCCGAGGTTCTTGACATCCCGCTCGCCACAAAGCGCCATCGAGATATCGAGTTCCTTCTGGATGATCTCCAGCGCCTTGGTCACGCCCGCCTCGCCCATCGCGCCAAGGCCGTAGACGTAGGAGCGGCCGATGTAGGTGGATTTGGCACCCATCGCGACCGCTTTCAGCACGTCCTGCCCCGAACGGATGCCGCCGTCGACATGGACCTCGACCTTGTCGCCCACGGCGCGGACGATGGAGGGGAGCATCGAGATCGAGCTGACCGCGCCATCAAGCTGCCGGCCGCCGTGGTTGGAGACGATGATGGCATCGGCCCCGAAATCGGCGGCCATGCGCGCGTCATCGGGGTCGAGGATGCCTTTGAGGATGAACTTGCCGCCCCACTGGTCGCGGATGCGGCGGACCTTGGACCAGTCAAGCTTGGGGTCGAACTGTTCGTTCGCCCAGGCGGTGAGGTCGGACAGTTTCTCGACGTTCTTCACATGGCCGACGATGTTGCGGAACTGGCGGCGCGGGGTTTGCAGCATGCCCAAAGCCCAGGCGGGTTTGGTGGCGATGTTGATCAGGTTCGGGATCGTCAGTTTAGGTGGGCTGGACAGGCCGTTCCTCACATCGCGGTGGCGCTGGCCGAGGATCTGCAGGTCGAGCGTCAGGACAAGCGCCGAGCATTTGGCCTTGCGGGCGCGTTCGATGATAGCGTCGACGAAATCTTCGTCGCGCATGACGTAAAGCTGGAACCAGAACGGGGTCGGGCTGGCGGCGGCGACGTCTTCGATCGAGCAGATCGACATGGTGGAGAGGGTGTAGGGCACGCCGAACTTGGCGGCGGCGCGGGCGGCCTTGATCTCGCCATCGGGATTTTGCATCCCGGTGGAGCCGACGGGGGCGAGGGCGACCGGCATGGTGACTTTCTGGCCGATCATCTCGGTTTCCAGAACCCGGCCCGACAGGTCACGCGCCACCCGCTGACGCAGCCGGATCTTGGCGAAATCGGAGGTGTTCTCGCGGAAGGTCTGTTCCGAATAGCTGCCGCTTTCGGCGTAGTCGTAGAACATTCTGGGGGTTCGGCGGCGGTAGAGCTGCTTCAGGTCGTCGATGCAGGCGATGACAGGCATGGGAACCTCCGCGGATTGGTCATCTGTTGTTACCAATTCAGTGGGCTTCACGCAATGCCGGAACGAGGTTGCATTTAATGCGGTATAGGACTATATAGTCCGAAATCGTATCAAA
>JALHRH010000536.1 GCA_022841565.1 Mycobacterium sp. | reverse complement strand
GGTCAAAAGCTTTGGACCACAACGGCCCACGAATCAGAGTGGGTGTGGCTGGCGGCGCGGACGGATCCGGACGCGACCCCCCGGCACGCGGGCATCACCGTGTTTCTCTTCGCTCTGCATACCCCGGGCGTGACGATCCAGCAGCACACCGCGCTATCCGGCGAGGTGTCATGCACGGTCTTCTACGACAACGTCCGCATCCCCGATGCGGCGCGGGTCGGGGAAGTCAATGGCGGCTGGAAAGTCATCGTCGACGCCCTGGCCGGCGAACGCATCACCATGGGCAACATTGCCGCGGCGCTGCACCGCCAACTCGATGACCTGCTCGACGTCGTCCGAACGGATCCGACGGGCCGAGTCGGGCCGCGTGGATCGGCCAAACGGGCGCTGATCACCGAGCTGGCTGTGCGCGTGCAGGCCAACCGCGCACTGGTGAGTGCCGCGGTACGGGCAAGTGCACGCGATACCGGCGCGATGTTCGATGCCGCGATGGCCGGCGTGATGGGTGGTGAACTTGCCGAGGACTTCGGTGCGGCGACCTTGACGATCTTCGGTCCGGCGGCCGCGCTCGGTGAAGAATCGGCTCCCCTTGTCACCGTTCCCGGCGGTGGCGCGTTCGAACACGGTTTGCGGCAGTCGATCATGTACGTCGTCGGCGGGGGAACGAACGACGTTCAACGCGGGCTCATCGCCCGCGGACTCGGTCTACCGCGTTAGCGCCCGACGAATCTCGACAACGCTCAGACTCGACCCGAGAATTCGCTAGTTCTTCTGGATAAACTAGTCAACGGTGTCGGCGACGCTATCATTGGCCGACGGTGCCGATCAGGGTTAAACAGGAGGAGTGCGTGACAGGCAAGAACTCGTTCGCACTCACCAGAAACCAGGACCGGGTACGTCCGCTGAAAATGTCCGACCAGGTCGCCGCTCAGATCCGTCGGATGATCGCCCGAGGTGACCTCGTCGACGGCGATTGGCTGCCGACTGAAGCCGAACTCATGGAACAGTTCGGGGTTTCGCGCCCGACCCTGCGTGAGGCATTTCGGCTTTTGGAGGGTGACTCGCTGGTGGTGATCCGCCGCGGACCGCCCGGCGGGGCGCGAGTGACCGTGCCGGGGCCCGACGCCGCCGCAGATCTTTTCGGCATGGTCTTGACGCTTTCCGGCACCACCGTCGGCGACGTGTGGGATGCCAGGTTGACCATCGAGCCGCCGGCCGTGCGCCGGCTGGCCGAGACCGCGACCCTGGACCAATTGCGCCAACTCGACGAGGAACTCGAACGCGTCCGTGCGGCCGCGAACGATGCACGCACGTTCTCTCGCGCCGGTGTGCGATTCCACGTCAAACTCGTTGAGCTGTCCGGCAATCACACGCTGACCGCGGTCATCGGCATGTTGTCGGAGATCGTCCAGCGCGAGCTGGCCAAGACGGTCGCCGAGATCGGACCCGAGAGCGACGAGATCCGGCGGGCCAACCGCCGGGCGTTGCGGGGCTACGAGAAGATCACCGAGCTAATTCACGCCGGTAATGGGGAAGCCGCCGAGCGGGCATGGATCGAGCATATGAAGAGCGCCCGTCGCTATGTCGCCAAGGCCCATCATCAGGATCGGGTTATCGACCTGCTCTACTGAGATTTCGCGCCCGCGTGACCCAGTCGTGGCACCCGGCGCTTGGTATGTATTTCTTCGTTGACGTTGGGTTTTACTGGCTTCTCCGCGTCGCCGAATGGATGCCTGCGGCCACCGCGCGGCCTGTCCCAAGAATCTAGAGAATCTCTATCCGGAGTGTTGACACTGCGGTCTGCGCGCTCATACATTTGCCTCAACAGACGGCGCAAAGACGGGCGAATGCATGCGGGTGATGGTGACGGGCGCGTCGGGGGACCTCGGGTCCTCGATCATCCCGGAAATATTGGCTCGAGGTCATGAGGTTGTCGGGTTGTCGCGGCGGCCCCACTCACTGCCTTCGCCCGGTTACCGCCACGTCAGCGCCGACATCCGGGACGCCGACGCGCTCACGGCGGCCCTGCCCGGCGTCGATGCCGTCGTTCACTTGGCCTGGACCACCCATCCCACGCACGATGCCGCCGCGACACACGCGATCGACGTCGGGGGCACCGCAGCGGTGCTGCAAGCAATGCAGCGCACCGGTGTGGCGCGGCTCGTCAGTGCCTCGTCGGTGATGGCCTACGGCGCCCGCGCCGATAACCCGCCGCGACTCAGGGAAGGCGACCGGCTCCGCCCAAGTGACAAGCACCTCTACTCGGTCCACAAGGCGCAGGCCGAGGCGCTCATCAGTGCGTCATCTGTCAACGCTCTACTGGTGCGGGCGACCAACATCATGGGACGGACCACGACCGGCGTGACCCGGGAGGGGTTTGCCACCCCCGCCATCTTGGGCATGAA
>JALHRH010000535.1 GCA_022841565.1 Mycobacterium sp. | reverse complement strand
GCGTGGGAACGTGGTGTGGGACAACAAGGGTGTGGCGGGGATCGAGATCACGACGTTCGGCGGCACGCTGATCGAGAACAACACGGTGGTGGCGCCGACCGGTGAGGCGGTGTGGGCGAAGGCGCGAGACGTGGTGGTGCGCAACAACATCCTGTGGGTGGACGACGGACACGCGCTGCGGGTGGATTCGAACCAGCAGGCGGGGTTCGGCTCGGACTACAACCTGTTCCGGCTGGGTGCGAACGGAAAGGTGGCGTACTGGGAGGATCGGAGCTTCCAGACGAGGACGGACTGGGTGTATGGGGTGGGGTTCGACCGCAACAGCGTGACGGGGGACCCGCAGTTCGTCGACGTCGACGGCGCAGACGGCATGCGCGGTTACTCGCTCTCGGTCATGCCGAACTCGGGCGTGGTGGTGGACGACGGTGATGCCGGTTTCGCGACACGCGGCAACTGGACGACGGTGACAGGCGGCGCGCTCGCGGGCTACGGCGGTGACTTCACCACGAGCCCGGCCAACGGTGACGGGAGCGCGGTGGCGACGTGGACGTTCGAAGGGCTCACGCCGGGACTCTACCGTCTCGGCGCGTTCTGGCCGAAGAGCGCGACCTTCAACAATGCCTCGGCACTGCAATACACGGCCTGGGAAGGCAACCGGCAGGTGGGGGTGCCGACGGGCGAGCAGTGGAACAACGAACCCAATGACTTCGCGGCCGACGGACGGCAATGGGAACAACTGGGCTACGTGCGTGTGAGCGGCACGACCCTGCGCGTGGAGTTGGCCTCTCGCGGTGGCAGCCCCAGTCTGGTGACGGTGGCTGACGCGCTAAGACTGGACCGGATCGAAGGCGACCGGGGCAGCGACGACGACTGGCGATTGCAGTCTGGTTCGATTGCGATCGACCGAGGGGATCCGTCGACGCTGTCGCTGGGCGAGGCGAGACCGAGCGGGAACCGGGTGGATCTGGGGGCGTACGGAAACACGCTGCGCTCGACGCCGAGCGCGGCGGCGCTGGTGCAGGTGCTGGGGCCGAACGGGTTGGAGAAGCTGGAGGCGGGCGCGGTGGTGCCGATCGAGTGGCGCACGGCGGGGCTGCTGCCGGCGGACACGCTGCTGCGGGTGGACAGCGGCGCACCGAACGCGGCGGTGGCGGGATGGAGCAGCGACACGATGCGCACGGCGGGGTGGTACTCGTCGAGCAGCACGGCGGTGGACACGACCGGGGTGGCGAAGGCGGCGCCGGCGGCGCTGTACCAGAGTTACTCGTACGCGGACAACAGCACGGGAAGCGGAGCGACGCTGGTGCCTGGGACGCTGCGCTACGCGGTGGCGGCAGCGGACGGTCAGTACCGGCTGAGGCTGCACTTCGCGGAGCCGAGCGCGGCGTTGGGTCAGAGGCTGTTCGACGTGGTGGCCAACGGGACGACGGTGGACAGCAACGTGGACATCCGTGCGCGGGCGGGCGGGCTGAACAAGGCGTACGTGGCGGAGTACGACGTGACGGTGGCCGGTGGTGCCGGGGTGGACCTGACGCTGGTGAACCGGGGCGCGGGCCTGGTGGCGATCCTGAGCGGGTTCGAACTGCTGAGGGTGAATGCGCAGGCGCCGGAGACGCCGACGGTGGAGTTGCAGCTGAGCGTGGACGACGGGGCGACGTGGAGGAGCCTGGCGAGCGGACTGACGCTCGATACGCAGGGCGGCGGTCGCTTTGCATGGACGGTGGACGCGTTGCCGACGGCGGGGAACACGGCGCGGGTGCGAGCGGTGGTGACGGCGAACCAGAGTGTGGCCGGCGGGGTGGTGACGCTGAGCGACGCGTCGGACGAAGGGTTCCAGATCGCCAACGGCGGGCAGACGTACTACGTGAACGACGGCTCGCGCACGGGGGACACGTTCACGGGCGCGGTGGGGAACAACGCGAACAGCGGGAAGAGTGCGGATGCACCGATGGCGAGTCTGGCGGCGCTGCTGAGGGCGTACGACCTGGACGCAGGCGATGTGGTGTACGTGGACGCGGGGACGTACGACCTGGCGACGAACATCGTCCTGACGGAACAGGACTCGGGGGTGACGATCCGCGGTGCGGGTCAGGGCCTCACTGTGCTGGACCGCGGCAACCGGACGTTCGGGTCGGCGGTATTCGACTTCGGCGGAGCGGACGACGTGAAGGTGGAGTCCCTGACGATGCGTGGCGCGTACGACGGGGTGCTGAGCAACGGGAGTGGGGACTCGAACGGGATCGTGCTGAGCGATGTGCGGGTGACGGGCAATGCGAACTCAGGGGTGACGATCGCGTTCACGAACGACGGCTGGCGGATCGTCGGCTCGCGGATCGAGGGCAACACCTCGCACGGGGTGAGCGCGTCGGGGGCGTCGCTGGTGCTGGAAGGCAACGTGCTGTCGGACAACAGCGGCTCGGGGCTGAACGC
>JALHRH010000534.1 GCA_022841565.1 Mycobacterium sp. | reverse complement strand
GCATCGATCCGCCCGAAACGAGGCCATGATCAAGGTTTTCGGTATCGCCCTCGTCGTCCTCGACGACCAGCGTCACCCGGCCCGAAAGCAGGTCATGTTCTACCCTGCGGGCGGCCTGTCCGGACCGGTGGACGCGATGCTTCCATGTGTCCCCGCCCTCAGCTGGTGGGGGAACCCATTCATCCTGCACGCCACCTTCATGTCGTGGCAGCACGAGTGATCCGCGCAGCAAGGTCAGGGCGGCAGCCTCGGGGCTGGGCCAGACGAACGGCCAGTAGGAAGTCGACAGCGAAAGCCGAAGCCGGTGGCCGGGTGCCACGCGATAAGCCATCTGGTCCAGCGTCAGCGTGATGTCGATGGGCTGGTTCACCGGGACCGCCGACGGCGTTTCGCGGCTGTCGCGGTGGCAGAGGTTCAGCATCCCGTGCGCGATCCGCACGGATGAACCATCGGGCGCCACATCGCAAAGCCGTGCGACGATCAGCGCCTTTGGCCTGTCGCTCGTCAGCCTCAGCGACAACCGCGCGGCTCCGAGCAACTGTTTCGGCGCGGCCAGGGCAGGCAAGTCAAAGCAGACCGACAGGGCGTCGTCCGCGGCCTGATCACCGGCCATTTCCGCGTTCAGACCCGTCGGAAAGAACTCGCCAGCCGCCAGCCCGAGCGTTTGTGGCGAGGCGACCGCGATATCCAGAAGTCCGCCCGTATCCCCCAGAAGGCCACCCGGCGAGAGCGCCAGCGTCTCGTGCGTGATGCGGGGGGACGGCCAGGTATGTTCCGCCACCCAATGCCCCGGACGGTGGTCTGCGCTGGCATTCGGAGGGGACGAGTGAAGAACATAGGCGCGGTAGGCCGGGTCCGCCTCGGCGCCGTTCGGGTTTCCCTTCAACCAGCGGTCCCACCAGCGCAGGGCAATCTGCAGGAACCCCACCTGCGGCCCGGGCACCGCCATATGCGGATACTGGTGAACCCAAGGGCCGACGATCCCTTGCGCCGGGACAAGCAGGTTGGTCACCAGGTGACTGACGGTGTTCATGTAGTTGTCTGCCCAGCCGCCGATCGACAGGACCGGCACGTTGATGGCCTGCCAGTCCTCGCAGACCGAGCCATGCTTCCAGTAGGCGTCCCGCGCCTGATGGCTGGCCCAGACCGGCGCAAGAAGTGCGTCAGCCTCAAGCCTCTTCATCCAGACGTCGCACCAGTCCGGTCGCAGGTCGGGGTCGGGCGGGCGGGACGAATAGGACAGCATCACCGCGCCCCAGCCGATGTTCTCGCCCAGAAGGCAGCCGCCCTTGAAGTGGATGTCATCCTCGAACCGGTCGGTCGTGGAACAGACGGTCACCACGGCCTTCAGCGCCGGCGGGCGCAGGGCTGCGGTCTGCAGGCTGTTGAACCCGCCCCAGCTTTTGCCCATCATCCCCACCGCCCCCGAGCACCAGGGCTGTGCCCCAAGCCAGCCGATCACCTCGCAGGCGTCCGACAATTCCTGCTCGGTGTATTCGTCGGTCATCACCCCGTCGCTGTCGCCATTGCCGCGCATGTCCACCCGGACGCAGGCATAGCCCCGCGCGGCCATGTAGGGATGCATGGTTTCGTCACGCGGCAGGGTTCCGTCGCGTTTGCGGTAGGGGATGTATTCTAGGATGGCCGGGACCGGTTCTTCTTCGGCTGAAACCGGCATCCAGACCCGTGCCGCCAATCGGCAACCGTCCCCAAGCGGGATCAACATGTTCGGCGTTTCGGTGATCGCTTGGACCTGGTTGGCCAAGGATGTCATTCGGGTTTTCCTCTTCACGTTTGGCAGGCGACGCGGCCTGTCCTGCGTGCTGGCGATATCGTGTCATCCAAGTTCCAGTGGCACAAGCAAGTCCACCGTTCCCTCGGACCGCCTGACGCGATCCTGACCTTGGCGACGGCCACTTTCTACAAAGCGCGACGAACTGCTGAATGAGACCTGCCCATCGTCCAAAGCCCAAGCCACTCTGGCCGCTTCGCATCGGGCCTGAGCGGCGCAACGCTCCGGGACCGCACCCGTTGCTCAGATCGCGCGGATCGCCCCGCCATCGACCCGCAGCCGACTGCCCGTTACATAAGACGCCTGCTGCGAGCAAAGGTAGACCACCATTGACGCGAACTCCTCCGGCCGACCGTAGCGGCCAGCCGGGATCGCCGCCGCAGAAGTAGCCCGAACCGCCTCCAGCGTGTGTCCCGTGCGCGCCGCCGCTGCGGCGTCCAACTCGTCGACCCGCGACGTCTGGATGCGGCCGGGCAGCACGATGTTGACGGTCACACCGTCACTTGCGACCTCTGCCGCGAGGGTTTTCGACCAGCCCACAACGGCGGATCTGATGCCGTTCGAAAGGGCAAGATTGGCAATCGGCTGCTCGACCCCGGACGACGCGATCGTCACGATCCGCCCCCACCGGTTCGTCCGCATCGGCGGCAGTAACCGCCCGGTCAAATGGAAAAGGTTG
>JALHRH010000533.1 GCA_022841565.1 Mycobacterium sp. | reverse complement strand
ACGCAGAAAAACCGGAAACTCCCCAAAATATGGGGGCTTGTTGCGTAATTCCGCCGCTATCTGGGCGGACTGTCCGGATGTTGCGGTTACCAGTTGTCCTTGAACCATTTGACGGCCCTTCTGAGCGAACGCGCCGGGTAGCGCTCGGCGGGAATTTCGAAATCCCACCATTCGTCCTGCGGATGCGCGGCAAAGAGGCAAAGCCCCACCGCGCTGGCAAAGGCGGCCCCGGTGGCGGCCTGCGGCAGGCCCTGCACGCGCAACGGGCGGCCAAGGCGGACGCGCTGGCCCAGGATGCGCGAGGCGAGGCCGTCAAGGCCGGGGATCAGGCTGCCGCCACCCGTCAGCACGATCTGCTGGCTGGGCAGGTGGTCGAACCCCGCGACGTCAAGCCGGGCGCGGACCTCTTCGAGGATCTCTTCGACGCGTGGCCGCATGATGCCGATCAACTCGGTCCGGCTGATCTGGCGGCGGTCCTTCTCCCAGTCGCCCGAGTCGCCGCCGATGTCGATCATCTCGCGGTCGTCCATGCCGGTGGCATGAAGGCCGCCGTGGCGGGTCTTGATGCGCTCGGCGGTGGTGACCGGGATCTGCAGGCCCTTCGAGATGTCGGAGGTGACGTGGTCACCGCCCATCCGGACGCTGTCGGCGTAGATCATGTGTTTCTTCATGAACACCGAAAGGCCGGTGGCCCCGCCGCCCATGTCGATGCAGGCGGCGCCAAGTTCCTGTTCGTCCTCGACAAGGCTGGAGATGCCCGAGACATAGGCCGACGACGCGATGCCGGCGAGTTCGAGGTCGCAACGCTTGATGCAGTAAAGCAGGTTCTGCACCACGTCGCCGTCCACCGACAGAAGGTGCATGTCGCAGGACAACCGGTTGCCGATCTGGCCCCGCGGGTCGCCAAGGCCGGAGCGGTGGTCAAGCGCGAAGTTCACCGGCTGGGCGTGCAGCACCTCGCGCCCCGGACCGATGTCGGGCACGTCGCAGGCGGCAAGCGCACGGGCCACGTCCTGTTCGGTGACCACGGAGTCCTGCAATTCCCATTCGCCGACAAGGCCATAGCTACGCGGCTCGGCCCCGGCAAAGCAGGCGATGACATGATCGACGCGGACATTGGCCATCTTCTGAGCGGCCTGCACGGCGGTGCGGATGGCGCGCTCGGTCTCGTTCATCACCGATATCTCGCCAAAGCGCACCCCGCGCGAGCGGGTGGTCGCGGCCCCGATCACCCGGAACTGGCTTTGCCCCGCCATCGGCCCGACGCCGTCCTGTTCGCGCAGGTGGTCCGGCCCGTCGAACCGCAGGATCAGGCAGGCGATCTTCGAGGTGCCCACATCCAGAATGGCGATCACGCCACGCTGCATGGCAGCCTTGCGCATGTTCCGCATCGCACGTTGGGAAGTATAGAGATCGGTCACAGTTCGTTCTCCACGGTTTCAATGCCCTGGGATTGGCGCATCTGGCCAAGGGCGTATGGGGTAAGGCGCAGGACCGGACGGTGGTCGATCCTGAGGTCGATGGCGGCGAGGTCGCGGTTCATGATGTCTTGCACATGGTCAAGCGCCAGCAGGCGTTCGAGTGCGAGGATCGGGTTCTTTTCGGGCAGCAAGATCCGCTGGTCGCGGTCCAGCACGACGTCCCAGCGCCGTTCGCCCATCCGCACCAGGCCGCGGATGCGCGGTTGCAACGGGCCGGCGGCGGCGATGAGGTCCAGCGCCTCGGGGGCGGCGCGGTCGGCACCGGTGCCGGCGATCAGCGGCAGGTCGGGCCGGTCGGTGCGGGCGACAAGCCCGGCGACGCGGTGGCCGGTGTCATCCAGCAGCGTCAGCCCGTCCTCGGTGCGCCAGACCGCGACCGGAATGCGCTCGGTGATCACCACCTGCAGCACCCCGCCCGAACGGACGCGCAGCTCTGCCTGCTTGACCGCATCCAGCGCCTCGATGCGTTCGCGGGCGGCGTCGAGATCGATATCGAAGGACGATTGCGGCAGCGCGATCCCCAGCCGCATCCGCACCGCTTCGGCAAGATCCTCCGACGCGCCCTCGATACGGGCCAGCGAGACGCGGAATTCGGGCCGGTCCTCGAACTGCTCGCGCAGGTCCGACACGGTCTGGATGACCGCCGCCCGGTTCGGTTCGTGCGAAAAGAACAGTGCCACCCCGGCAAGGACGGCGAACGTCGGCAGGCCGGTGCGAATGAGGACGCGCAGGTGCGGCGTCAGCATCACGCGCTGCAGACGGTAGGCCCAGCGGCTGGGCGCGGGGTCGCGCAGGGTGCGGCTTTGCACCCGCCGGGTTTCGCGCCGGGCGGTCAGCGGTTGCATGACGCGTCCTCCACCATCCAGGCGCAGAACGCGGGGAAGTCGATGCCCTGCATCGCCGCCTGTTCGGGGGCAAGCGAGGTTGGCGTCATGCCGGGCTGGGTGTTGGTTTCAAGAAGGATCAACCCGTCCAGCCCGCGCGCCTCGTCCCAGC
>JALHRH010000532.1 GCA_022841565.1 Mycobacterium sp. | reverse complement strand
ATGCCGGGCCCGCCCTGCGGCCCGGCGTTCTGCAGCACCAGCACCGAGTTCGCATCGACGACCAGGTTTTCATCATCGACACGCGCGTACATGTCGTCGTAGTTTTTGAACACCACCGCAGGGCCGGTGTGTTTGAGCAGATGCGGCTCGGCTGCCGTCGGCTTGATCACCGCGCCGTCGGGGGCGAGATTGCCGCGCAGCACCGCGAGGCCGCCGTTCGCCGACAGCGGATTGTCGCGGCGGCGGATCACGTCGTCGTTGTAAATCTTCGCGCCATCGAGATTGTCACCCAGCGTGCGGCCGTTGACGGTCAGACAGTCGAGATTCAGCAGGTCCTTCAACTCGGACAGCATCGCGCGCAGCCCGCCGGCGTAATAAAAATCCTCCATCAGGTACTTCTTCCCCGCGGGGCGGATGTTGGCGAGCACCGGGGTTCGCTGCGCGAGCTCGTCGAAACGGTCGAGCTTCAGATCAACCCCGGCACGACCCGCCATCGCCACCAGGTGGATCAGCGCATTGGTCGAGCCCGACAGCGCATGGACCACCGTGACCGCATTGTCGAAGGCCTGCGCAGTCATGATTTCCGCGGGCCTCAGGTCATCCCACACCATCTCGACGATGCGCCGGCCGCTGGCGGTGGCCATGCGCGGATGGTTGGCATCCGGTGCCGGGATCGAGGCCGCACCCGGCAATGTCAGGCCCAGCGTTTCCGCCACCGAGGTCATGGTCGATGCGGTGCCCATGGTCATGCAGTGGCCGTAGGAGCGCGCGATGCCCGCCTCCACTTCATCCCATTCGTTTTCTGTGATGTTGCCGGCGCGCAGTTCCGCCCAGTATTTCCAGGAATCGCTGCCCGAACCCAGCGGCTCGCCATGCCAGTTGCCGCGCAGCATCGGGCCGGCGGGCACATAGATGAAGGGCAGGCCCATCGAAGTCGCGCCCATGATCAGCGCCGGCGTGGTCTTGTCGCAGCCGCCCATCAGCACCGCACCGTCCACCGGGTAGCCGCGCAGCAGTTCCTCGGTTTCCATCGCCAGCATGTTGCGGTAGAGCATGGTCGACGGTTTCTGGAACGGTTCGGCCAGCGCAATCGCCGGCATCTCCAGCGGGAAACCGCCGGCCTGCCAGACGCCGCGTTTCACTTCCTCGGCGCGGGTGCGGAAATGCGCATGGCAGGGATTGATGTCGCTCCAGGTGTTGATGATCGCGATCACCGGCTTGCCGGCGAAATCCTCGATCGCATAACCCATCTGCAGCGCGCGTGAACGGTGGGTGAACGAGCGCAGGCCGCGGGTGCCGAACCAGCGGTGACTGCGCAACTCTTCGGGACGCTTTTTCTGGCGCGCCATCGGGACTCCTCCTGATATCCGGATCCACCGTGGTCCACATGGACAAGGCGGAAATTTTGCGGTGTTTTTCTATTCTAACCGAGCCCTTGCAACGGTCATCGGGTAGACTTTTGGCTTCACCCCCGCAGAACACCACATCATGGACGGCACGAATCTTGGACACCATCACCACTAAGCCCGGCACCCTCGCCCACAACGTCAAGCGCCTCGCCCACCTCGACCTGCCCGGTGCCGGCCAGGTCTATGTCGAAGGCACGCACTGCTACATCGGCCACATCCCCAACAAGCAGCAGCTCGGCACCACGATCCTCGACGTCGCCGATCCGAAAAATCCGAAGATCCTGTCGCAGATTTTCCTCGAAGACCCGGATTCGCACGCGCACAAGGCGCGGGTGATCGGCGACCTGATGATCATCAACAGCGAGCGCAACATGACCGCCATCGGCCGCAAGGCCGACGAACTGCCCAAGCTGCGAACGCGGCTGACCGCCGAACTGGGCCGTGCGCCGACCCACGCCGAACTCGCGGCAAAACTGGGCGTCAGCGTCGCCGACATTCCGGCGGTCGAGGAAGCCGAACGCAAGCCCTACGAGCGCGGCGGCTTCAGCCTCTACGACGTTTCCGACAAGACCAAGCCGAAGCTGATCCATTTCCAGAAGACCTGGGGCCGCGGCGTGCACCGTTTCGACATGGACGCCAACTACGCCTACATCTCGACCGAGATGGAGGGTTTCATCGGCAACATCCTCGTCACCTATGACATCCGCAACCCGTCCAAGCCCGAGGAAGTCTCGCGCTGGTGGATACCCGGCCAGCACCTCGCCGGCGGGGAAAAGCCGACCTGGCCCGGCCGCCAGCACCGGCTGCACCACACGCTGCGCTTCGGCAACGAACTGTGGGCCGGCTACTGGCACGGCGGCCTGCGGGTGGTCGATGTTTCCGACATACGCAATCCGAAAACCGTGGGAGCCTACAACTACCACCCGCCCTACCCCGAGCCCACCCACACCGTCATGCCGGTGCTAAAGCCGCTCGATGGCAAACGCATCGCGGTCGCCATCGACGAGGAAGACCATGCCCACGACGCCGCCGAGATGGCGCGCCGCCGCGGCCGCCCGCATGGCTGCCTGTGGGTGTTTGAC
>JALHRH010000531.1 GCA_022841565.1 Mycobacterium sp. | reverse complement strand
TCCCGGTGGATGACCGGGCGACCGAAATCGCCAGCATGTCGATCATCCGCAGTCGCCGGCTGTGGGCCGACGATCTGGAACTACTCCCCTTCGCTACCGCGAGGCTAACCTTCTTTGCGGCACCTGGCAACTTAGCGAACCTACGATTTTCCAAGTGTCTGTGACCGATACTTGCTGCTCAATGCCCTGGAAATGTGGTTTCGCATGTGCGAATAATCGGATTCGGCAAACCCTATCCGTCGGCGATCGGCCCCTTCCGGCAGCAACAGGGCGCTGTCGCCGAACTCATGCCACAGGTATCTGGTAGTCAAAGTTGGCTTTAAGTCAAGTGGGGAATGAGCTCTACCATGAACGATCTGTTCACCGTCGGCGAATTGGCCCGCCGCAGTGGTTTTACTCCATCGGCGATCAGGTTCTACGAGAGCGCGGGTCTCATCCGCGCATCCCGGACGGCCGGCGGGCAGCGCCGCTTCGAACGACCGATGCTGCGCCGATTGGCCTTCATCCGGGCCGCCCGCAATGTTGGACTGAGCCTGGACGAGGTCGCGGCCGGCTGGCCAAATTGCCCGACGGCCGCAACCCCACCCGCGCCGACTGGACGAAGCTGTCCAAGGCTTGGCGGGCCCGGCTCGACGACCAGATCGCCGGACTCGTGGCACTGCGCGACAGCCTGGACTCGTGCATCGGCTGCGGGTGCCTGTCGTTGCACCGCTGCGCCATCTCCAATCCGGGCGACTCGGCAGCGGTCGCCGGGCCGGGAGCGGTTTATCTACCGAAATCGCTGCGCCAGCAACACCTACCCGCTAATCCGCCTCGCTAGTCCGCTTCGCGCAACCGCTCCTTGAGCGCGTCGAACTCGTCGCGGATGCCGGTGGGCAGCTTCTCGCCGACGAACTCCAGCCACTCCTCGATCAGCGGCAGTTCCGCGCGCCACTCCTCGGCGTTGACGGTCAGCGCTGCTGCCACGTCACCGGCCTCAGCGTCCAAGCCGTCCAGATCCAAATCCTCGACCGCGGGAACTGTGCCGATCGGGGTGGTGCGCCCGCCGGCCCTGTGCTCGATGCGGTCGACGATCCACTTCAACACGCGGCTGTTCTCGCCGAAGCCCGGCCATAGGAAGCGGCCGTCGTCGCCGCGGCGGAACCAGTTGACGAAGAACACCTTCGGAAGTTTGGACTCGTCGGCGTTCTTGCCCAGGTTGATCCAGTGGCCCAGGTAGTCGCCCACGTTGTAGCCGAGGAATGGCAGCATGGCCATCGGGTCGCGGCGCACGTTGCCGACCTTGCCCTCGGCCGCGGCGGTCTGCTCGCTGCCCAGAGTGGCGCCGATGAACACGCCGTGCTGCCAGTCACGGGCCTCGGTGACCAGCGGGACCGTGGTCTTGCGGCGACCGCCGAACAGGATGCCCGAGATCGGCACGCCCTGCGGGTCGTCCCACTCGGGAGCCAGGATCGGGCACTGGGACATCGGCGTGCAGTACCGCGAGTTGGGATGCGAGGCCTTCTCACCGGACTCGGGCGTCCAGTCATTGCCCTTCCAGTCGATCAGGTGTTGCGGGTCGCCCTCCAGCCCCTCCCACCACACGTCGCCGTCATCGGTCAGCGCGACGTTGGTGAAAACGGTGTTGCCGCCGGCGATGGTGCGCATGGCGTTGGGGTTGGAATTCCAGTTGGTGCCCGGCGCCACCCCGAAGAAGCCGAATTCGGGGTTGACGGCGTAGAGGCGGCCGTCCTTGCCGAACCGCATCCAGGCGATGTCGTCGCCGAGGGTCTCGGCTCGCCAGCCCGGGATGGTCGGCTGCAGCATCGCCAGGTTGGTCTTGCCGCACGCCGAGGGGAAGGCCGCTGCGAAGTAGTACGCCTTGTTCTCCGGCGAGATCAGCTTGAGGATCAGCATGTGCTCGGCCAGCCAGCCCTCGTCGTGGGCCATCGCCGAAGCGATCCGCAGTGAGTAGCACTTCTTGCCCAGCAGCGCGTTACCGCCGTAGCCGGACCCGTAGCTCCAGATCTCGCGGGTCTCCGGGAAGTGGGTGATGTACTTGGTCTCGTTGCAGGGCCACGCAACGTCGTGTTGGCCCTCGTCTAGGGGCGCGCCCACCGAGTGCAGGGCCTTCACGAAGAAGCCGTTGTCGCCGATCTTTTCCAGCGCGGCCTTGCCCATCCGCGTCATGGTGCGCATCGAGACGACGACGTACTCGGAATCGGTGATCTCCACGCCGAGCTTGGGGTCCTCGGCACCAAGCGGGCCCATGCAGAACGGCACGACGTACATGGTGCGACCGCGCATCGAACCCCGGTACAGGTCCGTCATGAGCGACCGCATCTCGCTCGGGTCTTTCCAGTTGTTGGTCGGCCCGGCGTCGATCTCGCGCTCGGAGCAGATATAGGTGCGAGACTCCACGCGGGCGACATCGGAGGGGTCGGACAGCGCGAGGTAGGAGTTGTGGTGCTTCTCCTCGTTGAGCCGGGTGAAGGTGCCGGCCTCGACCAACTGGTCGGCCAA
>JALHRH010000530.1 GCA_022841565.1 Mycobacterium sp. | reverse complement strand
CGGTAGCGGCGGGCGCGGGCGCGCAGGAGCGGCACCGTCTCCGGGGAGAGGTTGACCGAGCCGAGTTGATCGTAACGCGGGCGGTGAAAATCCGAGCCGCCCGTCATCACCAGCTTGTGCTGGCGCGCCAACCCACGTAGATTTTCTCGCACCGTGTAGTTGTTGCCGCTGTGCTGCACTTCCAGCCCATCCAACCCGGCACGGATCAGGCGCGGGATGAGGGCCAGGTGATAGGGAATCAAGCCGGGGTGGGCCAGCACCGCCACGCCACCGGCTTCATGGATCAGTTCAATGGCAGCTTCCGGGGTCAGTTTGGGCCGCCCAATAAAGGCCGGGCCGCCCGTCCGCAAATAACGGTCAAAGGCATCGTTGACACTCTCGGCGTAACCTGCTTCGACCATCGCCTGGGCGATATGCGGGCGACCGAGGCTACCGCCTTCGGCAATTTCCAGCACGCGCTCCCAACCCAGTGGCAGCCCCATCCCCTGCAAGCGGTCGAGGATGCGGCGACCCCGATCCTGCCGCCCTTCGCGGAACAGCTTAAGCTGATCTTGCAGGTCGGATTGATCCGGGTCAAGGCAGTAGCCGAGCACATCGACCGCCTGCTCATCATCCTCCGCGCCAATTTCCACGCCAGGAATCAAAACTGGCGACCCAGAGGCCGCCAGCCCGGCTTCGTACAAACCGGCGGTGGTATCGTGGTCGGTGATGGCGAGTACGTCGATGCGTTCCCGCCGCGCCAGGGCAATGAGTTCGGTTGGACTCAGCAAGCCATCGGACGCGGTGGTGTGCGCGTGCAGGTCAATTCGCAGGTTTTGACTCTCCACGCGGCTCGACCGTAAACCTCACCGCTGTCCGTTCCTGCCCATCAATATGTACTTCCGTGAAATAAGGGGTAAAAACAACATCAATATTGTCACGGCCCAGGTAGCCCCTTGCAATCGCCAGCGCCTTAACGGCCTGGTTGACCGCCCCGGCACCAATCGCTTGCACTTCGGCATGATGATGTTCCCGAATGACCCCGGCAATCGCCCCCGCGACGGCAGTAGATCGGGACTTGGCGGACACCTTGATTACATCAGGCCCCAGTGAGAATTCGTCTTCAGGGTTCATTGTGGTATCCTCGCCTCTGGCATCAACGCAGAAGCCAGGCTGCGTCGCTGACGGCCAGGTGCATTTGTTGTAACCACGCCACAGATGCGGCGCAGAGTTGGCTTCCCAATGTTAATTGTATATGAAATCTCAAAGCGAGTCCACCAAATGCTCGACTGGCTGATCGTGGGTGGGGGGATACACGGCACGCACCTGGCGCTCTACCTGACACAACGGCGGCGCGTGCCGCTCGACCGACTCCGCATCGTGGACCCGCACCTGGAAGCATTGGCCTTGTGGGAACATCACACCGCCAACGTCGGCATGACCTACCTGCGTTCGGGTCACGCGCACAACCTGCACTTCGATCCCTTCTCGCTCATCACCTTCGCCCGCACGCAAGCGGGTCAGCCCCTGGCGGAATTCCTGGAGCCTTATGGACGGCCTTCGCTGGCACTCTTCCGGGCGCATAGCCAGCAGTTGATCCGGCAGTACAAGCTCGACAGCATCCGGTTGATCGGACGCGCCTGCGGCCTGAGTCGAATCCCCGGCGGTTGGCGAGTCGAGACCGACGCTGGTTCCGTCGAGGCGGCGCGGGTGGTGCTGGCCTTTGGCCTGACCGAGCAACCCACCTGGCCGGATGCCTTTGTCGGGTTGCAGGCTAGGCCCAACGTGCATCATATCTTTGATCCCGCTTTTGAACGGGCGGCATTGCCGGATTGGTCCCAGGCAGTCGTCGTCGGTGGTGGGATCACCGCTGCCCAGACCGCCCTCTCACTGGCGCTACGCCAACCGGGGACGGTCACGCTGGTCATGCGGCATCCGCTGCGGCTCCATCAGTTTGATGCCGACCCCGGCTGGGTGGGCATGACTCTGGGCGAATTTTATACCGATGCCGACTATACGCGCCGCCGCGCGGTCATCCAGCGGGCGCGGCACCGGGGGTCAATGCCGCCGGATGTCGCCCGCGAGTTGCAGACGGCGGTCAACCACGGCCTTCTGAGGCTGATCGAAGGGGAAACGACGCGGGTCGACTCTGTGGCGCAAGGGATCACTTTACACGTGCAAACCGTTGGCTTAACCAGCAACCCGCAACCGGTAACGGATAACCTCTTTACCGATAGGCTGATCCTCGCCACCGGCCTCGACCCCCGCCGACCCGGTGGCGTGTGGCTGGATGCCGCCATTGACCAGTTCGGTCTGCCGCTCGCACCGGACGGCTACCCGATTGTCGATCAACGGCTGGCTTGGGCTGAGGGGTTGCACGTCAGTGGCCCGCTGGCCGAACTGGAGATCGGCCCGGTGGCGCGGAACATCATCGGGGCGCGGCTGGCCGCCGAGCGCATCGGAACCGGCTTGTGACTTGAATTCGTGTTAGGATAGAAACACAGGCTGTTGATCGGATGAGGAGAC
>JALHRH010000529.1 GCA_022841565.1 Mycobacterium sp. | reverse complement strand
GGATTACCAGCACGTCACCCTGCCGGGTGGCCGTGAGGCCGGAGTCCAGGGCGTAGGCGCCGATGGCCGCCCCCGACGCCAGTTCGGCGAGCACCTTGGCGTCCGGGTCATGCGCGGCGATCAACGCGCTCGCGATAGCCGACGGCACAAACGGACCGGGTACCGCGCCGCGACCGAACTCGGCCAGCACGATGGCCAGCTCGAGGATGCCGAAGCCCTGGCCGCCGACGGATTCGGTTAGGTGCACGCCCTGCAGGCCCTGGTCAGAGGCCGCTTGCCAGTACGGCGGAGGATTCGTGACCGGCCTCTCCATCGCTTCATGCAGCACTCCGGATGGCGCTACCCGCGCCACCAGAGACCGCACTGAATCGGCCAGGTCTTGATGTTCAGGGGTGATCGCGATCGGCATTGGTCGCCTTCCCATGGCTTCGGGGGCCGTTTCGGCCGCACCTTCCACGCTAACAACTGGGTGGGAAGAACCACCTCATGGTCGTCTATTGATAATGATTATCATGTTTATTAACCTTCCCATGTCACTGCTGAAAGCGGAACGATTCGATGAGTGCTAAGTCCAACAAAGTTGTGCTGACGGCACGGGTTTTGGGCCTGATCACCGCCGCGGTGTTGGGAGCCTCGACCTTGTCGGGCTGTGAAGCCTTATATCACCAGCTCGAACCATTCGCGCCGGGTGACCACAGCGGCCACGGCCACTGAGTAAGCGACGCTCGCTCAAGCGATAGGCCCGCGCCGCAACGCAGCTCGGCAACTGTCCGGATTTCATGGCCATCGCGTGGCGATCCACGCCGCGATGGTGTCGGCCTGTGCGTCGCGCGCACCGGCGGTGGTGAAGTAGTGATCGGTGTCGATGGCGGCCTGCGATTTGTCGGTGCCGGCCAGGGCGTCGTAGATGCGCTGGGCGTCCGAGGGGAAGACGCCGGTGTCGGCTTCGGCGTTGATCACCAGCGCGGGACAGGTGATGCGGTTCAGGTGCGGCTCGGCCCTGGTCTGAGCCACCCGCAGGCTCCACATGCCCAGCCAGTTGCGCAGCGTGCAGGCGGCGGCGATGCCGTGCGCGGACCTGTTGGCCTTGACGGGCCGGCCCGCGTAACACGAATTCGCTTGGCGTTTAGTCGGTTCGATGGTGGGATCCACCATGCGTGGGTCGGCCCAGGTGCGCATCACGGTGAAAGGCCGATCGGAAAAACCGGCGGCACGGACACGTGTGAGTTCGGCCTCCGCCCAGTCGGTGATGGCGTGGTTGCGTGCCAGCTGTGCCGCCCGGTAGCGCTGCACGAACTCCGGCGAATACGGCGGCCCATTGTCCTCGTTGAACAGATCCAGCTCGGGATCGGTTGCGACGGCGTCGTTTTCGTCGACGACAGCCCCGTCCATCCAGGCGGTGAGTACGTCGGGTCGCCCGGGGTGGGCGGCGGTGGCGACGTAGCCGTCGGCGACCGGCAACTCGGTGACGCCGTCGGCGGGCCGCATGCCTTCCAGCGGCGTCACGTTCGGATCTACCGCCTGAGACTGGTAAGCCGACATCAACGAGCCACCGCCCGAATTGCCTAGCAGTACCACGGTTTCCGCGCCAGCAACCTCCCGCAGCCAGCGCACCCCCACGCCGATGTCGACCAGGGCGTGATCGAGCAGAAAGCTGCTTTCGAAGCCGCGAAAGCGGGTGTTCCAGCCCAGGAATCCGACGCCGCGGACGGCGAGGTAATCGGCGATGTAGTGCTCGGAGAAGTCGATCTGGTAGTGGGTGGCGATCATCGCGACCTTCGGTCGGTGGCCCGCGGCGTGGTGATACAGGCCCTGGCACGGGTGCCCGCCGGCACCGGACCGCCCGGCGGTGCGCGACGGCAGTCCAATGAACTCGCGGGTGATCTGAGTCAAGAGCGATGCTCCTCGCTGTAGATGGCGCGGTAGTAGATGTTGGCCAGCGTCCGGATACACGCCTCATCATTTGGGTCATTGGGCCCGCGCGCACGGGTGAGCTGGATGTAACAAAATTGGTTGAACATGGCGACGATCGCCTCGGCGACCAATTGCGGGTCGTCGTGTGGGCAGTAGCCCCGTTGCTGAGCGCGCCTGACCGAGTCGGCGATGAAAGAGATCGGGATTGAACACATCTCGGCCCAGTGCTGGGCGAAGTCCGCGCTGACCATCGCCAGTTGCGACACGCTGATCATCTCCGCCAGGCGATGCCGATACGTGTGCCAGTGCGCGGCCGCGGCCTGGTGCGCCCGCTCGCGCTCGGACAGGCCGTGCTCGGTCACTGAGAGGGCGCGCTGGCCGGCCTCTTCGCGAAAGCGCAGGGCCCACTGGCGCACCATCGCCTCTTTGGAGTCGTAGTAGTTGTAGAACGACGCCGATGAGCGGCCCGCTTCCGCCGCGATGTCGGCGATCGTCGTCGCCAGAATTCCCTTGCGCGCGATCACTGTTCGGGCTGCGTCGTCGATCGCGGCCTGGGTACGTCGGCTGCGGTGCGTTGGGAACTGGGACGACGGTGGCGACC
>JALHRH010000528.1 GCA_022841565.1 Mycobacterium sp. | reverse complement strand
GGCACTCCTTCACAGCACACCGGCAAACTCTGGCCAGGTCTTCAACGCCCGAGCAACCAACCGGCGACGATGCCCCACGCACACCACATGAACTTGACACGACCTACAGCCAGCTAATCCTCGACAGGTCCCCAGGCTATGGGTCCGCACAGCATGGTGGTTCACCGCATTGTTCCGCATCGCCCGGCTCCGCCGCGCTCGCGATCACCATGTGGGCCTGCGATGGTGACCCGCATCGCCCGGCTCCGCCGCGCTCGCGATCACCATGTGGGCCTGCGATGGTGACCCGCATCGCCCGGCTCCGCCGCGCTCGCGATCACCATGTGGGCCGACGCAGGGCGACAACCGTGACGTCGTCGTCAACGTTGTCGGAGGCCATTTCTGTCCAGATCCACGACGCCGGCGCGGAGCTGGCGCGGCGAAGGGTCTGAGCCAACCGAGCCAGACCGTCGTCGATCGACTCGCCGCGCCGCTCCACCAGGCCATCGGAGTACAGCACCAGCCCGTGTCCGGGCTCGACAGCGAACGTACTGGGTTCGTATGTGACCCCTTTGACGCCGGTGGGCGGCGACAGCCGGATCGGCGCCTGGGTCGCGCTGGGCGCCGAACTCATCAGGTACGGGATCAAGTGTCCGGCACAGGCGGCCTCCACATGCCCCGAGCCGAGATCGACCCGCGCGGCGACGACCGTGGCGAACGCGCTGGGCATCATGTATAGGCAGAAGTCGTTCAGCTGGTCCAACGCCTCGGCCGGCGTAGCGCCGGCGAACAACAGCGCGCGCAGGGCGTTGCGCAATTGCGCCATAATTCCGGCCGCCATGATGCCGTGTCCGGCGACGTCGCCGATCAGCGCGACCAACCGGCCGTCGCGCAACTCGAACGCGTCATACCAGTCGCCGCCGACGTTATCGCCTGCGGCTGGCTCGTAGTGCGCCGACAGGTGCCAGTCCGGCAGCGTCGGGATGGGCTCGGGCAGCAGGCTGCGCTGCACCCGCTCGGCCTCCCGCAGAGCGCCCCGGGTGCGGCGGTACAGCGATTCCACGAGATGGCGGCGTAGTGACTCGGCAGACTCCGTCTCGCTCAGGGTCCACGGGTCGCTGCGCTGGCGGACGATCTCGCGCCATCGATCGAATGACTTGCGTGGGCTCAGCCGGACCTCGGCACCCGCACCGACGACGATCGCCTTGTTGTCGGGTCGCCGCCCCAATCCACCGAGCGCAGCACCTCCCGGCGAAACCAGATGGCGCATTGCCCGTCGGGCAGATTGAGCGCGAGCGCGCCGGCAGCCGATTGCTGATCGAGGTTTAGTTCAGGCAACTCATGGAAGAGGCAGTCGGTGCTGGCAATTTCGTCACCGGCACCGCGCGCCCACGCCGCGACGGCGGACACCACCGGTGGCGGCGGAATGGTCCCGAGCGTCCGGTAGTTGCCCTGGATGTCTACGACGACACCGTCGGCGGGGACGAGGTCCAGCAGGTCGGGCGCACCGACCAGCACCGCTGAGAGCGGTTCACGGTCGTCCAGCGCGGCAGCGGAGAGTTTGGCCAGCACCGCTTGTGCGGCCAACCGCTTGTGCAGTTGGTCGCCCTCGAAACGGTCGACCAGCCGCAGCGACAAGGTTGATCCAAGAAACTCGGCCGCCGCCTGGGTGCCGAACGGCGGCAGATGCGGACCGGCGTAGTGATGGCAGGCAATAAGCCCCCACAGCCGCCCGTGACGCAGCAACGAAATCGACATCGACGCATGCACGCCCATGTTCTGCAGGTACTCGATGTGGATGGGCGAAACGCCACGCAACGTGGCGTGGGTGAGGTCCACCGGCGATCCGGTGGCGGGGTCCACACTCGGCACCAGTGGCGCGACCTCGCCGTTGTAGTCCTCGTCGTAGCGATAGACCATCACGCGGTCGAAGCCGGTCAGGTCGCGGACCGCGCGAGCGGTGATGGCATACAGCTCAGCCAGAGTGTCGGCCCGGTTCAGCTCCTCCACCGAGCTGCGCACCGCCTGATAGGTGTTCGGGAACGAAAATGGCCGCTCGCCATAGGCGGCCTCGATCTCGACCAGCAGAACGCCGGGTGCGCGGTGCAGGATCATGTCGAATGCCCGTGACTCGGCGACGACGTCGATGTCGCACTCGAGCGGATTGCGTTGGCTCAGATCGCCAAAGGTCAACGCCGCCTGCGGCACTCGGCTGGCCTGTTCCGCGCCGATAGGGATCGACAGCGGCTGGCCCACGACCTCGTCGACGGATCGGCCGAGCAACTCGCCGACGTTTGCGCTGACGTGACGCACCTCGAAATCGGGCTCGCTCACCACCGCGAGCACCCCGCGCGGCTGGATGCTCCCGGGGATGTGAATGGGTTCGCCAGCGCAGCTGTCCAGGTCGATGGGAGTACCGACCGGGAGCAGGTCGGGGACCGACTCACCATCTGTTGAGCGGCACTCACGATGGTCATGATGGCGGCGTTGAGGGTGAGGATGTGTGGGTATGAATCGACCCCGTCGGGGGGTGTCCGGCGGGGTCGGTGGTGGTCGGGGTGTCGGGGT
>JALHRH010000527.1 GCA_022841565.1 Mycobacterium sp. | reverse complement strand
CAGGCCAACTGCCCGACCAGCACCGCTGCCTGCTGCACCAGCCACGACAACACGGTGGGGCCGAGGTTGTCCTTGGTCGTCGCGATGCTGGCCTTGATCGAGTCGACCGGGGAAAGGGACCTGTCGACGACGAAAACGATCGCGAACTGGGCGAGGAATCCGAAGATGATCCCTGGGATCACGCACAAGGCGAACCCGATCGAGGCGCCGATGGCGAGCAATAGCGCGGTGACCAGCACCGCGCCCACGTTGCGCGGCTTGAAGAACGTGCCGATGCTCACCGGCTTGCCGTCGGCGATGTCAAGGCTGCCGGTGGTCAGACCTGCTGCCATGTACATCGCCACAAAGAACGCACCGACGTAGCCGATGGTCAGGACGAGATAGCTGATCAGCCCGAAGCTGGTGCTTGTCGCTTCGTAACTGACGCCATAGCCGTAGTCAGTGGTGGTGGTCGTGGTGTCCGAGGTTGCGAACGCGATCGCGAACGGGATTCCGACGACCGCGGCAATCGCCACGAAATAGATCGCGACCGGGACTGCCATGGCAGCGATGTTCTGGGTGAACTTGCCCCAGGCCCAGCTGAAGGCGTCGCCTACGCTGAACGCGGGACCCGCCGAGGGGCCGCCAAGGCCCGTTTGCTGCGGGTAACCCGGCGGTGGGGGGCCGTAACCCGGCGGTGGTGGCGGGGGCGGCGGCGGGTTGCCGTAGCCGGGAGCCTGGTAGCCACCGGGCCCCGACGGCTGGCCGTATTCCGGTGGTGGAGGGGGTGCACCGTAGCCGGGAGGCGGTGGCGGAGGGGCCCCGTAACCGGGAGGTGGCGGTGGAGGCGCTCCGTGACGTGGCGGGGGCGGGTAGCCCTGCGGGTCGCCGCCCTGAGGGTCGGCCGGGTTACCTGGATATTCTGGCGGCTGGCTCATGACTTTCCTAGGTGCCTCGTAGTTCGCTCTGGTCGATCGGGGCGTAGCACACGGGAACTTAGCAGTTGTGCGCCGTGTGTGCGCGCATTAGTGGCGGGCGGGTTGTCCAGCTCGAGCGGTTGGCGGCAGCGGGCTGGCCGGCGGGCCGGCTTGTCCGCACTGCGTGGTATGCCTGAAGTCGTGTCCGACGGTCTATTCGACCTGCCCGGCGCACCGACATCGACCGATCACGCCTTCAGCGTTTCGGGTGCTGGTGCGCCGCTGGCGGTACGGATGCGTCCGGCGTCGCTGGAGGAAGTGGTGGGCCAGGAGCACCTGCTGGCAGCCGGGTCGCCGTTGCGGCGCCTGGTTGAAGGATCGGGTGTCGCCTCGGCCATCCTCTATGGCCCCCCAGGCAGCGGGAAGACGACGTTGGCCGCACTCATCTCGCAAGCCACCGGACGGCGGTTCGAGGCGCTGTCGGCATTGTCGGCCGGCGTCAAAGATGTTCGTGCCGTTATCGATTCCGCGCGAACGGCGCTATTGCGTGGTGAGCAGACAGTGCTGTTCATCGACGAGGTACACCGCTTCTCCAAGACCCAGCAGGACGCCCTACTGGCTGCGGTGGAGAACCGGGTGGTGTTGTTGGTGGCGGCGACTACCGAGAATCCGTCGTTCTCCGTGGTCGCGCCGTTGCTCTCGCGTTCGCTGATCCTGCAGCTGCGGCCGTTGACCGCCGACGACATTCGCATTGTGGTGCAGCGAGCGATCGACGATCCTCGCGGACTAGGCGGCACGGTGACGGTTGTGCCGGAGGCCGTCGAGTTGTTGGTGCAGCTGGCCGCCGGTGATGCCCGGCGCGCGCTGACCGCTCTCGAGGTAGCTGCCGAGACGGCCGGGGCGGCCTCGAATCACGTAGCCGTCGAAACCATCGAGCAGTCTTTGGACCGGGCCGCCGTCCGCTATGACCGGGACGGTGATCAGCACTACGACGTCGTCAGCGCCTTCATCAAGTCGGTGCGCGGTTCGGACGTCGATGCCGCGCTGCACTACCTGGCCCGAATGCTGGTGGCGGGGGAGGACCCGAGGTTCATTGCGCGGCGGCTGATGATCTTGGCCAGTGAGGACATCGGCATGGCCGATTCGACGGGGCTGCTGGTGGCGGTCGCCGCGGCGCAGACGGTAGCGCTGATCGGCATGCCCGAAGCGCAGTTGACGCTGGCGCACGCCACTGTGCATCTGGCCGCCGCGCCGAAATCCAACGCGGTGACGACTGCGCTGGGTGCGGCGATGGGGGACATCAAAGCGGGCAAGGCCGGCCTGGTGCCGCCCCATCTGCGCGACGGACACTATTCCGGTGCCGCCACCCTGGGTAATGCGCAGGGCTACAAGTATTCCCACGACGATCCGGATGGCGTTGTGGCGCAACAGTATCCGCCGGACGAGCTGGTGGGTACCGACTATTATCGGCCGACCGGACGGGGTGCGGAACGAGAGATCGCCGGCCGGCTGGACCGGTTGCGCTCAATTATTCGGGGGAGGCGGGGGCGGTCGTGAGTGCCTGGTGAGCGCCGCGTAAGCACCTTCACCGACGACGAAAGGGCTACAGCGTCGGTAGCGTCGGGATCCTCAAACGTGGTCTGAAGTACCGCGACGACATCG
>JALHRH010000526.1 GCA_022841565.1 Mycobacterium sp. | reverse complement strand
GCAACAGCGCGATCAAGCTGGCCCAGACCGGCACTCCGCGCACGAAGTTCTTGGTGCCGTCGATCGGGTCGATGATCCATTGCCGTCCATGCCAGCTGGCTTCACCGCCGAACTCCTCACCCATGACGTTGTCGGCGGGCCGCCGGTCGGCGATCGTCTGCCGCAGTTGCGACTCCACGGCGCGGTCGGCATCGGTCACCGGGGTCAGGTCGGGTTTGGTGTCGACGCGCAGGTCCAGCGCGCCGAACCGGGCGCGGGTCACCTCGTCCGCGAGGTCGGCCAGGGCCAGCGCGAACTGCAGATCGGTCTCGGTCACCCCAGCAGTCCTACCATGGCGGAATGTGGGAATTCATGGTGCTGCTCTTGCTGGTGGCTGTGCTGTTGGTGTTTCTGGCGCCCCGGTTCATCCGTCCCGGCCCGCGCGGTGCCCTGGCCAGCGGCACGTTGCTGGTCACCGGGGTCAGCTCGCGGGCCGAGAGTGACGCCGCCGAAGGCGAGCAGTTCGTCACCATTTCCGGCGTCATCAATGGGCCGACCGTCAACGAGCACGCGGTGTACCGGCGCATGATCGTGACCGCCGACCAGTGGCCGGTCATCGGTCAGCAGTTTCCCGTGGTGTATTCGCCGAACAATCCGGACAACTGGAACTTTGCGCCGCCGGAAGCGTCGGAGCCGCCCGAGCCGTCGGACCCGCCCGCCGACTATCCCTGATGGTTGACGTTGTCCCATACGCCCCGCAAAGCGCCCGGATCGCGCAGGAACGGGGTGATGATGTCGACCGGCAGCGGGAAGACCACCGTTGAGTTCTGGTCTGCCCCGAGCTCCAGAAGCGTCTGCAGATACCGCAATTGCAGCGAGGCCGGACTTTTGGAGAGAGTTTCGGCGGCTTGGCGCAACTCCTCGGACGCCTGCAGCTCCCCGCGCGCGTTGATCACCTTGGCGCGGCGTTCGCGCTCCGCCTCGGCTTCGCGCGCCATCGCCCGCTGCATCGACTCGGGGATCTCGACGTCCTTGATCTCGACGACGCGCACCTGCACCCCCCACGGCTCGGTCATCTTCTCGATGATGGTGCGCAGGTCGCTGTTGAGGTCTTCGCGGTGAGCCAGCAGGGTGTCCAGGTCGGCGCGGCCCAACAGCGATCGCAGCGTCGTCTGGGCGATCTGGGAGGTGGCCACCGCGTAGTTCTCCACCGCCAGAATCGCTTTCAGCGGTTCGGTCACCGCGAACATGACCACCGCGTTCACCCGGGCCGGCACGTTGTCGCGGGTGATGACTTCCTGCGGCGGGATCGTCAAGGTCACCAGCCGCTGGTCGACGCGAATCATCTTGTCCACCAACGGAATCAGAAAGCGCAGCCCGGGTTGATACAGGGGGCGCACGTGGCCCATCCGGAACACCACCCCGCGTTCGTACTCGCGCAGCACCGCCAGAGACAGCACGCCAACCGCGGCCAGCACCATCATCGCGATGCCAGTCAGGCCAAACGCCAATCCGGTCATGTCTTGTCCTCCTTGCCTGCCCAGCCGCCCCAGCGGGTGGAATATCGGTCGATGGCGGCGGCCACCTGATCCTCGATCGCGGTGCGGTGGGGCAGGTAGTCCGGCGCGTTGGCCGGAGTGTTCCACAGGTGACGGGCCAGGGGCAGCCCGAGCAGTGCCACGACCACCATGGTGGCGGTCAAGAGAAGAACGTCGGCGAGCGAGTGGTTGGCGAACAGCGTCGCCGACGGCAGCACGATGCCGAATCCAACGACGCTGCAGGCGATTCCGCGGTGGAAGCGTCCTGCTTCCGAATGCGGCCAGGGGTCGACCTCGCGGCTGATCTCGCGGCCGTGGTCCGACGTGGTGCAGGTGGCCTTGACCGGGCAACTGTTACAGACCACCGGCAACGCGCGGTAGCGCATCACCCGGTGCTTGGGATCGAACGACGTCGGCCACAGCCACTGGTCTTGCGGGCACACCCAGGCGTCATGGTCGGGACGGTAGCTGAATTGCCCGGTGCGCCAGTCGGCGGCGCGCTTCGAGGCGTGCCGTGCCATTGCGTCGAAACACCACCCGATGGCCAGCAGGATCAGGGAGTATCCGGCGACCAGCCAGACCGAGGTTTCCGGTGGCGTCACTGTTCGGTGTACAGCGGACGTTCGGGCAGTTCGTCCACGGTGGTCCCGGAGCGGAAGTTGCGCAACGCGATCCAGGCGATCCAGACGAACGGCAGCACGCCGCCGCCGATCAGGATCACATCCCCAGGCAGCCGCAGCCATTCGAGGACCGCGTTGCCCGGCTTGGTGATGTAGCCCAGTGACCGTGCCTCGAAATAACCGTCGCCGACCGAGTGGTAGAGCTGCAGCACGCCCAGCGGTAACAGCGTGACGAAGACCATCCAGGCCAGACCGATATTCATGCACCAGAACGAGGTTCGGGCCAACCGCTCCGGCCACTTGTCGGCCGGAATGACATAGCGGAACGCGAACATCGCCAGACCTACGGCGAGCATGCCGTAGACGCCCATCATGGCGGCGTGCCCGTGGTTGGCCGTCAGTGCGGTGCCGATCTGGTAGTACGACACCACCGGCAGGTTG
>JALHRH010000525.1 GCA_022841565.1 Mycobacterium sp. | reverse complement strand
GCTGATGATGATGTCGGTGGCCCTCTTCAACGATGTTGCCCGCTTGCTGGGCCTGCACTGATCGCCCATTGACGATGTTTCCCCTGCCCCCCCACCGCCTGTCCCGCCCCGCCCTGGTTGTGGTGGCCATGGCCGCCGCGCTGGCTGCCCCTGCCGCCCGGGCGATCGAGCCCTTCGTGCTGGAGGACATCCGTGTCGAGGGCCTGCAGCGCACCGACCCCGGCACGGTGTTCGCCGCACTGCCGTTCCGCGTGGGTGACACCTACAGCGACGACAAGGCCGCCGCCGCCTTGCGTGCGCTGTTCGCCACCGGTCTGTTCAAGGACGTGCGCATCGAGATCGAAGGCCGCATCGCGGTGCTGATCGTCGAAGAGCGGCCGGTCATCGAGACCGTCAGCTTCGTCGGCCTGAAAGAGTTCGACAAGGACGTGCTGGTCAAGTCGCTGAAGGACTCCGGCATCGGTGAAGGCCTGCCCTTCGACCGCGCGCTGATCGACCGCGCCGAGCAGGAAATCAAGCGCCAGTACCTGTCGCGCAGCCTGTACGGCGCCGAGGTGGTGACCACCATCACCCCGACCGAGCGCAACCGGGTGAACGTCAGCTTCACCATGACCGAAGGCGATGCCGCCAAGATCCGGGAGATCCGCATCGTCGGCGCCAAGGTCTTCAAGGAAAGCGAGCTCATCGGCCTGATGGACCTGACCACCAGCGGCTGGCTCACCTGGTACACCAAGAACGACCGCTACTCGCGCGCCAAGCTCAATGCCGACCTGGACAACCTGCGCGCCCACTACCTGAACCGCGGCTACCTCGAGTTCAACGTCGAGAACGCCCAGGTCACCATCTCGCCCGACAAGCAGGACATCTCGCTGAACATCACGGTGAAAGAGGGCCAGCCCTACACCGTGACCGCGGTGCGCCTGGAAGGTGAATACCTGGGCAAGGACGACGAGTTCAAGCAGCTGATCGGCATCCGCGCCGGCGAGCCCTACCGCGCCGCGGCCGTCACCGCCACCACCAAGGCCTTCACCGACCGTTTCGGCACCTTCGGCTATGCCTTCGCCCGGGTCGAGCCCCGCACCGAGATCGACCGCGCCAACGGCCAGGTGGCCGTGGTGCTGGCCGCCGACCCGCAGCGCCGGGTGTATGTGCGCCGCATCGACGTGGCCGGCAACACCCGCACCCGCGACGAGGTGGTGCGCCGCGAGTTCCGCCAGCTCGAATCCAGCTGGTACGACGGCGAGCGCATCAGGATGTCGCGCGACCGCGTCGACCGCCTGGGCTACTTCAAGGACGTCGAGGTCAACGAAAGCGAGGTGGCGGGCACGGCCGACCAGGTCGATCTCACCGTCAACGTGACCGAGCGGCCCACCGGCAACCTGCAGCTCGGCGTCAGCTTCTCCAGTGCCGACCGGCTGGCGTTCAGCGCCTCGGTCAAGCAGGACAACGTGTTCGGCTCGGGCAACTACCTGGGCGTGGAGGTCAACACCAGCAAGACCGGCCGCAGCCTGGTGTTTTCTACCGTCGACCCGTACTTCACGGTCGATGGCATCTCGCGGGGCATCGACCTGTACTACCGCACGTCGCGCCCGTTCAACAGCCTGGGCGACCAGTACCAGATCGCCAACCCGGGCGGGTCCATCCGCTTCGGCGTGCCGTTCTCCGAGTTCGACACGGTGTTCTTCGGCATCGGCATCGAGCAGACCAACATCGGCGCCAGCAGCGGCATCCCGGCGCAGTACTTCAACTACCGCCAGCTGTACGGTGCCAACTCCACGTCGCTGCCGCTCACCCTGGGCTGGGCACGCGACCAGCGCGACAGCGCCATCAGCCCCACGGCCGGCAAGTACCAGCGGGTCAATGTCGAATGGAGCATCGCGGGTGACGTGCGCTTCGTGCGCACCAACCTGCAGTACCAGCAGTTCTTCCCGCTGTGGCAGAAGCTCACCCTGGGCATCAACGGCGAGGTCGGCTGGGGCATCGGCCAGGGCAGCCGGCCGTATCCGGTGTTCAAGAACTTCTATGGCGGCGGCCTGGGCTCGGTGCGGGTGTTCGAGCAGAACTCGCTGGGCGTGATCGACCCCACCGGCGCCTACATCGGCGGTGCGCGCAAGATCAACGTCAACACCGAGCTGTACTTCCCGGTGCCCGGCACCGGCAACGACAAGTCGCTGCGCATCTTCGCCTTCGCCGACGCCGGCAATGTCTGGCGCGAGGGCGAGAAGATCACCACCGACAGCCTGCGCGCGTCGGCCGGCCTGGGCCTGTCGTGGATCTCGCCGGTGGGCCCGCTGAAGCTGAGCTGGGGCACGCCATTGAAGAAACAGCCCACAGATAGAATCCAAAAATTCCAATTCCAGATCGGGACTGCGTTCTGATGACCATGATGAATCTGAAGTCCCTGTCTGCTTCTGTGGCGGCATCCGGCCTGATCGGCCTGTCGACCCTGCTGGCCAGCGGTGCCGCCCTGGCACAAGAGCTCAAGATCGGTTACGTGAACAGCGAGCGCGTGCTGCGCGAGGCCGCACCCGCCAAGGCTGCGCTGGCCCGCATGGAAGCCGACTTCAGCAAGCGCGACA
>JALHRH010000524.1 GCA_022841565.1 Mycobacterium sp. | reverse complement strand
CTGGCCTTCGCAGCACTTTACCTACTGCCGATGCGGCGGGGCAGGGTGGCGCATCCGGCCTGACGGTCAGGGGCCGCGGTCCAGCCATTCCAGGATCGCGGCCCGGTCTCCGTCCAGCAACGGCGCCGGCCCAAGGGCGGCAGGCTCTGACAGCGTCGACATCTTGACCGGATTGCCGGTGGAGGTGAATGCCGGTCCACCGGGCCGGGGTGTCACCGGAACCACCATGTTGCGCGCCAGAAGCTGCGGATCGCGCAGCACTTCGGCCATGTTCTGTACCCGGCCCGTCGGCAGCCCCGCCGCCTCCAGCACCGCAATCCAGTGCGCCACCGGTTCGCCCAACGTCACCGCCTCGATCAGCCGCTTCAACAGCGCGTTGTTGTCGCAGCGCGCCACGTTGGTGGCAAAGCGCGGGTCATCGCCCAGCGCCAGCCCAAGCACGCCGCACAGCTTGACGAACATCGCATCGTTCCCGGCAGCAATCACCACGAACCCGTCCGAGGCGCGAAAGGTCGAAAACGGCGTGATCGTCGGATGCCGCGCCCCTGTCGGTCCGGGCGGAATGCCGGTGGCGCTGGTGATCGCCACGGAATGTTCCTGAATGGCCAGCTGCGCGTCCAGCATCGCCACATCCACCATCGCGCCAAGCCCTGTCCGCTCGCGGTGATACAGCGCCGCCAGCACCCCTTGCGTCAGAAACATCCCCGCCACGATATCCCCGATCGATGCACCCACCCGCACCGGCGGCCCGCCCGCCTCGCCGGTGATCGACATCACCCCACCGCGCGCCTGCACCACCATGTCATAGGCCGGCTTGTCTGCATCCGGCCCGGTTTGCCCGAACCCCGACACCGCCCCATAAACCAGCCGTGGAAATCGTGCGTGCAACGCCTCCCAGCCATACCCCAACCGCTCCATCACGCCGGGCCGGAAATTTTCCAGCAGCACATCCGCCCGCGCCATGAGCCGCTCCAGGATCGCCCGGTCCGCTTCCGCCTTCAGATCCAGCGCAATCGACTCCTTGCCCGCGTTCAGCGTTGCGAAATACGCGCTCTCGCCTTGCACGAAGGGCGGGTAGGCCCGCGTGTCGTCGCCCCTCTCCGGCCGTTCGACCTTGACCACCCTTGCCCCCAGATCACTCAGGGACTGGCTGCAATAGGGTCCGGCCAGCATGTGTGTAAGGTCGAGGACGGTTATTCCGGCAAGGGGGGCCATGCGCTTCTCCAACGGTTTATGCTGCATTCCTCGCATCTCGCGCGCCGCCAGACGTTGACGCGGATCAATTCCCTCTCTACCTCGCGGCCATGGCACGCGCACCCCTCCTGCAACTCTCCGACATCTCCCTCACCTTCGGCGGCAACCCCGTCTTTGACGGGCTGTCCCTCGTTATCCAGCCCGGCGACCGGGTGGCCCTCGTCGGCCGCAACGGCTCGGGCAAGTCCACCCTGATGAAGGTGATGGCCGGCCTCGTCGAACCCGACCACGGCCAGCGCACCGTGTCGCCCGGCGTCACCGTCGGCTACATGGAGCAGGATCCGGATCTGTCCGGCTTTGCCACCCTGGGCGATTTCGCCGCCAGCAACCTGCCCGAAGGCGAGGGCTACAAGCTTGCCGTCGTTGCCGAAGGTCTGAAGTTCAACCCCGACATGCCCGTCGCCACCGCCTCGGGCGGCGAACGCCGTCGCGCAGCACTCGCGAAACTTCTGGCCGAAGCGCCCGAACTGATGCTGCTCGACGAACCCACCAACCACCTCGACATCCAGGCCATCGAATGGCTCGAGGCCGAGCTTTCCACCACCCGCACCGCCTTTGTTATCATCTCCCACGACCGCGCCTTCCTGCGCGCGCTGACCAAAGCCACCCTCTGGATCGACCGGGGCGAAGTGCGCCGCCGCGAATCCGGTTTCGACGGCTTCGAGGAATGGCGCGAAACCGTCTGGGCCGAGGAAGACGAGGCCCGCCACAAGCTTGACCGCAAGATCAAGGCCGAGGCGAAATGGGCCGTCGAAGGCATCTCTGCCCGCCGCAAGCGCAATCAGGGCCGCGTCCGCGCGCTTGCCGTCCTGCGCGACGAACGCTCCAGCCAGATCCGCCGCCAGGGCACCGCCGCGATGGAGTTTGAGGCCGGCCAGACCTCCGGCAAGATGGTAATCGACGCCAAGGGCCTCGTGAAACGCTTTGGCGGCAAGACCATCGTCAACGGCTTTGACATCCGCGTCCTGCGCGGCGACCGCGTGGCCTTCGTCGGGCCGAACGGCGTCGGCAAGACCACGCTTCTGAAAATGCTGACCGGCGAGATCGAACCCGACGAGGGCAAGGTCAAGCTTGGCACCAACCTCGACATCGCCGTCTTCGACCAGACCCGCGCGCAGCTCGACCTCGACGCCACCCTGTGGGACAACCTGACCGGCGATCCCTCGATGCGCGTCTCGGGCGCTTCCGATCAGGTCATGGTCCGCGGCACGCCAAAGCATGTGGTGGCCTACCTCAAGGACTTCCTTTTCGACGAACGCCAGGCCCGCGCCCCGGTGCGCAGCCTGTCGGGCGGCGAGAAGGCGCGGCTTCTCCTCGCCCGCCTGAT
>JALHRH010000523.1 GCA_022841565.1 Mycobacterium sp. | reverse complement strand
GTCGAGGTGACGTAGTTGACGCCGACCAGCCAGCCCTGAGCCTCATACCAGTTGTGCGCACGGTCGGCGGGCCACCGGCCCGCCTCAGCGGACGCGCGCGGCGTCCGGGCCAGTGCCGGGGCGGCCGCCAGCGCCAGCGGCAGCTTCAGAGCGGTTCGGCGTCGCACCACGCGACGGTAAGTTCGGAACGCGGCACACACCTCGCGGCATGCCGATCCGCGACAATTTAAGGGTGGAAATTGTTATCCCGCTGTCACTTTCGGGATCAGCAGGTTAGCGTAGCTTGCGGCCGTAGCTGTCGGTGACGCCCCCGGTGAAGATCATGATCGCGTCGACGAAGCCCCAGATGGCCACACCGAGCAGCACCGGCAGGCCGATGATGCAGAAGATGGTGAAGAGCAGCCCGGACAGGCCAAGACATAACTGAATCACCGCGATCTGGGTGGACTCCAGATAGAAGCGCCCGACGCCGAACGCACCGAAAAACAGCTGAAGCAACCCGGCGGTGGTGGAGGACTTGTCCGACAGCGGCATCCCGGTGGCCGGATCGCGTCCGAAGGGTGCCTGCGGATCGATCGCGTAGCCGGAATAGCCGGGGTATTGCGGAACGGGAGGGACGGGCGGGTACTGGGGCGGAGGTGGCTGGTAGCCATAGGGCTGCTGGCCCCAGGGCGGCTGCTGCTCCGGGTCGCCCGGGTAGTTCGGCGTTCCCATCGGCTCCTCCTAACCACTGACGATCAGCGGAAGCGAGATCATGCCCGCGCCGCCGCTGACGACCAGGACCCAGCGGCCGTCGACCGGCAGGGTGACCTCAATGGGGAAAATCGCAAAGCCGAGTTCGGCGGTGGTGGCGGCCTCGGGCAGCTCGAATTCGATATTCAGCGGCTCGTCCTCGGTCGGCGGTCTGATCTCGACACCGATACGCCGCTCCGGACTGCCAGTCTCCGACTGGGTCAGCACGACGAGCAGGAACTGGGCCAGGCGATCCGCCTCGACGGCGAATCGGAGCAGCACACCGCCCGAGACGTTGAGTTTGTTGTCGGTCGCCGAAGCAGCTTCGGCCAGGAAGGCCCCCACTATCACCTGGCTGAACCTACCGCTCCGCTCGGACGTAAGCACGGCCGAGGGTGCGCAAGGCTACGGCTGAGGTTGCGGAGCGCCACCGTAACCGAGTTGGGATGCGGTGTAGCGGGCGCCATCGGTGACCGGCACGGCCTGCACCGCGGTCCCGTAGGCGCAGATCTCGGTCCACACGTCACCCAACTCGGTGGTGTCGAAACGCATCGCGACGATCGCGTTGCCACCCTTGGCGCGCGCCTCGCTGATAAGCCGGGCCATCGCCTCGTTGCGGCTTTCGGCCAGGTTCTTGGTCATGCCTTGGAGCTCGCCGCCGAACATCGACTTGAACCCGGCGCCGAACTGCGCGAAGGCATTTCGAGACCGGACGGTGAGTCCGAAGACTTCCCCACACACGCGTTGGATTTCCCAGCCGGGGATGTCATTGGTCGTGACCACGAGCACGGAGAAGCCTTTCTGTCGAGCTGAACGGGGGTTCCCCGCAGCAGGGTACCGTTCCGGCGATCGATATATTCGTCGAAGTCAACGTCGAGGAGGCGTCGGTGGATGATGTCATCGACTTCGACGACTTGACGTCGCCGCAGTTGACCGACGTGCAGCGGCAGATCCTGCAATTCACCGAATCCCGCCATGTCGAGTTCGGCCTCGACAAGATGCTGGCCGAGGCCCGGGGCCAGGCCGGTGTCGAGGATCTCGACGACGCCGACGGCTTCACCGATCGCCTGCGCGCGCACGTGGGCGCTATCGAAGCCGACGACGGGCTTCGCCAGCTCGCCCGGTCCACCCTGCGGCAACGGCTGGTGCGCCTGCTGCGCAACCGATTGTCATTGACCGACCTGATCAAGCGCTACCCGGAGATCGAAACAATCCCGATCGAAAGGCCGTTCATCGTGGTCGGGATGCCGCGCTCGGGCACCACACATCTGGTGAACCTCATCGCCGCCGACCCGCGCCGGCGCGCGCTGCCGTACTGGGAAAGCCAGGAACCGATACCTGCCCGCGGTGAAGGTCCGGACACCTTCGGTGTGGATCCCCGCTACACCCGTTGCAAGCAGGAGCACGACGCGCTCATGCTCAGCGCCCCCGTGGTGGCCGCCATGCATGATCGATTCCCCGAGGCCATCGAGGAGGAAGTCGAGCTACTCGACCTGGACCTGGCCTCCTATGTCCTGGAATGGCATGCCCGAGTACCGAATTGGCGTGATTACTACCTGGCCCTGGACCAGCACCGCCATTACCGTTATCTGCGCAAAGCTTTGCAGGCGTTGACATTCCTGCGCGGTCCTCGGACCTGGGTACTCAAGAGCCCGCAGCACTGCGAGCAACTCGGCCCACTGATGGCGACCTTCCCCGACGCCACGGTCGTCTTCACCCACCGGGATCCCGTCGCCGTGATCCAGTCGGCGATCACCATGATGGCCTACTCCGATCGGCTGCGCCGAACCAGCATCGAGCCGAGCTGGCTGGTGGGCTACTGGAGCGACCGTGTGCACCGACTGCTCAGCGCGTGC
>JALHRH010000522.1 GCA_022841565.1 Mycobacterium sp. | reverse complement strand
AACAACAATCTCGACGGTGGCGCCGGCGCGGACACGATGGCGGGTGGCCTGGGTGACGACACCTACACGGTGGACAACGCCGGTGATGTCATCATCGAGGCACCAGGGGCGGGCACCGACACGGTACGGTCGTCGCTGGACACCACGCTGGCCGATGTCCTGGAGAACCTGGTGCTGCTGGGCACGGCGGACCTGAAGGGCACCGGCAACGCGGGCAACAACCAGATCACCGGCAACGCGGGCAAGAACCTGCTGCGCGGCCTGGACGGCAACGACGTGCTTGATGGCGGCCTCGGGGCCGACACGATGGAGGGCGGCCTGGGGGCCGACACCTATGTCGTGGACGATGTGGGCGACAAGATCACGGAGACGGGCGCGGACCGCGACCTCGTGCGGTCGTCGATCAGCTACGTTCTGGGCGCCCGCCTCGAGGACCTGACGCTGCTGGGCACCGCGGCGATCGACGGCACCGGCAACGCTGCGAACAATCGGATCGAGGGCAATGCCGGGGCGAACCGCCTCGATGGCAAGGCCGGCGCCGACACGATGATCGGTGCTGCCGGGGACGACACCTACATCGTCGATCATACTGGCGATGTGGTGACGGAAGGGACGAATGCCGGCACCGACCTGGTGCAGTCCTCGGTGAGCTACACGTTGTCGAACAACGTCGAGGACCTGACGCTCACCGGCACGGATGACACCACCGCCACCGGCAACACGCTGGCCAACAAGCTGACCGGCAACAGCGGCGACAACCGCCTGGATGGTGGCGCCGGGGCTGATGTGATGGCGGGTGGCGCCGGGAATGACGTCTACGTCGTGGACAACGCCGGCGACCTGGTGACGGACGCGGCGAATGCGGGCACCGACCGGGTGGAGACCGCGCTGGCGACCTATACGCTGGGCGACAACATTGAGGACCTGCGGCTTTACATCGGCAGCGTCGATACCGTGGATCGCTCCGGGACGGGAAACAAGCTGGCGAACGTGATCACCGGCAGCCACGGCATCAACACGCTGATCGGGCTGGACGGCAACGACACGCTGTTCGGGCTGAATGGCAACGACGTGCTGCTGGGCGGCAACGGCGATGACCTGCTGGATGGCGGTGCAGGTGACGATGACATGACCGGCGGCGCCGGGAACGACATCTATGTGGTCAACAGCCTGGGCGACAAGGTGACGGAGGCGGCGGGCGGCGGCACCGACACGATCCGCAGTTCGATCTCGCTGATCCTCGGCAACACCGTCGAGAACCTGGAACTGCTGGGGACCGCGAACCTGGATGGCCAGGGCAACGCGCTTGCCAACATGCTGACCGGCAACAGCGGCAACAACAATCTCGACGGTGGCGCCGGCGCGGACACGATGGCGGGTGGCCTGGGTGACGACACCTACACGGTGGACAACGCCGGTGATGTCATCATCGAGGCACCAGGGGCGGGCACCGATCTCGTTCGAGCCTCTATGGATTTCGAGCTCGGCATTGGTCTTGAGCGGTTGACCTTCCTAGGGACGTCTAACCTGAAGGGCATAGGTAATGAACTGAACAATATCCTGATTGGGAACTCCGGGGCCAATCAGCTGATTGGTGGCTTTGGCGATGATACGCTGACCGGCGGTGCAGGAGGAGATCTATTTGGTTGGCGCTCAATTGGTGAGCTGGGTTCTGATGCCATTACGGATTTTGATGGTGCTTCCGGGGACCGCCTCGACTTCTCCGAGATTGACGCAAATGACCTAGTTCCGGGAAACGACAACTTTACGTTTATCGGTTCCAACAATTTCTCTGCCTCTGGTCAGATTAGGGCATACCAGAGCAACGGGAATACCTTCGTCGCGCTTAATACTGATACAAATTTTGGTACCGTGGAGGGCTTTGTGAGGCTAAATGGGAACACGGCAGTCACCGATGCCTGGCTAATCAAGTAGGAGAACGACGAACAAAGAGTTGTGACATGGCATTCAGAACCAGTCTGCTGATTTTAAACACTCGCACCATGCGTAGGCACGGCCGTCCGTTAAAGCGCGTGATAGACTTGGACAGCGTCACCGTGCGGTTGGCTATGCTAGCCGAATTGACTATGCAGGCTCACCTACAGTCGGGGAAAGGTTGGAATCTCGGATCGCGCTAATTTCTTATTTTCACGGACGTTTTGACTCCAAGTGAAGCGCTGGAAGCGCTTATCGTACCAAAAAGCCTAGTCGATCTTTCTATTGAAATCAATGCCTTTCGTGATCCTGGCGTAATCTGACGTTGGACATCCTGTTGGACGCGGTTGGTGGGCATAGAGGGTCCCCCCAAACTGTCACGCCCAGGATGTTCGGATTGGACCCGATGGTTACCGTCCCTTCCCCGACACATTTCGAAGTCCGTTCCTGGCACTCATACTAAGCGACTCACGCCTTGACCGTTCCAGCCCAATCCCTTGATGCGATGGTGCGAATGCGATCTGGCACTGCAACCAGGGCATTCCAAGCCTCGCAGCAGGCGTCGACAATGGCGTCATAGGTGTCGAAGACACGGTTGCTCAGGAAGTTCTGGCGCAGGAACTGCCAGACATTCTCGACGGGGTTCAACTCCGGCGAGTAGGGCGGAAG
>JALHRH010000521.1 GCA_022841565.1 Mycobacterium sp. | reverse complement strand
GCTGGATCCGGTTGCTGCTGACCGCCGAGGGGTGCACCACGGCGGCCAGCACGGACCCGAACGCACCGGCGGCGGCCTGCGCCGCCGACCCCAGGGTCAAACACTGCTGCGCGGTGCCACCCACCCAGGTGAGGTAGGTTCGCACCGCTTCGATCATGGTGGCCGACGCCCGCCCGTGCCAGGCCTCAGCCACCGACGACAGCACCGGAGCATAAGCGCGAATTGACTCCTCCAGGTCGTAGCCCAAGCGTTGCCACGCGCGGGCGGCTTCGACCAGCGGTTCCGCTCCCGGCCCGGAGTGGATCAGCGCTGAGGTGACCTCAGGTGGCAGTCCGATGAAATCCATGCCATACACAATGTCAACTCAGACAAATTTTTGCGAAACATTGCGTTGTCCTTGAGAGGAAAAACCCAGGAACATTGCGCGTCACCGCTTCGTAGTCGGCGTCATGAGATGGCGTCGATCGCCGCCGCCAAGCGCGGCCGGAACTCCTCGGGGACGGGCGCGTACCCGTGGTCGGTGAGTCCGGCCTGACCGGCGCCGGTGGCGCTGCGCAGAAACGCCTTGACGGCCGCACCGACCTGCGCGTCGGGATATTTCGAGCAGACAATCTCATACGTCGCGAGCACTATCGGGTAGGCACCGGTCTGGTTCGGCCGGTAGAACGAGATCGTGTCGAAGGCGAGGTCGTTGCCTTCCCTGGCAAACCAGGCGGCCGAAATCGTCCTGCCCACCGAGGTCGCGTCGATGCTGACCGGGTCCGGACCAGCCGAGGTGATAACCCTGGCTACGTCCAGGTGCTGTGCGAGAGCGAATGACCATTCGACGTAGGTGATCGCCCCTTCGGCGTTCGCGACGGCCGCGGCGACGCCGTCGCTGCCCGCGGCGCTCTCTCCGACGCCGTTGAAAGCCATTCCGGCACCTCTACCCCACGCGCCATTGCCGGCCGTATCGAGGTATCTCTGAAAGTTCGCCGAGGTACCGGACTCATCGCTGCGGAACACTACCCGGATCGGCTGGGCCGGCAGCGGCACGCCCGCGTTCAGCGCCTGGATCGCAGGATCGTTCCAGTTGGTGATGCCGCCGTTGAAGACCTTGGCCGCGGTCGGTCCGTCGAGGTTCAACGACGGTACGCCGCTGAGGTGGTAGGCGATGGCGATGGGCCCGAACACCACCGGCAGGTTCCACACCGGCGACTGGCACCGCTGCTGCGCCCTGACGTAGTCGTTCTTGCTCAGCGGCGAATCGGAACCGGCGAAATCGGTTTGGCTTCCTAGGAATTCGCTGATGCCGGCGCCGGATCCATTGGCGGTGTAGTTCAACGAGTGTCCGGGGCAGGCTTGCTCGAAAGCCTTGACGAAGCGCGCCATAGCGTTCCCCTGGGCCGTGGAGCCACTGGCCCGCAGCGTCGACGAGCTACCGCAATCCCTGCTCACCGGCGACGCCGTACTGGTTGCGCCGCCTCGGGCTTGGTTGTTCTCCCCCGCACATGCCGACAGCGTCGCCGCGCCGAGGGCCAAAACGGTCAGCCCGACGCCAAACCGATTGAGGACCAATTCATTTCCTTGACGGATACTGGTTACACCACGGTCTGTGTTCGCAGACGTGCAATAGTAACAAGTTCTGACCGCCGGGACTGGTGCCCAACCGGGCCGCAACCCATCCAGATTCGATGATTTCAGCCGCAGTTCGCCATCGGTTCATGGTCTGGACAGCTCGCACCTCCACCGTCACCCATCGAACAGATGTCATCTATCCTCGGTCGTTACGTGCGATGATCGCGATGTAAGCATTCTGTTACGTCACACTTGTCAGCGGGGAGGTTCCAGCGATGGCCGTCTGTCCCACACGCGCGCGCAACCTCCGGCCAACACTCTTGGTGGGCCCCGGCCTGATGGCGACGTTACTCGGGCTGACGACGGTGTCGGTGGCACCCGCCGCGCAGGCCGACGGCGTCGATGGCCAATTCCTGAATGCTCTACAGTCCCATGCCATTAACTTCGGGTCACCGCAGGCCGCCATCGCGGCTGCACATCAGGTGTGCAATGAACTCGATTCTGGTAGGCAGAAGGCCGATGTCGCTAACGAGGTGACAGGTAGCAGCAACCTGGACGGCTATCACGCCGGTTACTTCGTCGGGGTGAGCGTCGCCGCATACTGCCCTAGGCATCACTCGACGGGCTAGCAAACATTAACTGTGCCGTAACGCGCGTCCGACGTTGAGCCCATACACTCTCGATACCGAAGTTCCCGGGGAGTGATGAGTGATCACAAAAGTGTTGTTCGGCGTGGCAATCGCGCTGAGTGCCGCGGTGGCGACCGCTGACTCAGCCATCGCTGATCCCAGCCCGTATAGCGTGCTGAGCTGCAGCTGCGACAGCGACATCACGCTGCAGCCCCGAGGCGCTCCGAACGAGCAAATCGATGCCGGGATCCAGCACGGTCTGAGTGACCTGCTCGGCGCCGCGGGCTAACCAGCGGCACCGCGCCCCACGGCTTGCACCGAGGCGTGTTCGTGCAACGCCATTTCGGTCTCGGGTGCGACCGGCATGAGGTCGAAGATGACCGCTTTGACGGTGCCGGTGAACGCATACGGCGCCTTGTCCTCGTAG
>JALHRH010000520.1 GCA_022841565.1 Mycobacterium sp. | reverse complement strand
ACCGGCTCTTTGCGCAACTCGAGCTTGTCGCGCGTAATCCGGCTGACGTCGAGCAGGTCGTCGACCAGCCGCACCATGTGGCGAATCTGGCGCTCGATCAAACCGCGGGATCGCTCGACCTCGGCGGCGTCGGCGTCGGCGCACTTCATCAATTCCAAGGAATTCTGGATGGGAGCAAGCGGGTTGCGCAGCTCGTGGGCGAGGGTGGCCAAAAACTCGTCCTTGCGGCGGTCGGCGGCGCGCAGCTCGTCCAGCAGCCAGGCGTTCGACAAGGCGACGGAGGTCATTTGGGCAAGCTGCACCAGGACCGATTCGTCATCCGCGGTAAAGTCCCGGTCCTCGTACTTATCCGACATCTGGATTAGCCCCTGATTGCCGTCGGGCAGCCGCGTGAGCGGGGCCGCCAGCCAGCCGCGCAGCGGAGGATGCAGGTCGGCGTGCCGGCCAAACGCTTTCCAGGCCGGATGCGCGACCACTTCCGCCTGCGTCAGCCGCATGGGCTGTCCGGTTTCGCATACCAGCCGGTAAATCCCGCTGCCGTCGGGCGGTTCTTCGTAACGACGCCAGGCGGCGTACTTGTCGGAAAGCGACGTCACGACCCGCGACCGTCCCCAGTCGCCGCCGACCGCCATTCTGATGACCGACTGGTGCGCCCCGATAATGTCGCGGGCTTCCGCGTTGACGACGCCCATGATCGAGGGGATGTCGTGCAGCGTATTCAGTCGGGCGGCGACCTCCGCCAGCCTGCGCACTTGTTCGGAGCGGCGCCGCGCGTCGATTTCGGCTCGCTTGCGGTCGGAAACGTCCACCGTGCAGCCGATCAGTTTGAGCGGTTGTCCGGCGGCGTCTTTCATCACGACGGAGCGGTCTTCCACGTGCAGCCAGCGGCCGTCCTTGTGCCGGACCCGGTACTCCGTCACGATCCGGTCGCCCGCTCGGGCGAGAAGCCGCTGCTCGTCGGCGGTATCCGGCAAATCGTCGGGATGGATCTGGTTCCACCACCATTTCGAGTCGGCGGGAATCTCTTCGGGTCGGTACCCCAGGACTTCTTTTAGGCCGCGGGTCCGCTCGACCACGCCGGTTTGCAGATCGTATTCGTAGATGATGCCGTTGACGGCTTCGGCGGCCCTGCGGAAGCGGTCGGCGCTTTGTTCGGAGGCCTGTTCCGCCCGTTTGCGGTCGGTGATTTCCAGAGCCAAGAGCGAGATGCCGCCGTTGGCCGCCGGGTAAATGCGGCAATCGAACCAGCGGTCCCAGGGGGCAAAATGGAATTCCAGGGTCTCAAACGCGCGCTGCTCCATCGCCCGCCGCAAAGCCGCTTCCAGCGGCGTGCCGCCGACCTGCGGCCAAATTTCCCAGAAGGTATGGCCGATGAAATCTCCGCGCGGCCGGCCGGTGATCTCGACGACCCGCTCGTTGACGAACAGGTAGCGCCAATCGCGGTCGACGACATGGAACTGATCCCGCGCGGCGTTGAGGACGACATCGGCGCGAACGCGGGTTTCCTCGAGCACGGCCAACGCCCGCTCGCGACGGTGGACCGCAACCAGTCCCCACCACAGGACGCCGCACAGAAGGATGATCAGTGCGAGCACAAGCATGGCCGTACCCATGGCCGTATCGTAGAGGCCGGCCTCTTGCCCCTTCACCCGCAACAAGCCCAGCAGCACCGGAACGAGAACGATCAGCGGCAAGGCGCGACGCGCGATATCGCCGGCGGCGGAGTCGGCCAGCACGGTTCGAAACGGTTCGCCGTCCGGGTTGGCGACGACCAGGGCCATGGATGCGGCGAAAATTATGATCGCAGTCTGCTGCGCGATGGCCGTTACCTGCGGCACCGCGTAGAGCGTATCGGCGCCAAACAAATAGCCTACGATTGAGAGCCCCGACAGCACTAGGCCCATGATTCCCAACGCGGAAGTCGCCGCCGAGGCGCGTGTCACGCGCCCCGCCGCTAGTAGTCCGGTCCCAATCAAAATCCAGGACAAGGACCCCGGAATGCCCATTCGGCCAGGGGAAACGGTGCCGGCGCCTCCCCACGTGCGCCCAAACAGCAGCGGATCGTCGATTCCGAAGTTGGCTCCTGTCAGGTGTTCGGTGAGTGTGGCCGCGCCTAGGGCGGCGACTCCGAAACCCAGCAGCCACACCGGACGCAAATACCCCGCTGATCGCAAACAGAGTGCCAGCCCCGACAGAATGGCCGCAATTGCGGCATTCGGCTGCATGGCAATGCCGGTTTTATCCCAGTCGGCGAGCCTGGGGATGTCCAACACCCAGCCCAGCATTGAAATCGCTCCGCCGAGCAGCACCAACGCTCCCAGCGCCGCCACAGTCCACCGCACGATGCGATTGGGCGCGAACTTCATTGGAGAAACCGCCTGGAACGTGCGGCGATCAACAAGGGTTTTGCAAGATCAGTTGGCCGGATGATTTTAGCCTGCGGGAATGGCCGTCAACAGCAGCGAGCCGGTTTCCTCGGTGGATGGCATTGGGGAAACCGCACGGGCGAGCTATCATCGACAGGCGAACACCACCTCGACTGGAGAGCGACAATGTCCGCCGATTCGATCGCAGCTTTCGATTCCCGGAAACTGATCTTGACCGGCTGGATCGTCACGGGT